>JADJEE010000002.1:1800000-2100000 GCA_016709225.1 Deltaproteobacteria bacterium | reverse complement strand
GATGCCATGCAGGATGTGACGTTGGACCGCCTTCAGCCGGGGCTTGGGCGCTTCGATCAGTCGCTCGCCACCGCCCGGCTTCGCGACGCGGCGGTAGTGGTAGTGCTGCGCTCGCGCGGCCCGTCGACGCTCGCGCCCCTCGCAGTCCGCGAGCACGACGAGCTCGTCGGCGTCGATCCCGAGCCACGACGCCAGCGCTTCGGCGTGGGGCAGCGGCGGCAGATCGAGCGCGTCGAGCATTCGAGAAGGTGGACATCGCCCGACGAATCTCCGTGCTGGGAGACGTGAAGCGCCGACAGGCGCGCGCCGGGAGCGATCCCGGCGGTCCGTCTCCCCCCGAGTGACGAGGCAAGTACGATGCCGTGGGGTTGCCCCACGGAGGTCGCGTGGACCAGCTCGGGCGATGTCCGGTCCGAATGGTAGCAGCAAGCGTGTCGCTCGGCGTGAGCGTGATAGCGCTGACGCGAGCGGCAGCGATCGACGGTCGCGTCGTGCAAGACGCTGCACAATCGCGGCGGGTTCGGGGGCTGGCGCCACCACGACCGCGGGGACGCGACTCGCTACGCTCGCGATCGCGATGATGCGCATGGCCTCCCCCATGGTGGTGCTCTCGACCCTCGCGTTCGCCTCGATCGCCCACGCCGCCGAAGGCGAGCTGGTGGCGCGGCCGACCGGTTCGACCGCTGCGAACTACGGCCACCTCGAGTACGTGCCGCCGGGCTACGCGGCCGACGGCGCCAAGCACCCGGTGCTGGTGTTCCTGCACGGCTCGGGCGAGAGCGGTGACGGCATCACCGACCTCGAGGCGAAGATGAAGGCCCACGGCCCCGCGAAGCTCATCGCGCAGGGCAGCACCTACTTTGCCGACGCGGGCATGTTGGTGTTCGTGCCGCAGTCCCCCGAGTGGTGGAACGCCGACGGCATCCACGCGTTCCTCGACTACCTCGCGACGAACTTCCGCATCGATCCGCGGCGCGTGTATCTCACGGGCTTGAGCATGGGTGGTGGCGGGACGTGGTCGTACGCGAGCTCGCATCCCCATCGCGCGACCGCGATCCTGCCGATCTGCGGCGCAGCCGGGCCCGGCGACGGCATGCCGCTGGTCGACGTGCCGACCTGGGCCTTCCACGCCTGGGGCGATGGCACCGTGCCGAGCTCGAACTCGATCGGCTGGGCCGATCACATCGCCGACGCGACCGCGGGCGTCGACGTGCCGCCGGTGCTCACCGACTACCCGCACGTCGGTGGCGACGTGAACCAGGCCGCCGCCGGCGACATGACGGCGACCTTCGACGGCACCGCGTTCGCCTGGGCCGAGGGCACCGCCGCGGTCGGCGAGTCGAACCTGCGGCTCACGCTCTATCCCGACGGCTCGCACGACTCGTGGACGCGCACCTACGATCAGCCGGCGATCTGGGATTGGTTCATCGCGCAGCGCAAGCCCGCCGCGCTCGACGACGAACGCTACATCGTCGACAACCTCGACGCCGGCGCGAGCTTCACCGGCGAGTGGGCGCGCTCGCAGGCCGGCGACGGCTACTACTGGTGGGACGAGCACGAGATCGCCGCGGGCCCCGACATCAGCGCCAGCTTCACCGCCGCGTTGCCGCCGGCGCGCTACGAGGTCTACGTCAGCTGGGCCGCGGGTCCCGATCGCGGCAGCGTCGATGCGAGCATCGATGGCGCGACGACGCCCGTCGACGTGGTCACCCTCGATCAGACCCAGGGCGGCGGCTTCACCTCGATCGGCAGCTTCGACTTCGCCGATGGCACCGCCACCGTCACGCTGCGGCCCACGGATGGCACCGCCGGCGTGGTGGTCGCGGATGCGGTCGGCTTCGTGTACCGCGACGAGCTGCCCGCCGAAGGCACCTCGAGCGGCGGTGCAGCCGACGACAGCGGTGGTGGTGACGGCGGCGGCGAGGTCGGTGGCGATCCGCAGGGCACGGAAGGCGGCGGCACCACGGCGGCCGGCGGCAGCGACTCGAGCGGCAGCGCGGGGGCGAGCGAAGGCGAGGGCGGCTGCGCGTGTGGGGTGCAGGGCCGCGATCGCGGCGGCCTCGCGGCGTGGCTGATGGTCGCGATCGCGGGGCTGCGTCGCCGACGGTGATCGCCAACGAGGGTGGGGTCGGAAGACCGCGCTCGCACGGCACGACCGATGCGCGCAGCGTGACGTCTGCTACCAACTCTCCTTTCGCGTGCGAGACCCCGCCTCCGCTACGCTGGTCGCCATGAAGCTTCGCACCGCGCTCGTGTCGGCCTCGCTCTTCCTGCCTTCGATCGCGTCGGCCCACGTGGCGATGACCGACCCCGTGCCGCGCAGCGGCGACAACGGGCTGACCATGGGCCCGTGCGGTGGCATCCCTGCGGGCACGCCGACGCCGTTCAACGCTGGCGAGACCATCACGGTGTCGTGGGCGGTCGGGCAGCCGCACGGCGGCTCGCTCACAATCGATTTCGCGGCAGCCGACGACACGGGCTTTCGTCAGTACGTCCTCGCCAGCGACGTCTCTGACGCCGAGGGCATGCCGACGTCGATCGACGTGCAGCTGCCCGACATCGACTGCGAGGCCTGCACGCTGCGGCTCACGCAGATCAATCCCAACGACGACGAGTACTACTCCTGTGCCGACATCGCGCTCTCGGGTGCGAGCGCCGGTTCGACCAGCGGTGGCGGTGCCACCACCGGTGCCGACGACTCGACCGGAGGTGGGGGCGACAGCACGGGCGGCGCGAGCACCGGTGATCCGAACCCCGGCAGCAGCTCCGATGACTCGGCCTCGGCGAGCGCGAGCGCCTCGGCCACTGGCGCCAGCGCGACCGTTGGCGGCGGCTCGGCCGGAAGCACCGGCGACGGCGACTCGAGCAGCGGTGCCGCCACCGACGACGACGGCGGCGGCTGCAGCTGCACCAGCGATCGCGACGCGAATGGCGTCGGAGCGCTCGCGGTGGTCGTGCTCGGCCTACTCGCGCGCCGTCGCCGACGCAGCGGTCACTCGACCCGGTGAACCACCAGCTCGGCCTCGAACGGCACGAGCACGGGCGCCTGGATCGCGACCCGATACACGCCTGCGGTCAGCTTGAGCACGTGCACGCCTTCGTGGGGAAACTCGGTGCCGAAGCCCTGATCGGCCTCGTTGAAAAGGTCACCGTTCGACGGCAGCGTCGTCGGAGCGTCGAGCGGGTCGGTGTGGCAGCCGACCAGGAAGAAGCTTCCCGCCGGTGAAAGCTCGAAAGCGTAGGTGCCGGCGCTGAGATCGATGCGTCGGAAGGTCGCCGGCAGGGGACTCGAGGAGCCCTCGACCCACTCCATCTGCGTTGTATCGGGCGCCGTGCAATCGACCGTCACCTGGGCTTGCCAGGTGGCGTCGTCGATCTCTGGGATCTCGGGATAGGGGCATGGATCGAGCGGCGGATAGGCATACGGCGCGTCGTCTTCGTACGCGGTGAGAACGGTCTGCGCCGAGCCACCGAGCGCGTCTTCGAACGTGTCTCCGCGCACGATTCGGCCGTACGCGTTCCACCCGTGCCGCTCGACGAGATAGCGCGAGAAATGGGACGCGCTCAGGTAGGTGTCGAGGTGGTTGGCGACGAGGTCGTCGGGCGTCAGCACGCGGCCCATCTCGCGTCGTGTCGAGCGGCCGGACAGCACCTCTGCGGCACCCTCGCTCCAGAACAGCGACGCAAACTGCAGCTCGCGTGCGGCGGCGTGCACGACCTCGTGGTGGACGGCGGACCACGTCGTGAAGATCTCATCGCGGTCGCGCTCGCGGCGATAGCAGCCGAGCAGATCGCCGCTGCAAGGGATCTCGTCGAACTCCATGAGATAGATGTCGATCGGCGGCCCGCGCCGGACCGCCAGTCGCTCCTCGACCAAGGCGACCCGTCGATCGAGTGCGTCGAGATCGCCGCGACACAGCGGCGTGTAGTCGCTCAGCTCGGTGCCGACACGGACTCGCTCGCCCTCGTAGTCGAGGGCGGGACGATCGGCCTGCTCGGCGTTGCACGCGGCGACAACGGTGGCGGCCATCACTCGTCGACCCACGAGTGCCAGGGGTCTGGATCGAACGGTCAGCGCCGCGATCACACCTCGAGCTCGGCCAGCGGTGCGTTGGTGTAGCCCGCTTCGTAGCCGAACTCCGCCAGCGGCAGGCCGGCGCCTCGCAGGGCGGTGAGCAGCGCGCGGGTGGTGTTGTCGCCGGCGCCGCGGAAGTGGACGTTGCCGCGCAGGCGACCGCCACCCTTGCCGCAGATGAGCATGGGCATGTCGTCCTGCGAGTGGGTCCAGCCCTCGGCGTGCTCGGTGCAGACGAGGATCGAGCTGTGCTCGAGCAGGTTGCCGGCGCCCTCCTCGGTGTCGCGCAGGCGCTGCAGGAAGTAGGCGAGCTGCTCGAGGTTGAACTTCGCCACCGCGGCGCCGGTGGTGTAGGGCGAGGGCTCGGTGTGGTTGAGGTAGTGGTGGCCATCGGTCGCGCCGACCATCCAGAACACGGCGCCCGAGCCACAGGTCGAGTACTGCACCGAGAACGCCCGCGTCAGGCCGCACGCGAGCGCGAGCGCCATCAGGTCGCTCATCACCTGGTTCTTCTCGACGATGGCCTCGTTGGAGTCGACGTCGGGGAACTCGCCGGGATCGGCGGGCTGCTGGCAATCGGCGAGCGGCGCCGACAGCCGCGTCTCGAGCTCGCTGATGCTGGTCAGGTGCTGATCGAGGCGCTGCTTGTCCTTGGCGCCGAGCTTGCCCTCGAGGGTGTGGATCTGCTCGCCCACGGCATCGAGCACGCTCGCCCGGGCCTTGCGCACCAGCGGCTCCGCGGTGCCTTGATTGAACAGGCGATCCCAGAACGCGTGCGGGCTCTCCTCCGAGGGGTTCACGTTGGTCTCGCCGGCGACGCTGCCGTTGTGCGAGAGGTACTGGAACGAGGTGCCCTCGTCGGTGCCGCGAAAACGCGTGACCGCGATCTCGAGCGAGCGGTACGGCGACGGCGTGCCATCGCCCATGAAGTAATTCGCAGCGATCTGATCGACCGACGGGTACTTCATGGTCGACACGATGGTGTCGCGGACGTCGGCGACCTTGAGGTGCGGCCCGCCCGAGCACACCGCCGACATGCCCGAGTGATGGGGATGGCGCGGCGTGAGCACCGACATGCCCGTCACCACGCTCACGTACTCCTTGAGCGGCACCAGCGAGGTCAACGAGCCGTCGACCGGCGGCTGCCAGTCGGGCCCGACCGAGGGCGTGAACTGGCCCATGTGCATGCCGTTGCCGGTGAACCACAGCCCGAAGCGGGTCGGGATCGACTCGCCGGCCGCGAACGCGTCACCGTGGTCGTTGAGCATGATGCCGAGGATCGGCAGGCCGACCACGGCACCACCGACGCCGCGCAGGAACATGCGCCGCGGCATCGGCCCTGCGCTCGCGAGTCGACCACGCAGGTCGAGGTAGGTGCTGCGATCGCCCTGCTCGGCGCGACGGCTGCGTTCGCGTCGGTCGTCGTTGCGGCTCATGTGCCCTCCTCCACGCTCGCATAGCGGAAGCCGTCGTTGGTCACGAGCGCGACCACCAGCGCCTTGAAGTCGTACTCGCTGGTCACGAAGGCCTCGATCACCGCCTGCACGGCGTCTTCTTCGTCGTCGCCGGCCAGGTGCGCGCCGCCGTGCTCGTAGAAGCGCCTGGCGATGCAGGCGCCCGCCGCCGGCAGCTCGGCGACGAACGCTGCCATCTCGAGCGGGCCATCGACCGGCGTGCCGTCGACTTCGGTGGCCGCGTCGATCGGCAGGTTCAGCTCGTCGGTCACGCGGTGGGCTCCGATGGCGTCGTAGTTCTCGAGTGCGAACCCGATCGGATCCATCAGCTCGTGACAACCCTTGCATGCGGCCTGGGTGCGATGGACCTCGAGCCGCTGTCGCAGGGTCTGCGGTGGTTGGGTGGGGTCGGGCTCGGGCAGCGTGGTGTCGACGCCCGCCGGTGGTGGCGGCACGTCCTGGCACAGCAGCTGGATCCGCACGAAGCGGCCGCGGTGGGTCGGCGAGGTCTGGGTCTTGTTGGCGTTGACGGCGAGGAAGCCGGCGGTGGTCAGGATGCCCGCGCGCGGCGTGCCCTCGGGGTGCGAGTACGCCTGCAGCTCGGGCCCGACGATGCCCTCGATGCCGTAGACCTTCGCGAGGTCCTCGTTGACGAAGGTCGATGGCGTGGTGAACAGCTCGCGGAAGTCGCCCGAGCCGTCGAACACCGTGGTCTCGAACATGCGCTCGAGCTCGACCCGCATCGACGGACCCATGGTCGCGCTCATCTGCGGGAACAGCTCGACGCTGCGGTCGAGCTGGTCGAGCTTGCGGATGTTCATGAAGTCGCGGAAGAACCCGACCAGGGCCGGTCGCGCGCGATCGTCCTCGAGCAGGCGCATCGCTTGCTGCTCGACGGTGTCGAGGTCGAGCAGCGCTCCGGATGCGGCCAGCTCGAGCAGCTCGTCGTCGGGCGGGCCCTCGTGCAGCAGGTACGACAGCCGACTGGCCATCTCCCAGCTGGTGTAGCGCAGCAGCTCGGGGCGACCCGGCACGGGCTCGCCGATCTCGATGCGGAACAGGAAGTGGGGCGATTGCAGCACCGCCGCGGCGGCGAACTCGATGCCGGCGGCGACGTCGGCGAGGTCGGCCGCGATCGAGGCGGCCAGGCCCGCCAGCGCGTCGCGCTCGGCCGTGGTCACCGGTCGCCGCCAGGCCCGAGTTGCGAAGGTCTCGAGGAAGCTCGCGATGCACGGGTCGTCGGCGCTCGTGGGCTCGCAGCCGATCAGCGCGGCGCGTCGCACGGGATCGGCCCACACCTGATCGAGCACCGCATACGCAGCGGCTTCGTACTTCTCGGCGTCGAGCGACGAGATGGTCGCGCCGGCGGCGGAGATCGACGTGAAGCCGTAGAGCAGATCGTCGGTCGGCAGCTCGGCGGGCAGCGCGAGCGGCTCGCCGAGCAGCGCGAGGTAGCTGTTGTGGAGCTGGGGCTGGGTGAGGCGATGGATCGTCGGCGGAGCCGGCAGCACCGCGCCGGTCGGCGGCTCGTCGCCGCCGGTGCTACCGCCCTCACCCCCGGCGGTCACGCCGGAGGTATCCGATGCGAGCCCGTCGTTGGCCCCGCGGTCGCCGTCGATGCCGCGGTAGCACGCCGCGGAGGTCGAAGCGACCCACGCGGCCGCGATCACGAGCTCGCGTCGCAGGATCGAACCACGGAAGATCGTCGCCACGCCCACGATTCCACGGTACCCGAGTCGGCGAGCCGCGCCAAACCCCTCGTGCGCCCCGGTACGCAAACCGCGAGGGCCCTCGGACGGCACGCGTTGCTCCCCGACGCATCCCGAGATCGTCGCCGCCGATGCCGGCCGTTCGCGACGCGATCACGTGTTCTGCATGTGTTGCAGCATGCAAACCCGCCGCGTGCAGGCCTCCACGCGACGACGAAATGCGATCGCGACGTACGATTGCGACCGTGCGCAGCGGCTTGCGCGGGTATCATGATTCATGGCGAAGGCAAGACGATCGGTTGCGAAGAGTGAGTTCGTGGAGAAGCACCTCGCGACGGCACTGGAGCGGCTGGAGCTGGCGGCAGCCGCCGGACAGAAGGCGGTCGCGGTGCGCCTGCGTGACGGCAAGAAGCTCGCGGTGGCCGTGAAGCGCCTGGCCAAGCGCAAGGGCGCGCTGGTGAAGCGCAAGAAGGTGGCCTCGCGGCGCGCCCGGAAGTCGCCCAGCGGGGAGACCCGTCGCGCGCTCAAGTCGGCGATCCGCGAGCTGACGACGACGACCGCGGCGCTCGCCAAGGCCAAGGCCGCCAAGGCATCGCACGCGACCGAGTACGCGGCGCTGCGCACGGCCCACCGCCGCGCGGCCGGGTATGCGCGGGCGATCGCCCAGGTCGATCGCGCGCTGCGACGCAAGTAGTCGCGAGCCCCGACGAACTCGCGCCAGCGCAGTCACGGCGGGCGCGGGGACTTCAGGCCCGAGTGCTGCGCAGGGCCTCGTCGCGCGCGGCGTCGAGCCGCTCGCGATCGTGGGCGGCCGGCACCGTGCGGGTCGAGCACTCGGCCACGCGGTGCACCTGCAGCGTGAGCGCGTCGCGGCGCTCCGGTTCGCGCGTGCGCCCCAGCAGCAGCGTGAGCACCTCGAGTTGCCGGCGCAGCACGGCCACGTTGCCGCCGGCACTCTGGCGGATCTGATCGAACGCCTCGGCCACCCACAACTCGAAGGTCGCGCCGCGCGGCAGCAGCCGCAGCTCGCCACCGTGCCACCGCGCCGGCTCGGCGATGCGGCGATCGATCGCGTGGGCGAGGATGGCCCCGAGGAAGTCGACGCACGAGACGGCGGTGGTGGTGTCGTTGACGCCGGGGGACAACGCCTTCAACGCGACGTCGACCAGCTGGCGGATGCCGAAGCCGGGGTCCTGCGAGAGCGTACGGCGCTTGGCGATCGCAAAGGCGTCGCATACCCCGTCGCGCAGCGCGTCGTCGGGGGCGACCGGGCCCAGCTCGACCAGCGGCTCACCGCGCGTCGCGAACTCGCCGACCCCGCGCAGCATCCGGATGACCCGGCCGTGTCGGCGCGCCAGCTCGAGCAGCGCGTCGAGGTCCACGCGCTGCACGTAGCCGTCGGCGGTGGCGGCCACGGGGTGCCACGCCGTCACGTCGGGCGCAACCGGCTGCGAACGGTCGCTGGGGTCGCCCAGGCGCACCGTGAAGCTCTCGTCGATCACCGTGATGGTGTCGCGGGCCGTGGCGGCGATGATGCTCGCAGCCTGGATCGAGTCGGCGATGTGGTGGATGAAGAAGATGAGGAACCCGATCGCCACGAACGCGAGCGCCAAGCCCACGAACACTGCGAGCGCGGGCACGAAGCTGCCCTCGTCGCCGCTGCGGATCGATCGCAGCACCACCAGGCAATAGCCGAACACGCCCACGAACACGCCGAGCACCCACTGGTTGGGCCGGTCGCGCATGAAGTTGCCGAGCACGCGCGAGGTGTACTGGCTCGAGGCCAGGGTCAGCGCGACGACCGTGATCGAGAAGCTGACGCCGGCGACGGTGATCATCGAGCCGGCGATGGTCGACAGCAGCGCGCGGGCGCCCTCGGCCCCGGCACCGAACAGTCGCGGCCAGCCGTCCGCCAGGGCGTGACGGCCGTCCTCGAGCTCGATCATGCCGGCCGCAAGCCCCACGCACGCGATCACCACCAGTGCCGGGATGAACCACAGGCTCGAGCGCAGATCGTCGAAGCGGTCGCGGAGCTGCCGGAACACCGCGGCGACTCTACGGCACCAGCGCCCCGCTGCAAGCCGCGTTCGTCAGCGGCTCGCACGCGAGCGCGAGCGCACGGTCGTCAGTTGAACGAGAACGTCTCCCAAGCCAGCTTCTCCGACAGTGTCTCGTTGCCCATGAGGGCGCGACGTGGCGCGAAGATGGCACCGACCGGCCGATCGAGGCCCAGCTTGCTCAGCTCGCGGTACAGCGAGGTGACCAGGCCGCGGTTGAGGCCCGACTCGCACGCGACCAGCACCACGTCGCCGCCGCGATAGCCGGCGCGCCACATGGCGATCGCGACCGCGCGGATCTCGAGTACCCGCGACATGTTCGCGGTGGCCCAGAAGACTCGCGAACTCTCGGTGGCGTGGGCGGCCACGAAGAACGCGTCGTCCCAGTTGTTCGCGATGACGAAGGCGTTGTCCTCGGTGAGGTTGAGCGCCCGACCGGGCATGTTCGCGACCGGTCCGATGAAGATGTTGTCGCCCATCGGGCCCACCACACCGCGGGCGCGGGCCGCGACCGAGGCCGCGTCGCCGCCCGCGGGTGCCAAGCGACGGCTGATCATCGCCTCCATCTCGGCGCGGCTGCTCTGCGTGAGCGGGCGTCGCATCAGGATCGCCGCGGTCGCGCTGACCCCCAGCGTCAGCACCACCTCGGCGAACATGCGCGCGGCCTGCTCCCGCTGCGCCTCGGTGTTGGCGACCTTCGCGAGGTTGTAGAACTCGATCAGCTGCAGAAATGCCGTGACGGCCGCGGTGCCGATCGCCGCCACCGCGATGCCAGCGAGCACGAGGTCGACGATGAAGCCGACCCCGAAGAAGTGAGCGGCCGCGTAGATCGCAAGCGTCGCGCAGAACAACCCGATCGCGGTCGGCGTGATGAGCTCGCGCAGGCGATCGGCGATCGCCGCCGGCATGTACTTGTACGAGCGCTGGATCGCGTCGAAGACCTTGCCCTCGATGTCGTCACGCGGCGTGGTCATCTCGGCCACGCGCACCTGCTCGGTGTAGATGAGGTGGGCGAACTGCCCGCGCACGTACGCGTCGCTGGTGAGCTCGGGCGAGTTGTTGCCGTGGGCCCGCAGCACCCGGCGCATCGCCTCGGTGTTGGCCGGGTCCTGGCTGAAGCCGGTCATGAAGATCTGATAGTTCGTGCCGGGGCCGGGCGACGACTGTGATGGCACCGCCGATCCGAAGCCCATCACCGGCACGCCGATGCGGCGACCCAGCTCGTCGCGGACGCCGGGGCGCTCGAGCGAGAAGAGGTCGTCCGCGATCACCCACTTGGAGCCGTTGCGATGGGTCAGGATCTCGGGTTGCGTCACGGTCGCGGCTGCCTCTCGCCTCGTGGGGGGCAGCTGCGTCTACGTCCGCGCGGCGCTCGAAAATCAACCGAAGTTGCCCGCGGCCGCCTGCGGTTGCTGGGGAAAATCGCCGGACTGCTACCCGCATGCGCGGGCGAAGGCTGCGATCGCGCCGTCGACGGTCGGGTCGTCGACCGCCATCGACAGCCGCAGGTAGCCGGGCGTGCCGAAGGCGGTGCCCGGGACCACCAGCGTGCGCTCGGCGACCAGACGCTCGGTCAATGCGATGTCACCGCCGTGGGCGTCGCGCAGGCGCTCGGGCAGGCGCGGGAACAGGAAGAAGCCCGCCCGGGGCTCGGGCAACGTGAAGCCGATCTCCACGAGCGCGCTGGCCATGCGCCGAGCGTTGCGCGCGTAGATCGAGACATCGACGCGTCCGGCCGGATGCGACAGCACCCGCGGCAGCGTGCGCTGCATGAGCGCCGGCGCGTTGACGAAGCCGAGGATGCGCGTGCAGTAGGCCGCGGCGCGTTGCAGCGATGCGCGACCGAACATGTGCGGCGAGATGAGCAGGTAGCCGATGCGCTCGCCGGCCAAGCCGAGGTCCTTCGAGTGGCTGGTGGCGAACACCACGTGGGGGTAGCGCGTGAGCATCGACGGCACCGCACCACCGTCGTACACGAGATCGCGATAGGGCGCGTCCTCGACCACGACGATGGGGCGGGTCCGATCGCGGTTGGCCCGGTTCAGTACCGCCGCGAGCGCGTCGAGCTCGTCGTCGCCGTAGATCGCCCCGGTGGGGTTGTTGGGTGAGTCGAGCAGCACCCACCGCGTGCGCGGGCCGATGGCGTTGGCGATGGCGCCCGCGTCGAGCGAGAAGTCGCGCCCGGTGGCGGCCGGCACCAGCCGTGCGCCGACGGTGGCGCAGTACTGCTCGTACTCCGAGAAGTACGGCGCCGGCGCCACGACCTCGTCGCCGGGATCGAGCATCGCCTGCGCGAGCACGTTGAGCGCCCCCGCGGCACCGACGGTCATCGTGACGTGCTCGACGGTGAACTCGAGCCCGTAGCGCGCGCCCTCGCGGGCCGCCACGAACGCGCGCACCTCGGGGAACCCCGCGTTGGTCATGTAGCGGTGGCGCCCCTCCGGCTCGTTCTCCAGCTCCGCGAGCACCGCCTCGCGCCAGACCTTCGGCGGCTCGAGGCTCGGGTTGCCGAGCGAGAGGTCGAACACCGGCAGCGGCTGCGACGCGCGCAGCTGCGTGCCCAGCTCGAACATGCGGCGGGTCCAGGACTCGCGCGACGCCAGCACCGTGGCGGCAACCCGCGCCGAGAGCTGTCCGCGCCGCTCGGCGTCGTCGGCTGCAAGCGGCGGCGTCGCGTTGCCGGAGTCTGCAGCGCTCACGATCGGACCCTACCAGGCGAAGGATGGCCCACCAACCGCTACGTGCGTGCGTGGGCGTGCGCATGCGCTCGTGGTCGGCGACCCCGTGCTGCTTTGGGACGCGCGGGTGGGCTATCCTTGGCGCCCGCGCGAGCGACGAACCGCGAACGCCGCGCATCGCCGCCATTCCGAAGGCGAGCTCGCGCGGCCCGAGCAAGACGATGGACATCGAGCGTTCCCTGTCGAGCCACAACCTTCCGTTCCTCGAGTCGCTGTACGAGGACTTCGAGCGCGATCCTGCGTCGGTCGATCCGGAGTGGCGAGCACTCATCGAACGCGTGGGCCGCGAGCGCAGCAACGGGCATGCGCGCGCGACCTCGCACATCGGCAGCGGGAGCGAAGCCGACCGCGCCGAGCAGATCGCCGTGCAGTCCGCCGTCGACCGACTCATCGAGCACTACCGCTTGATCGGGCACATGCGCGCGCAGATCGATCCGCTGGGTCGCCCGCGCCGCGAGATCACCGACGCGCTCGACCTGGCGTACTTCGGGCTCGGTCCGCAGCACCTGCAGCGCAAGCTCGATCCCGGCACGCTGTTCCCCGGGCGTCACCAGGCCACGCTCGCCGAGATCCTCGCGCGTCTGCAGAACACGTACACCCGCGGGATCGGGGTCGAGTACTGGCAGATCAACGACATCGAGCAGCGCAACTGGCTGTGCGATCGCATGGAGGTCTGCGAGAACCAGGTCATCCCGTCGCAGAAGGATCAGCTGCACCTGCTGCGCGCGCTGACCCGGGCCGACGCCGCCGATCGCTTCCTGCACACCAAGTTCATCGGCGCCAAGCGCTTCTCGATCGATGGCGCCGAGAGTGTCATCTCGCTGCTCGACACGCTGGTCGAGGACGCCGGCCTGCTCGGCGTGGAGGAGGTCATCTTCGGCATGGCCCACCGCGGCCGCCTGTCGGTGTTGATGACCCTGCTCGGGGCCTCACCGGCGCAGGTGTTCTCGCGCTTCGCCGGCGGCGAGGACCCGCTCGAGACGCTCGGCTCGGGCGACGTGAAGTACCACCTGGGTTCGTGGCGCGACTACATCACCCGCGCCGGCAAGGCGATGTACCTGGCGTTGGCGTTCAACCCCAGCCACCTCGAGGCCATCACACCGGTCATCGCGGGTCGTGTGCGCGCCAGCCAGGACCGCCGCACCCCTGATCGGAAGAACGCGGTGCTCGGCGTGACGCTGCACGGCGACGCCGCGTTCATGGGCCAGGGCGTGGTCGGCGAGACGCTCAACCTCGGGCGCCTGCCGGGCTACGGCAACGCCGGCACCATCCGCATCGTCATCAACAACCAGATCGGCTTCACGACCAACCCCGAAGAGGGGCGCTCGACGATGTATCCGACCGCGGTCGCCGACATGCTCAACGTGCCGGTGTTCCACGTCAACGGCGACGACCCCGAGGCCGCCGCCTACGTCGCCAAGCTCGCGATCGAGTTCCGTCAGCGGTTTGCCCGCGACGTCATCATCAACCTTGTGTGCTACCGCCGCTATGGCCACAACGAGGGTGACGAGCCCACGTTCACGCAGCCGCGCATGTACGACCTCATCTCGCAGCGCAAGCCGGTGCTCGAGCTGTACCAGCAGCGCCTCATCGATCGCGGCACCGTCACCAAGCGCGACTGCGACGAGCTCGCCGACGGCTTCCGCGAGGAGTTCGAGCACGCGTTGGCCGAGATCAAGCGCGTGGGGCCGCAGCCGCTGCGCTCGCCCATGCACGGCGTGTGGCAGAACTACGCCGGCGGCCCGGAGTCGCCCACGCACGAGGTGCCGACCGCGATCGATCGCGAGACCATCGAGCGCATCGGCCACGCGATCACGACCGTGCCCCGCGACTTCACCTTGCATCCCAAGCTGACCCGCTTCGTCGCCGAGCTCGGCGAGATGGCCAAGGGTGAGGCGCCGATCAGCTGGGCGATGGCCGAGCACCTCGCCTACGGCGGCCTGCTGATGCAGGGCTACCACGTGCGGCTGTCGGGCCAGGACTGCATGCGCGGCACCTTCACGCATCGCCACATCGGCTACGTCGACAACGAGACCGAGGAGCGCTACTTCCCGCTGCGCCACATCTCGCCGTACCAGGGCCGACTCGAGGTGTGCAACTCGCCGCTGTCGGAGTTCGCGGTGATGGGCTTCGAGTTCGGCTACAGCCTCGCGGCACCCGACACGCTGGTGATCTGGGAGGCGCAGTTCGGCGACTTCTGCAACGGTGCGCAGGTCATCATCGATCAGTTCCTGTCGAGCTCGGAGGACAAGTGGAACCGGCTCTCGGGCCTGGTGCTGCTGCTGCCGCACGGCTTCGAAGGGCAGGGGCCCGAGCACTCGAGCGCACGGCTCGAGCGCTTCCTGCAGCTGGCCGCCGAGGACAACATGCAGGTCTGCAACCTCACCACGCCGGCGCAGATGTTCCACGTGCTGCGACGGCAGACGCTCCGACGTTGGCGCAAGCCGCTGGTCATCATGTCGCCCAAGAGTCTGCTGCGCACGCGGCAGTCGTTCTCGCCGCTGGCGGACATCGAGCGCGGCGAGTTCCAGCGCGTGATCGACGACACCTCTGCCGATCCGGCCAAGGTGCGGCGCGTGATCTTCTGCAGCGGCAAGGTCTACTACGACCTCGTGGCCGCTCGCGCAGAGCGCGGCCGTGACGACGTCGCGATCGTGCGCATCGAGCAGCTGTACCCGTTCCCGGCCGCCGCCGCGACGGCGGTGCTCGAGCGCCATCACGCCGCCCGCGACTTCGTGTGGGCGCAAGAAGAGCCGCACAACATGGGCGCGTGGCCGTTCATGCGCAACTGGCTCGGCCATCTCGTGGGGGCGCGCCATCCCGGCGTGACGCTCCACTACGCCGGACGTGCCGAGAGCGCCAGCCCGGCGACCGGCTCGCTCGAGAGCCACGAGCTCGAGATCAAGATGTTCCTCGACGAGGCCTACGCCTCCCCCGCTCCAGGACGTTCGAACGATGACGATTGAGATCCGTATCCCCCAGATGGGCGAGTCGGTCACCGAAGGTGTGATCGCGCGTTGGCTGAAGACCGAGGGCGAGTTCGTGCGCGCCGACGAGCCGGTGGTCGAGGTCGAGACCGACAAGATCACGGTGGAGGTGCCAGCGCCCAGCGCGGGCGTGCTCTCGCGGCAGAACGTCGCCGTCGGTGCCACCGTCGGCGTGGGTCAGACCGTCGGCGAGATCGACGACGCGGCCAAGCCCAGCGCCGGCAGCAATGGCAGCAGCAAGCCGACTTCCGCCGCCGCGGCGCCGCCAGCCCCCGCGACGGCCCCGGCGGTCCCAGCAGCACGCGCCTCGAGCGACACGCCGGCCGGTCCGTCGGCGCGGCTCGAGGCCGCCGATCGCGGCATCGACCTGAGCGCGGTGCCTGGCACCGGACGCGGCGGTCGTATCACCAAGGACGATGTCGTGCGCGCCGGCGCGGCCCCGGCCCCAGCGGCCGCCCCCGCGCCTGCGCCCGCCGCCGCCAAGTCGACACCGATGCCGACCCCGCCGCGCGCGCGCGCGCAGGGCGAACGCGAGGAACGCAAGCCGATGTCACCGCTGCGGCGGCGCGTCGCCGAGCGCCTGGTCGAGTCGCAGAACAACTACGCGATCCTGACGACCTTCAACGAGGTCGACATGTCCGCGGTGATGGAGCTGCGCGCGCGGTACAAGGAGTCGTTCGAGAAGAAGCACGGCGTGCGGCTCGGCTTCATGTCGTTCTTCGTCAAGGCCGCGATCGAGGCGCTGCGCGAGTTCCCCATGGTGAACTCCGAGATCGACGGCGACGACGTGGTCTACAAGTACTACTACGACATCGGCGTCGCCGTCGGTGGCGGCAAGGGGCTGGTGGTGCCGGTCATCCGCGAGGCCGACAAGCTCAGCTTCGCGGCGGTCGAGCAGACCATCACCGCCTACGGTGAGCGCGCGCGGGCCAACAAGCTCACGCTCGACGAGCTCACCGGGGGAACTTTCACCATCAGCAACGGCGGGGTCTACGGCTCGATGCTGTCGACGCCGATCCTCAATCCGCCGCAGACCGGCATCCTCGGCCTGCACAACATCGTCGAGCGCCCGGTCGCGATCGACGGCAAGGTCGAGATCCGGCCCATCATGTACCTCGCGCTCAGCTACGATCATCGCCTGCTCGATGGTCGCGAAGCGGTGCAGTTCCTGGTGCGGATCAAGCAGTGCATCGAGCGGCCCGAGCGCTTGCTGCTCGAGGTCTGACACGATGGCCGTCGCGCCGGCCGTTCGTGTCGGGGCCGGCGATCTCCGCGTCACTCACCTTCGACGATGCGTGCGCGGGCGGTCTCGAGGATTGCCCGCGCGAGCACGGCCGGACGTATCGGCTTCGCCACGTGTCGCGCGAAGCCAGCGGCCAGCGAGCGGGCCTCGTCCTCGCGGCCTCCGTGGGCCGAGAATGCGATCACGGGCGTCGAGGCCCGGCGTGGATCGGGCAGCGCCCGAATCGCGACTAGGCTGTGTCCGGTTTCCCATCAAGCCCCGAAGATGCGTAGATAGCGGTGGATGAAGGCAAGCCGGACCATCCCGCCGAAGTTGATGGCGGTCTTCTCGAAGCGGGTCACCACGCGTCGCGACTCCTTGAGCCAGCCGATGAGGCACTCGACGATGCTGCGGCGCCTGTAGAGGCGCTTGTTGAAGGCGACCGGGCGCAGCGCTCGAGTCTCGTTGTGCTTCGTGGGGATCACCGGTGTGATCCCCAGGGCGAGGAGATACCTATCGATCCACTCCGCGCGGTAGCCCTTGTCGCCTGCGAGTGCCAACGGCCACTCCATGACGACACCTCGATCATCATGCAGTGCTTCGTCAGCACCTTGAAGGACCGGCGCGAGCATCGGTCCGTCGTGGGCTTGTCCGGCGCTGAGCTCGAAGTGGAGTGGGTGGCCCTCAACGTCACACAGGATGTGGATCTTCGTGCCCCAGCCCCGCGGAGCGCCCCCAGAGCGTGATCCGCTGGCTCCTGCGGATCGGATCTTTTTCCCCCCGCCGCTGCTGCAGCGCGCAGCTCGAATCGATGTCCCGTCGATGCACCACAACTCGGAGGGGTCCGCGTCGTGCGGGACGGCGATGCTCCGCAATCGCCGAAGTACGCGGTCGAACGTCTCGTCCTTCGTCCACTTGTCGAAGAAGTCCCAGGCGGTCGACCATGGGCCGAAGCACTCCGGTAGGTCTCGCCACGGAGCCCCAGTTCGCAACACCCAGAAGATCGCGTCGAGCATGAGACGACGATCCCGCGGCCGCCGACCGGTCTTGAAGTTGTTCGTCGGGAACAGGTCCCCGATCAGCTCCCACTGCGCGTCGGTAAGGCGGTGGCGAGGCATGCCCGTCGTGGTCATGCCCCCTTGGATCACGGATCCCCGATCCGCCCAAGAATTTGACGGTTTCGGGGAAACCGGACACAGCCTAGTAGCGCGAAGCCATCGATCTCCGGCATCGCGAGATCAGACACGATGACGTCGGGGCTCTCGCGTTGGAGTGCGCGCAGGGCCTCCGCGGCCGATGCAGCGACCGTCACGGTGGCGCCGCAGCTGAGCAGCACCGCCGCGATGACCTCGCGTGCGCTGCCCTCGTCGTCCACGGCGAGCACGCGCAGGCCCGCGAGCGATGGCGCCGCCGCCGGCGGCTCCGACACGCTCGGCTGCACCACCGGCTCGGGCGACAGCGGCAGCGTGACGGCGAAGCGAGCACCGGTGCCGGGCCCGTCGCTGTGTGCGGTGATCGTGCCGCCGTGCAGCTGCACGAGGTGATGCGCGATCGCGAGCCCCAGGCCGAGCCCGCCGCGCTTGCGGGTGTTGCTGCGATCGGCCTGCCAGAAGCGCTCGAACAGGTGCTCGGCCAGCTCGGGCGTGAGCCCGACGCCGTGGTCGCGGATCTCCAGCGCCACCTGCTCGCCGTCGCAGCCGAGCGTGACCTCGATGGTGCCGTTGTCGTGGCTGAACTTGATGGCGTTGCCGAGCAGGTTGCCGACGATCTGCTGCAGGCGCGAAGCGTCGCCGGCGACCGGTGGCACCTGCGTGAGCCCGAGGAGCTGTAGGGTGAGGCCGCGGCGCTCGGCCTCGAGGCGATGGTCACCCAGCGCCGCGCGGACCGCCGCTGCGAAGTCGACTGGTACCCGCTCGATCGAGAGCTTGCCGGCGATGATGCGTGAGACCTCGAGCAGGTCCTCGATGAGCCGCGCCTGCTGCAGCGCGTTGCGCTCGATGCGGGCGATGGCGTCGCGCCATCGTGGCACGTCGGCGGTGGGGTCGCTGCTCATCAGCTGCGCCCAGCCGAGGATCGCGTTCAGCGGCGTGCGCAGCTCGTGCGACACCACCGCGAGGAACTCGTCCTTGGCGCGGTTGCTGGCCTCTGCGACCTGGCGCGCGCGGTGCTCCGCCGCCAGCAGGCGGGTGTGCTCCGCGAGCGCGAGCTTCTGGTCGTGCACGTCGGTGTTGGTGCCGAACCACCGCACGAGCCGGCCCTGCTCGTCGCGAACCGGCATCATCCGCGAGAGGTGCCAGCGCAGCGCACCGTCGGAGGCGCGTCGCAGCTGGACCTCGTCCTCCCACGGCTGGCCCGTGGTCAGGGACTCGCGGAACAGTCGCAGCACGCGCGGCAGATCGTCGGGATCGTGCACGACCACCCAGCCCCAGCCCTGCTGCGACTCGAAGGTGGTGCCGGTGTAGTCGAACCAACGCCGGTTGTAGAAGTCGATCCAGCCGTCGGGCCGCGCCGTCCATGCGAGCGCGGGGATCGAGTCGACGAAGGTGCGGAACTCGCCCTCGCTGAGCTGTCGCTGCGGCTGCTGGCTGCGGTGCTCCAACGCGTGCGCGCTGACGCTGCCGAACACCTGGCGCGGGCCGTGGTCGTCGCGCAGCAGCAGCGCGAAGTCGTGCAAGGCCACCACCCTGCCGTCGTGTCCACACATGCGGTAGTGGCCTGCCCACTGCGCGAGCGAGCCGTCGGCCAGCTTGGCCCAGGCCTGTTCGACCGCGCTGCGATCCTCGGGGTGGATCCGCGCCAGGTACTCGGCGCGCTCCCACGCGCTGGAGGTGGGATCGCCGAGCAGCTCGACGATCGCCGGTGAGTTGTGCCACTGGTCGCTGCGAAGGTCCCAGTGCCACCAGGCCGGTCCGCGTTCCGGCGTCATCGAGGTCGGGGTCCGCCCACGTCGGCGTCGACGGTAACCGACGGGCGGCCGTGCTGCCAGGGCGCACCGCGTGGCCGTGCGATTCGCTACGATGTCGGGATGGACGGCACGATGATGGGGTTGCCGCTGACGCTCGATCAGCTCGTCGAGCGCGCGGCCGAGCAGTATGCAGCGATCGAGGTGGTGTCGCGCCGCCCGGATCGCAGTGTGTCGCGAACGACCTACCGGGCGGTGGTGGACCGTGCGCGTCGGCTCGCTGCGGCGCTCGTCGCCGCGGGCGTGCGCAAGGGCGAGTGCGTCGCGACGCTCATGTGGAACCACGCCGAGCACCTCGAGGCCTACCTCGGCATCCCGCTGGCGGGCGCGGTGGTGCACACGCTCAACCTCCGGCTGCATCCCGACGAGATCGCCTTCATCGCCGCCGACGGCGGCGCGCGCACGCTGATCGTCGATGCCGTGCTGTTGCCGCTGTTCGCGAAGTTCGCCGACAAGGTCGCGTTCGAGCGCGTGATCGTCGTGGGTGAGGGCGAGCTGCCACCGGGCGCGGTCGCCTACGAGGCGTGGCTGGCGGCTGCCGATCCGTCGTGCAAGCTGCCGCAGCTGGCCGAGCACGACGCCAGCGGCTGCTGCTACACCAGCGGCACCACCGGCAAGCCCAAGGGCGTGGTCTACACCCACCGCTCGACGATGCTGCACTCGCTGGTCAGCGCGCTGCCGGATTGCTTCGGGCTCTCGCGGGCCGACGTGCTGCTGCCGGTGGTGCCGATGTTCCACGTCAACGCGTGGGGCCTGCCGTACACCGCGACCATGGTGGGCGCCAAGCTGGTGTTCCCGGGACCGCACCTCGACGCCGCCAGCGTGCTCGACCTGATGCGCGACGAGGGCGTGACGATCGCAGCGGGTGTGCCGACGATCTGGCTCGGCATCCGCGACGCGCTCGAGGCCGAGCCCGGGCGCTGGCCGTTGCGCGAGGGCGTGCGCATGGTCGTCGGCGGCTCGGCGGCGCCGCAGCAGCTCATCCGCGACTTCGATCGCCATGGCCTGCGACTCATCCACGCCTGGGGCATGACCGAGACCTCACCGCTGGGGCTGGTCTCGCGCGTGCCGCCACACCTCGCCGATGCCCCCGAGGCGCTGCAGCTGGAGCTGCGCGCCAAGCAGGGCACGCCGCCGCCGCTCGTGCGCGTGCGGGTGTGCAACGACGCGGGCGTCGTGCCGCAGGACGGTCGCACCAGCGGCGAGGTGCAGGTGCGCGGGCCGTGGGTCACCGCGCGCTACGCCGGCATCGACGTGCCCGATCGCTGGACCGCCGACGGCTGGTTTCGCACCGGCGATGTCGCACACGTCGACGCGCACGGCTTCGTCCAGCTCACCGATCGCATGGCCGATCTCATCAAGTCCGGTGGCGAGTGGATCGCATCGGCCGAGCTCGAGAACGCGTTGATGTGCCACCCGGAGATCCGCGAAGCCGCGGTGGTCGGCGTGCCCCACCCGCGGTGGAGCGAGCGCCCGGTCGCAGTGATCGTGCCGCGGGCCGGCAAGTCCCCCACCGACGACGCGCTGCGCGAGTTCCTCGCACCGCGGTTCCCCAAGTACTGGCTGCCCGATGCGTTCGTCGTGGTCGAGGAGATCCCTCGTACGTCGGCGGGCAAGTTCAAGAAGACCGAGCTGCGCGAGCGTCTGCGCAACTTCGAGTGGCCGTAGGCGGCGGCATCGATCGCGAGCGCGTCCGGCGAGCGAGGCCTCCGAAGAACCGCTCGACGAGCGGCAGCCAAGGCGACCGCCGGAGGTCACTGCATCGGATCCACCGAAGCCCCTGAGGGCGTGGCCGTCGCGCTCGCGGTGCCGGAGAAGCCGGCCCGCAGTGCGGCCGCGGGCATGCCCGACGATCGCATCGTGGCGCGCCTGGGATTCCTCGCGCTCGCGCGTCGCGGCTTGCTGGCCTCTCGCAGAACTGGTCGTGCGTCGATGCCGGCGATGACGCCACCGCGAACACCGACTACGGCGCCGACGGTCTCTCGCGTTCGTGGCGAAGCGCTGCGATCGCTGATCAGACGTCTTCTTCGGCGCCTGCGAACGTCGGCGGCGGGAACCGAGCGAACCGCCGCCGGCACCGTTGCCCGTGCGGTCGTCGACAGCGCGTAATCGTCGCTCGCGAGCACGATTGTTAGGTCGTCCTCATCACGCGCCCGACGCTCCGCTTCCTGCTTCGAAGCCCTCGAGCGCGCGCGCTTCAGGCGAGGCTCGCTCGGGCGTACTCGTCGAGGACCTCGATCATGGCGTCGATCTGCAGCTTCACGGCGGGATCCTGTACGAAGGGCTCCACGCGTCGCAGAGCATCGTGCCAGCCGCCGATCTGCATGCCGAGGGTCCAGGGGTGGCCCGGGAGCGTGGCCCAGGGTCCGCGTGGACACGGGCGACCGACACCGGTGACCCGCTCTACCCGGTCACTGTGGTGGTTGATGAGCTCCATCGAGGGCTCATCGACCTGGGCGGCCAGCACTGGGAGCTCATGGATCAGCGCAGCCGTCACGCCGACCGGGTCATCCGTGGCCAGCAGGATGTCGCGGCTCACCATCAGCCCCTGCGCTCGGCCGTGGAGCTGGTCCCCGAGGGCGGGCTCCGGCAGATCGACGCCCAGGACTTCGAGCACCGCCACATGAGCAGCGAGCCCTTGCTGAAGGTAGCGCCAGTCGCTCTGGACGAGCGGGTCGAGGCGCTCGGGGGCAATGCCCGTCACCACCGAGTGTAGGGCGAAGGGGAGCTGCATCGCGCTGCGGGTGTAGGGATCGTTCACCGACAGGATGCGCAGCGACTCGGCGGCCTGCATCTGCTCCTCCGGGCTCAGCTTCTGCACGTCCGCCGAGATCATCGCGATGGACGAGGCCGTCCCGCGGACGTCCATGCGGCTGAGCTCGTCGGCGGTGAGGCCGTCGGGCGTCGGACTCGGCAGCGAGGCGATGGACGCGGCGGGGGCTCCATCGACGGGTTCATCGAGGCTGCATCCGGTGAGGAGCACGAGGGCTGCGATCGATCGAGTCATGACGGAGATCCTGGCGGAGCGTCGGGTCGCGCTTCCGCCGGGGGATATGTCTCGTCGCGTGCTCGTGATTGCACGAGCGTACGAGCGGGCCGAACCAGGCCTAGCACGCCGAGCTACAAGATGGGTTCGAGATGAAGCCGCTCCGCTGCGGCGCGCGCGCCATGCACGACCAGCGCGCCGCTCGTGCTGTTCGGCTGCACCCCGGCGCTCAAGGGGTTCGAAGCGGGAAGCGGAGCGTGGGGAACGACCGGGTCGGGGCGGTTGGGGGCCGGTCGTGCGAGGCGATGTGGCGCGACCTGCGGCTTCACGTGGCAGGGCGCGCCGGACGACGGTGCCGCGCTTGCCCCCGGCACCTACGCGTTCGAGCGGCCGCGGCGGCCCGAGGCCAACGTGGCGCGGCGTCCCGTCGTCGCCGATGACGGCCCATGGTGTTTTCGACTCGATGAAGATGTGATCGCCGACGCGCAGGCCAGGATCGTCGTCGAGGATCCCGACGGGGATGTTGTAGACGGTCCCGTCGCAGCCGAGGTCCGGAGCTGGACCACCGCACACGCGGCAGAACGCGTTGCCGTCGAGCCGGCGCGTCGAACCGCAAAGCGGCGCTGGCTCCCGCGCGATCGCAGCGCGCAGCGGCGGGCCGTGCCGCTGCGTGGCACAGTCGCCACGTCATGCCGTCGTCCTCGGTCCCCCCGTCCCTCGACGTCGCCGCGAGACCCGGGCTCTCGGTACTCGTCGTCGACGACGAGAAGAACATTCGCGCGACGCTGGCACTGTGCCTCGAGCAGGCCGGCGGTCGCGTCACCGCGGTGGGCACCGGTGCGGCCGCCCTCGCTGCGCTCGAGCGGGACCACTACGACGCAGCGTTCCTCGACCTCCGCCTGGGCGACGAGAACGGCCTCGACGTGCTCCCGACGCTGCTCGCCGCGCAGGCGAGCCTGAGGGTGGTGGTCATCACCGCGTACGCGACCTTCGACACCGCGGTCGAGGCGATCAAGCGCGGCGCGGTCGACTACCTGCCCAAGCCGTTCACGCCGGCGCAGATCCGTCATGTCGTCGAGCAGATTGCGGCGCGACGCGCAGTCGATCGCAAGCTTGCCGACCTCGAGCGGGTGATCGCCGCGGAGGTGCCCGAGGCCGACCTCGACACCGACGCGCCGGCCATGCGCGCGGTGCTCGACACCGTGCGCCGGGCGGCGGCCTCGGACGCGACCATCCTGCTGCGCGGCGAGAGCGGCACCGGCAAGGGTGTGCTGGCGCGGGCGGTCCACGCCCAGAGCTTGCGGCAGGCCCAGCCGTTCGTGACCGTGAACTGCCCGACGCTGTCGGACGACCTGCTCGCCAGCGAGCTGTTCGGCCATGCCCGCGGCGCGTTCACCGGTGCGGTGCGTGATCAGGCTGGCCGCGTCGAGTCGGCGGAGGGCGGCACGATCTTCCTCGACGAGATCGGCGAGATCTCGATCGGCCTGCAGGCCAAGCTGCTGCGGTTCCTGCAGGACAAGCAGTTCGAGCGCGTCGGCGAGAATCGTACCCGTCGCGCCGACGTCCGCGTGCTCGCGGCGACCAACCGCGATCTCGCCAAAGATGTGGCCGAGGGCCGCTTCCGCGAGGACCTGCTGTTCCGCCTCAACGTGATCGAGGTGGTGGTCCCGCCGCTGCGCGAGCGCCCCGAGGACATCGCCCGGCTCGCGCGTCGGTTCCTGGCGTTCTTCGCCCGCGCGGCAGGCCGCCCCGCGCCCGAGCTGTCGGAGGCGGCGCTCGCCGCCGTGCTCGGCCACCGCTGGCCGGGCAACCTCCGCGAGCTCCGCAACGCGATGGAGCGCGCGGTGATCCTGTGGCCCAATCCGCGGCTCGGCATCGAGGCGCTGCCGGATGCGATCGCGGCCCACGTCACACACGCGGTGCGGCTGGGGGGCGATCACACCCTCGATGTGATCGAGCGCGAGCACATCGAGCGCGTGCTGGCCCGGGTCGCGACGCAGGACGAGGCGGCGCGGATCCTGGGCATCGACGCGTCGACGCTGTGGCGGAAGAAGAAGCGCTACGAGGGCGGGTGACCGGCACGGCCGTGACCCGGCGAGGCGCGGGCGCTCGTCAGGCGCCGCCCGGCCCCTCGCGCCGCAGGATCGCGTGGATGTCCGCCGCATCCTTCGCACCCATCAAGGCCTCGCGGGTCGGTGCGTGGGCGAGCATCCCGCTGACCCGGGCGAGCGCCTTCAGGTGGGCATGGCTCCAATCGGGCGGGCGGATCAGCGCGACGAACAGGTGCACGCGCGCGCCGTCGGGCGCACCCATCGACACCCCGGCCCGCGAACGGCCGAGTGCTCCGACGATTCGCGCCAGCTGCGGGTGCACGCCGTGGGGGATCGCGAGGCCGTGCCCGATCGCCGTCGACGCCAGCGCCTCGCGCTCGCGCAGCGCGGCGACCAGCTCGTGCGCAGCGATGCCGGTGGTCCGAGCCATCGGCGCGCAGAGCTCGGCGAACACCGTGGGGATGTCGTCGCCCACGAGCTCGACGATGGCCGCATCTTGCGGGAGCAGTTCGACCAGGTTCATGTCGCGCGGGTGTCGGGCACGAGGTGCCCGATGGTGAAACAGAAGCTCGCACCGCGTCCAGGCGGGTCGGCCACGACCGCGATGCGTCCGCCGTGGGCCTCGACGACCTCGCGGGCGATCGACAGGCCCAAGCCCGCGCCGGACGCGGTGTCGCCGGGCACGCGAAAGAAGCGATCGAACACGCGCGACGCGTAGGCCGCTGGCACGCCGGGTCCCTCGTCGGTCACCGAGAAGCGGACCGCCTCACCCTCCGGCTCCGCAGCGATGGTGATCGCGCTGCCCGCGGGCGCGTAGCGCAACGCGTTGCCGACCAAGTTGTCGAGCACGAGCCCGATGCGCGTGCGATCGACGGCGACCGGCTCGAGTGACGGGGTGATGCGGGCCTCGAGCCGCACCCCGCGACGCTCGGCATCGACGCGATGCGACTCGATGGCCTGCTCGACGAGCGCAGCGGGTGCCAGCGGCTCGCGCTCGAGCTCGACCTTGCCGGCCTGCAGTCGCGTGAGGTCGAGCAGATCGTCGACGATGCCCTGGAGCCGCTCGCAGTCGTCGCGGGCCGCACCGAGCAGATCGAGCTGCTTCTCGCCGAGCTCACCGGCCGCCCCCTCGACGCACAGATGGATCGCCATCCGCAGCGAGGTCAGCGGCGTGCGCAGCTCGTGGGCGACCGTGGCCATGAGGTCGTTGCGCAGCTCGTCGAAGCGACGCAGCCGCGTGACGTCCTGCACGATGACCGTGGCACCGGTGACGCCGGCATCGGTTCCGTACAGCGGCGACGCCCGGGGCAGGAACCATCGCTCGCCCTCGGACGAGCTGACCGCGACCGCGTCCTCGAATCCCTGCGGGAGGTAGGGCCCCTTGCCCGCGAGCACGTGATCGCGGGCGGCCTGCAGGCGTGCACGCAGGCCCGGCTCGGCCAACCCGAGGGCGTCGCCCAGCGACACCGCGGCGTCGAGCTCGAGCAGGCTGTCGGCGCCGGCGTTCGAGGCGAGCACGCGACCCTCGGTGCCGAACACGACGACCGGATCGGGGAGGCTGTCGATCGCGGCTTGGGCGGAGAGTTGAGCCTGCAGGAGCTCGCCCAGCGAACTCTTGCGGAACGCCTCGAGCCGCGTCGCCATCTGGTTGAACTCGGCGGCGACGGCCGCGATCTCGTCGCGCCCCATGAGGTTCGCGCGCACCGACAGATCGCCCTCGCCGAGCCGACGGGCCACCAGGCTGAGGTTGTCGAGCGGCCGCAGCAGTCGCGTGGTGATCGTGCTCGACGCGAGCAGTCCCAGCACCAACGCGCCGATCGACGACCACGCGACCACTGCCTCGGACTCGTCGGCCGTCTCTCGGGCCGCCTCGCTCTTGCGGACCATCGCGTCCTGGTTGAGGGCGAGGATCTCGTCCGCAGCGTCCTTGAGCACCGCGAAGCGGGGCTCGAGCGCCTCGAAGTAGATCTCGGCGCGCGGCTGCGCCCCGAACGCATCGTAGGCGGCCTGATAGTCGACCCACGCGCGTCGCAGGCGCGCGGTCGCCCCGTCCTCGCCCGGCTCGGTCACGTTCTGCTCCTGCGCCACGAGCTCGGCCTCGAGCGTCGGACGATGGGTCGCGATCAGGGCATCCGCGCGTTCGGGCGAGCCCGAGACCCGGAACAGCGCCGCGCTATCCATGCGCTCGGCGGACTCCTTCATGCGCTGCGCCGCCAACACGCTGCGGTAGTTGTCGCGGAGGATCCGCGCAGAGGTCTCGGCCAGTGCGTCCACGCTCGAGGCCGAGATCAACCCGACCACCACCAGCGCGAGCGCCAGCGGGAGCTGGGCCAGCAAGAGCTTGATGCGCAGCGTCATCGGGTCTCGCGCTCCTGCAGGGGAACCAGGTGCAGATCGATGTCGACGGTGGCCTCGATCAAGCGATGGGCGGTGTCGAGGCCGAGCCAGCGTCGCCACGGCGACTGTCGCGATCGACCGACGACGAGGTGGCCGACCCCGTGCGATCGCGCGAAGTCGAGGAGGCTGGTCACGGGATCGCGGCCCTTGAGGCGTACGACCTCGGCCCCGAGCTCGCGCGCGAGCTCGATGTTCTGGTGTAGATGACGCTGGCGTGTGGCGTCGATCCGCGCGGGGGCCTCGTCCGGGGTCTCGACGTAGACGACGTACCAGTCGCTCGACAGTCGACCCGCCATCCGCGAGCCGCGGCGCAGCAGCGCCGGGGCGGCGCGCGAGTAGGACGACATGCAGACCATGACCTTGCCGGCGCTCGGCCGGGTTGCACCGACGCCGGTGCGCTGCCCGGGCGCCGCGGTGCGCTCGACGCTCTCGGCGACCTCGCGCAGCACCAGCTCGCGCAGCGTCGTCAGGTTCTCCTCGCGGAAGAAGTGCTGCCGCGCCCACTCGACGCGGTCGGGGCCGTAGATCTTGCCCAGGCTCAGCCGCTCGAGCAGGTCCTCGACCGCCAGATCGAGCGTCACCACCTGGTCGGCCTCACGCACGAACGTGTCGGGCACGGTCTCGCGGATGATCACGCCGGTCGTGCGTTCGACCATGTCCTTGAGCGACTCGAGGTGCTGGACGTTGAACGCACAGATGACGTTGATCCCGGCGTCGCACAGCTCGAGCACGTCCTGATAACGCTTGCGGTGGCGACTGCCGGGCACGTTGCTGTGCGCGACCTCGTCGACGACGGCCACGTGCGGGCGTCGGGCCACGACTGCGTCGAGGTCCATCTCTTCGATCGCGACACCGCGGTACTCGACCCGCCGCCGCGGCACCGCCTCGAGCCCCTGGGCCAGCGCCGCCGTCTCGGCGCGACCGTGGGTCTCGATGTAGCCGAGCACGACGTCCACCCCGCGTGCCGCGAGGGTGTGGGCCTCCTCGAGCATGCGGTAGGTCTTGCCCACGCCCGCCGCGAAGCCCAGGTAGAGCTTGAGTCGCCCGCGCTTGGCTCGCTCGACCAGCTCGAGGAAATCCTCGGGGCGCTTGCGATCGACGGCCATCGGATCCCGCGCGGGCGGGCGCAGCGTAGCACGGCCGACGTGCTCGCCCTGGGTTCGGTCGGTCACCGTGGTTCCGCGGCGGGGCGACTGGGGGCAAGGCGACTGGGACGAGCGGGGGCGCCGAACTGGCGATCGAGCGCGAGGTTGATCGACAGCACGTTGACCCTCGGCTCACCGAGCACACCGAGCACGCGGCCCTCGATGCCGGCCTCGACGATCGCGCGCACGCGTGCGACGTCGATCCCGCGCGCTGTGGCGATCCTCGGTGCCTGCCACAGCGCGGCGTCGGGCGAGAGGTGGGGATCGAGACCGCTCGCCGACGCGAGCACCAGCTCGGCGGGCACCGGACCTGGCGCGTCGGGATTCGCGGCGACGAGCTGCGCGGCGGTCTCGGCGACCCGCTCGCGCAGCGCCTGCGACGTCGGCCCCAGGTTCGAGCCGCCCGACGCGGTCGCGTCGTAGCCGGCGCCCGCGGCCGATGGTCGTCCGTGCAGATAGCCGGGATGGGTGAACGTCTGGCCGATGAGCGTCGAGCCGACCACCGCGGCGCGCTCGTCGACGACGAAGCTGCCCACGGCAGCGTCGTGGAACGCCGTCTGGGCGATGGCCGTCACGCCGAGGGGATAGACGAGTCCGGTGAGCACCGCGGTCACCAGCCCCATGCGCAGCGCGATGATGACTTCACTCGACATGATCGGGTTCCTCTCTCGGGTTCCTCGCGGGATCACGCGAAGCCCAGGGTGGCGAGGGCTTCGTCGATGATCTTGATGCCGACGAACGGGACCACGACGCCGCCGACGCCGTAGATCAGCAGCGCGCGCCGCAGCAACGCGGCGGCTCCCATGGGGCGATAGCGGACCCCACGCAGGGCCAGCGGGATCAGGCCGATGATCACCAGCGCGTTGAAGATCACCGCGGCGAGGATCGCAGTGTAGGTCGAGTGCAGGTCCATCACGTCGAGCGGCTCGATCTCGAGGTAGGCGGTGGCGAAGATCGCCGGCAGGATCGCGAAGTACTTGGCGACGTCGTTGGCGATCGAGAACGTCGTGAGCGAGCCCCGCGTCATCAGCAGCTGCTTGCCGACCTCGACCACCTCGAGCAGCTTGGTCGGGTTGGAGTCGAGGTCGACCATGTTGCCGGCCTCCTTCGCCGCCTGGGTGCCCGTGTTCATGGCCACGCCGACGTCGGCCTGCGCGAGCGCGGGGGCGTCGTTGGTGCCGTCGCCCGTCATCGCGACCAGCTTGCCGCCGGCCTGCTCGCGGCGGATGAAGTCGAGCTTCTTCTCGGGCGTGGCCTCTGCGACGAAGTCGTCGACGCCGGCCTGCTCGGCGATCGCGGCCGCGGTGCGCGGGTTGTCGCCGGTGATCATCACGGTGCGGATGCCCATCGCGCGGAAGCGGGCGAAGCGCTCGGCGATCCCCTCCTTGACCATGTCCTCGAGGTGGACCAGCCCGAGCAGGCGCGCGCCGTCGCTGACGGCCAGCGGCGTGCCACCACCGTCGCCGATCCTCCCCGCCGCGGCGAGCAGCTCGGTCGGCACGGCGCCGCCGCGATCGCGGACGTGGGCGACCACCGCGTCCACGGCCCCTTTGCGGACCAGCCGCGGTCCGAGATCCACGCCGCTCATGCGGGTCTCGGCGGAGAAGGGCACGAACACCGCGTCGGGATCGGGCTCGCCACCGCGCGAGCCGACGCCGTCGCGCACGAACGCGACGATCGAGCGGCCCTCGGGGGTCTCGTCGGCGAGGCTCGCCAGGTGCGCGGCCTCGGCGAGCTCGCTGGTCGCGACGCCGGGCGCCGGCAGCAGCGCGGTGGCCATCCGATTGCCCAGGGTGATCGTGCCGGTCTTGTCGAGCAGCAGCGTGTCGACGTCGCCCGCCGCCTCGACGGCGCGACCGCTCATGGCCAGGACGTTCTTCTGCAGCAGGCGGTCCATGCCCGCGATGCCGATCGCCGACAGCAGCCCGCCGATGGTCGTGGGGATGAGGCAGACCAGCAGGGCGATCACCACCGTGATCGACAGCTGCATGCCCGAGTAGAGCGCGAACGGGACCAGCGTGACGCAGGCGATGAGGAACACCAGGGTCAGGCCGACCAGGAGGATGTGCAACGCCAGCTCGTTGGGCGTCTTGCTGCGGGCGGCGCCCTCGACCAGGGCGATCATGCGATCGAGGAAGCTCGCGCCGGGCTCGGCGGTGATGCGCACGATGATGCGGTCCGAGAGCACGGTGGTCCCGCCGGTGACCGCCGAGCGGTCGCCGCCGCGCTCGCGGATCACCGGCGCCGACTCGCCGGTGATCGCCGACTCGTCGACCGAGGCGATGCCCTCGACGATCTCGCCGTCGCCGGGGATGACACCGCCGGCCTCGACGATCACGTGGTCGCCCTTGCGCAGCGAAGCGGCCGGCACCGAGGTCTCGACGCCGTCCGCCCACCGCCGCGCGGTGGTGTCCTGTCGCACGCGCCGCAGTGCCGCGGCCTGGGCTTTGCCGCGGCCCTCGGCGACGGCCTCGGCGAAGTTGGCGAAGAGCACGGTGAACCACAGCCACAGCGTCACGCCGCCGGTGAACCAAAGCGGCGCCATCGCGGCCGGACGCAGCAGTGCGTCGCGGACCAGCACCAGCGTCGTCACGACTGAGCCGACCTCGACCACGAACATCACCGGGTTGCGGGCGAGGTACACCGGCGACAGCTTGCGCAGGCTGTCGAGCAGCGCCGCGCGGATGATCGGCCCGTCGAAGAGGGAGCGCTCCTCGGTGCGTGGATGGGCCATGCTCAGAACCCCCGCCCGCTCGCCGCGAGGAAGTGCTCGACCACCGGGCCCAGACACAGCGCCGGGAAGAACGTCAGCGCTCCGATCACGAGCACGATCGACACCAACAGGCCGACGAACAGCGCGCCGTGGGTCGGGAACGTGCCGGGGCCAGGCGGCAGCGTGCTCTTGCCACGCATGCTCCCGGCGATCGCGAGCACCGGGATCATCATCCAGAAGCGGCCGATCAGCATCGCGAGCGCGAGCGTGCAGTTGTAGAACCGCGTGTTGGCGGAGAGCCCCGCGAACGCCGAGCCGTTGTTCCCGCTCGCGCTCGAGTACGCATAGAGGATCTCGGAGAGGCCGTGGGGACCCGCGTTCGCGAGCCCGGCGGTGCCGGCGTCGCTGACGGCGGCCCACGCCGCCAGCCCGAGTAGCGCCAGCGGGAACACCAGCACGTAGAGCATCGCGAGCTTCATCTCGCGCGGCTCGATCTTCTTGCCCAGGTACTCGGGGGTGCGCCCGACCATCAGCCCGGCGATGAACACCGAGAGGATCGCGAACACGATCATGCCCGCGAGCCCGACGCCGATGCCACCGAACACCACCTCGCCGAGCTGGATGTTCACCATCGGCACCAGGCCGCCCACCGGCGTGAAGCTGTCGTGCATCGCGTTGACGGCACCGCACGAGGCGTCGGTGGTGATCGTCGCGAACAGGCTCGAGCCTGCGATGCCGAAGCGCACCTCCTTGCCCTCCATGTTGCCGGCCGCCGCGACCAGCGGCTCGGCGAGCGCCTGGGGGTTGCCGGCGGCCTCGGCCGGGTAGACCACCGCGACGCCAGCGACGAACAGCACCGACATCGCAGCGAACAGCGCCCAGCCCTGGCGGGTGTCGCCGGCCATGCGCCCGTACGTGTACGTGAGCCCCGCCGGGATCAGGAACACCACGAACATCTCGACGAAGTTGCTGAGCGGCGTGGGGTTCTCGAACGGGTGGCTGCTGTTGGCGTTGAAGAAGCCGCCGCCGTTGATGCCCAGCATCTTGATCGCCTCCTGTGAGGCGACCGGACCCAGCGCGATCGACTGCGTGCCCCCGTCGAGCGTGGCGATCGTGGCGTTGGGCGCGAAGTTCTGGATCACGCCCTGGGAGACGAGCACCACCGCGACGACGACGGACAGCGGCAGCAGGATGTAGACCAGCGATCGCACGAGGTCGACCCAGAAGTTGCCGAGCGTCCGCCGCGGATCGGGCCCGCCCTTGCGCGTGAGGCCGCGGGCGAGCGCGAGCAGCAGGCCGAATCCCGCGGCCGCGGACACGAAGTTGTGCCAGCCCAGCGCGAGCATCTGCGTCAGATGGCTCATCGTCGACTCGCCGGAGTAGGCCTGCCAGTTGGTGTTCGTCGTGAAGCTGACGGCCGTGTTGAACGCGAGGTCGGGCGCGACGGCCGGTAGCGCCTCGGGGTCGAGGGGCAGGAGATGCTGCGTGCGCATCACCGCGTAGGCGCCGAGCAGGCCGACCGCGCTGAACAGCAGCAGCGCGAGGCCGTACTCGACGGCGGTGTGTTCGCGCCGTGGATCGACGCCCGCGATCCGGTACAGCAGCCGCTCGAGTCGGCCGAGGATCCGCGGCAGCGGCTGCGCGTTGCCCTCGAACACCCGGGCCATGTACGCGCCCATCGGCCGCGTCGCCGCGAGGATCGCGAGGTAGAAGAGCGCGATCTGAAGCCATCCGTGGGTGGTCACGTCCGCGTCTCTCCTTCAGTACTTCTCCGCGCGTACCAGCGCGTGCACGAGGTAGATGCAGAGCAGGGCGGCGAGGATGGCGGCCATCGGATAGTCGAACGTCATGATGCTCCGTCGGTGGCTCACAGCCGGGTGCACGCGCGCAGGTACATGGCCGAGGCGGCGAAGAACGCGAAGGTCGCGAGGACGAGGACGAGGTCGGTCATGGCGCGTGCTCGGGTGCCGCCACGAAGCACGAGCCGTGCCGAGCCCCGGCCGCCACGAGGGCCGGCGCATGTCGTGCGGCGACGACGGGTTGCCGGCACCGGCCGTCTTGCACGATGCAACCCCACGGCGGGCGAGGCCTGCGGACTGCACGATCCGGCGACGCTCATCCGGTACGCAACGCGCGTCCCGTCGCAGGTACGCCCGCTGCAATCGCCGTGGTCGTGTCTCCGTACCGCCGACCCGCAAGCATGCCGATGCCCGCAGCCGAGCCCGCGACGCGCGGCCTGTGGCCGCTGTTCCTCGCCACCGCGGTCGGCTCGGTCGCGTTCACCATCTGCACCGCCCACGTCGAGCGCAGCGAACTCGAGGCCCTGTCGCCGGCGGACCGCGCCCGCGTGCTCGAGCAGACCCGTCACAACCTCGAGATCTGCGCGCACGGCCACGCCAGCGAGCTGCACGAGTTCTGTGCGGCCGAGACCGCCCGCGCGAGGCGAGCCGGGCTGCCGGTCGATCACGGGCGCGCCACCGTCTGGCGCTCGGCGAGCCGCTGACGCGACGGCTCGGTCGTCGTCAGTTGTCGCCGCGGCGCCGGCGGGCGAACTCAGCGTGCTCGTGAGCCGCGCGAGCACGATGGCCGCACGCTCGCGGATGTCGGCCGGCCGCTCATCGTCCCCGCCGCGCGCGATGCGGCCTCGCGCCGCGGCGACGCTGCATCGACTCGGCGAGCAGGAATGCACCTGTCGTCGCGACGAAGATCGCCGCGCCGACGAGCAGCACGCCGGCCGGTCGGAAGCTGCGAAGGTCGCCGCTTCGCCCCTCGATCCTGCGGTCGGGGAGCGCCGCCATGCCGATCCCGCTCCCGAGCCCCACGATGCCGAGGCCGAGCAGCACCGCGCCGCCGATCGTCATCGGGCGACAGACGTCGCGCCCGTGCGGCCGACATCGATCGGGCGCCGGATCACTCGGCAACCGCGGGGCCGGCGGGCTCGTCAGGCGCGGCGGTGGTGGATCCGCGGCCGCTTCCACCGATGAGTCGCGCTCCGGCGTCTCGGTTGGCGTCTCGATTGGCGTCTCGATTGGCGCCTCGGTCGTCGTTGCGGTCGTCGGGGACGCGTTCGGGCTCGCGGCCGGCGGCGCGCCGTCCGGTGGCGCTGTCGAGATCGGCGGCGCGAGGATCAGGCTGCACGACAGCGTCCGACTCATCACGGTTCGCGAGGGTGTCGAGGTCATGGGACGATCTCTAGTAGCGAAGCAGCATCGCCAGCGTGAAGCGGTTCTCGGTCTTGGTGAGATCGGGCTGCCACCCCGGCACCACGGAACCCGGGGCTCCGGTGTTGCCGCCCGGCGGCGTCACACCGCCGCGTCCGCTGAAGTAGGGCACGGACGCGTCGCGGTGGTTGAACTCGGCCCGGAACGTGACGAAGCGATTCGGCATGTAGTCGAGCGTCGTCTGGGTGTCCCACGCCCAGAACTTGTCGCCGGGCGCCGCCGTGAAGTACGGCGTGCCGGAGAACGCGGTGGTGCCGTTGATCGGCGGCAGCAGCACGAGATAGCGCCCGGGGTTGGTGATCGCGCCGCCGCCGAACGTGAAGCCGATCTTGTCCTTCCAGAACCACAGCCGGTTGTAGGCCATGAAGCCGAGGAAGAACTGATCGCGACACGTCACGCCGCCGCCGAACTCGCAGCCCGCGTCGACCGTCAGCGAGAACGCGCCCTTGCTGACGGCGCCGTCCTTGCGATCGAGGTAGCGGACCATGATGCTGTCGTCGGTGTGCACGCGCCTGCGATCGCGCATGCCCACCGTGTCGGTGCCGTAGTACTGGTTGCCGAGCACCGAGAGTCGATCGCTGGGGCGCCACAGCAGCTGCAGCCCGAGTCCCGGCCCGTCGTTGAACTTCGAGTAGGCCTGCCATCCATTGACCACCCACGGCTCGATCTTGAGCGTCTTGGTGGGGAAGAACTGCACCCGCACGCCGTTGAAGAACCATGGCGTGTTGGACGACACATACGACGGCTGGTAGGTCCAGTTGTCGAAGTTGTAGTAGCTCCAAAGGCCGACGTACGACATGAAGATGCCGGCCTGGATGTTGATGCCGTGCAGCACCGGGATGTGGTAGCCGGCGTAGGCCTCCGAGATGTACCGGTACGCGTTGTCCATCCGCCAGTTGCCGCGCTCGTAGCTGGCGTCGTTGCGCGGCGTGGTCTGCGAGTACATGCCGAACTGCGTCATCAGCCGGGCGTGCACGTTCTTGTAGAAGAAGTTGCCGCCGAAGCCGATCTGCGTGACCTGCAGCTCGTTGTGGCGGAAGACCTCGCTCGACCCGGAGATCGTGTTGTCCTTGGGGTTGTTCAGCGAGTAGTGGTACGCGGCATCGATGCGGAACTCGCCCGTGAACGGGCCCCACTTCAGCGGGGCCTCGTCGGGGCTGTAGTTGCCGGGGATCCAGGCGAAGTCGCCGGTGCTGAAGGCCTGCTTGGGCGGCTCGAAGCGGAGGTCGGGACCGGGAGGCTCCACCGCGGGTGCGGGCGTTGCGGTGCCGCGACCGATGAGCCCGCGCTCGCGGAGCCGCGCGTCGATCAGGCGATCGAGCTCGTCGGCGTCGATGGTGATCGCACCGCGGTCATCGGGCGCGGCCGCAGATGTCTCCGCGTTCGCCGCGGTCGGGCCTTCATACGAGCGCGGGCCCTGCATGCAGAGCACGGCGAGGAGCAGATTCACGGCATCACTCTCTTCCTGCGTCTTGGCGGCGCGACGCAGAGCAGCGATCGTGCCAACCCGGCAGCACCCGCCGACGGGCACGTCGGCAGCGACGGCAGCGGGTCCCCTTGCAGTCCGCAAGACCGGCCGACCGCCGAGGTTGCACCTCGCAGTGGGCCGAGGCGCGCATGCCCACGGCCGCCCGAGCTCAGCCGGCGCGGGCCTGGGAGATGCGTCGCACCAGCGCCGGGTCGCCCTCGGTGGTCGCGGTGATCGCCGCGGCGCGATCCAAACGGGCGCTCGCGGCCGCGGCATCGCCCTGCTTTCGCAACCACAGCGCGTGCGAGAGCAGGGCGTCGGCGACCCGCCGGCTACCGGTGCCGTAGAGCTCCTCGAGCAGCGTGACGGCCTGTTCGAACATCGGCCCGGCCTCGAAGTCGCGGCCGAGCGCCGCGAGGCACCGTGCGCGCTCGAGGTCGAGGTCGGCGGCGGTCGTGCGATCGCGGCCGCTGCCGAGCTGCTGCCAGATCGACTCGACCCGTTCGATCGCCGCGAGAGCCTCGTCGCAGCGATCGGTCGCGCGCAGCGACCACACCAGTGGCACCACTTGCGTCACGATCTCGCTCGCGTCTTCGTCGTGGATTTCTTCGGCGAGGGCGAGGTCGCCCTGCGCCATCGCCAGCGCCTCCTCGCCGCGACCCAGCGCGACCAGGGCCTGCACCTGTTGGTACGCGGTGGTGAGCTGCCACGCGGTGCGCGGGCCCTCGAGCGCGAGCTTGCTCGCGCGGACCTCGGCCAACCGCTGCAACGCATCGTCGTGGCGGCCCAGCGAGATCTCGAGGCCGGCGAGGTTGTTCTCGAGGCTGACGACGTCGGGGTGGGCGCGACCGCGCGCGGCCACCAGCAGCGCGACCGCGCGCTCGAAGTACTGCCGTGCATGGTCGAGCTCGCCGAGCTCCTCGGAGCTGAGCGCCATCTCGTTGAGCGCCGCGATCGCGTTGGGATCGTCGGCCGACATGTGCTGCACCGCGAGGTCGTGAGCACGCTGCGCTTGCACGCGGGCTTGCTCCCAGTGCCCGGCCTGTCGCAGGCGCTGCGACAGTACCAGCGCGAGGTCGGCCTCGAGCGCGAGGTCGCGGCGGTCCTCGGGCATCGCGTCGAGCCGCGCACGGATCAGCCGCTCGAGCAGCTCGGCCTCGCGCTCCTGCTCCAAGCGGGCGCGACCGAGCAGCTGCAGCATCGCCGAGATCGACACGGTCTCGGCGCCCGCGCGCTCGCCTGCGACCCACGCGTCGGTGCAGACCGATTGCGTGCCGCGGGCCTTGTCGCTGCGAGACTCCGACCGGCAGGCCACCATCAGCGCCCGCGCCCGACGGACCAGGTCGCCGGCACGCTCGGCGTCGGCGGCAACGGACTGCGCGGCCGTGAACGCCGCCTCGCCGTGGCCGAGATCGGCCTGCAGCCGCGCGCGCATCAGCGCGGCCTCGAGCTCTCCGCCGAGGCCCTCAGGCGCCTCGGCAATGGTGGTCGCATCGAGGCAGCGCTCGGGCTTCGCGGCGCGCTCGACCATGCGAGCGGCCTGTCGCAGCGCGTCGCGATCGGCGAGCGCCAACAGCTCGACGCGCGCGCCGAGGTCCTCGACCTGGCGATCGAGGCACCCAAGCGCGCTGGCGGCCAGCTCGACCCCGGCCGCACCATCGACCAGCGCCGCCTCGCAGGCCTGCACACGGGTCGTACGCCAGGCCTGGCTGCGGGCGTCGAGCTGCTCGACCACGCGGGCCAGCGCATCGCCGGCGTAGGGCAGCGCGAGCGAGTCGAAGCGCACGCGCAGGCGCTCGCGAGCATCGTCGTTCCACACCCGCGCGAGTGCCTGCTCGCCGCTGTCGATGCACGGCCCCGCGTCCGCGGTGTTGCGGGCGCCCCACGCCAGCGTCGCGGCCAACGTGGCCGTGGCGCCCGCACCGATGAGGAGGTTGCGCCGACGGTGGCGACGGCGCTCGATGCCGTCGAGCAGCGTGGTCATGGTCGCGGGGCGTCGCGCGGGGTCGGCCGCCAGCCCGCTCGCGATCGCATCGTGCAACCATCGCGGCAGACGGCGCGTGGGCGCGGGGCCGTGGCCGGCGAGCTTGGCCCGCTGGAGTGCGGCGAGCGTGTCGCCGCGGAACGGCTGCACGCCGTGCAGCGCCTCCCAGCAGGTCACGCAGTAGGCGAACAGGTCGGTGCGCACGTCGGTGCTCTCGCCGGCGTGCTGCTCGGGGGCCATGTACGCCGGCGTGCCGGCGATCTCGACCGCGGTGTCGCTGCTGGGCGACGCAGGGCCACCGCTCGAGATCGGTCCGTCGGCGAGCGCAAGGCCGAAGTCGACCACGTAGACCCGTCGGGCCACGTCGTCCCCGTGATCGGCGATGAGGACGTTGTCGGGCTTGATGTCGCGATGCACGAGACCCGCGCGGTGCGCGGCCTCGAGCCCGCGTCCCGCGGCCAGCAACACGTCGAGGATCTGCGTGGTCGTGCGGCTGCTCGCGCTCAGCCAACGGCGCATCGTGACGCCCTCGACCAGCTCCATCACCATGTACACGCCGCGGGGCCTGCCGTCGGCGCCGGCGGGTAGCTCGCCGACGTCGTACATCGTGACCACGTTGGGATGGGAGAGCCGCGCCAGGGCCTGCGCCTCGCCGAGCAGGTGCTCGCGCGCACGGGCGCTGCGACTGCGCGGGAGCACGACCTTGATCGCGACGTCGCGTGCGAGCTCCGGGTCGTGCGCGCGGAAGACCTCGCCGGCCGAGCCGCGACCGAGGCGCGACGTCACCAGGTAGCGGCCGAGGGCGAACGGCGGCTCGAGCCACGGCGGCGCCGCGTGGCCGTGGGACAGCATCGTGTCCTGCGACGAGAACGCGTCCTCGACGGGGACCCCGTCGCTTGGCTCGTCATCGCGAGGTGCGGCCATCGCATGGCCATTGTACGCCGCGTTCCCCGGGGACTAGCATGCGCAAGGATGTTGCGAAGATGGTTCGCGCTGGTGCTCGCGTGTTGCGGCGGGTGTAACGACAGCGGGCGCGCGACCGCGCCCACCGCTGCGACCGCGCCCCGCGTGGCCGAGGCGACCGAGCCCGTCGCCGCCGCAGGTGCGACGTCGCCGAGCGTCGAGAGCATTCGCGCGGACACGCGCGAGCTCGCCAGCGATGCCATGGACGGTCGTCGTCCCGGGACCGCAGGGGGCGCACGCGCGGTGGCGTACATCATCGAGCGCATGACCGCGCTCGGACTCGCACCAGGGGCCGGCGACGGTGGCTGGACGCAGCGCGTGCCGATGCGGGTGGTGTCGGTCGACGCGAGCCGCAGTCGGCTCGGGTTCGGGCACGGCGACGACGTCCGCCCGCTCGTCTTCGGCGACGATGTCGTCGGCACCAGCCTGCGCCCGGCCGGCACGCTGCGCTTCGACGCGCCGCTGGTGTTCGTCGGCCATGGCATCACCGCGCCCGAGTACGACTGGGACGACTACGCCGGTGTCGAGGTCGACGGCGCCGTGGTGGTGGTGCTGGTCGGTGATCCGCCGCTCGCCGACGGTCGCTTCGCCGGCGACGCGCTGACCTACTACGGGCGCTGGTCCTACAAGTTCGAGCGTGCCCTCGCCGCTGGGGCGCGCGGCGTGCTGATCGTGCACGACGCCGAGGCGGCGTCCTACGGCTGGAGTGTCGTCCGCAACAGCTGGTCGCGGGAGCGCTTCGCGGTCCACGACGACACCCGCGATCGACCGCCCGCGCTGGCGTTCGAGGGTTGGATCACGCACGAGACCGCCGATGGCCTCGCGACCCGCGACGGCAGCTCGCTGGCGGCGTGGAAGGCCGAGGCGAGGGGGCCCGGGTTCCGCGGCCATCGATTGCGCGACGCGTTCGTCGGCGAGATCGTCACCAGCGATCGCACGCTCGCCGACGTGAATGTCGTCGGCGCGCTGCCGGGGACGCGCGCCGACGAGGCCGTGGTGATCACCGCGCACTGGGATCACCTCGGCCACGACGCCACCGCGGCCGCCGACGCCGACGCGATCTTCAACGGCGCGATCGACAACGCCAGCGGCGTCGCCGGCATGCTCGCGGTCGCCGGCACGCTGCGGGCTCGCGTCGTGTCCGGACGGCCGCTGGGCCGCACGGTGCTGTTCGTGGCGACCACCGGTGAAGAGGAGGGCCTGCTCGGCAGCACCTACTTCGCGGCCCACCCCCCGGTGCCGCCGACCAGCCTGGTCGCTGCGGTCAACCTCGACAGCATGAACGTCGATGGCCGTACCCGTAGCGTGCAGGTCATCGGCCCCGGACAGTCGACCCTCGAGGATCTCTTGGCCGAGGTCACCGCCGCCGAGGGCCGTACGGTCGTGCCCGACGAGCACCCCGAGAGCGGCGGCTACTTCCGCTCGGATCACTTCGCGCTCGCCCGCGTGGGTGTGCCTGCGATTTACCTGCGCGGCGGCAGTGACATGGAGGCCGGCGGTCGTGCGCAGGGCCAGGCGCTCGGCGAGGTGCGAGCGCAGCACTACCACTCGGTCGACGACGAGTTCGACCCCGCGTGGAGCTTCGCGGGCACGCTGCAGGACGCACTCACGGTCGCGTCGCTGGTCGCACGGGTGGCCGACGACGCCGCGCGGCCGCAGTGGAAGCCGGGTGCGAGCGTGCCCGGTGTGATCGCGCCGCGTTGAAGTCGGTGGTTGCTGCGCGCGAAAGTGCGTTATCGTGGGCACGGCCATGGCTAGGCGTGCGGTCATCAGCTCGGGGCGGCGAACGGTGGCGGCGGGGGCCGGCGATGGCGTCGTGGCGCTCGACGATCGACCGCTGTCGCTGCTCGGCTCGGCCGACGGCAAGCGGGTGATCGTCGCGCTGCCCTACGAGGTCGTGGTCGTCCATGCCGAGACGCTCGAGCTGGAGAAGTCGATCGAGCTGCCGCTGGCGGAGCCCTCGGTGGCCCTCGCCGACGACGAGGGTGGGCTGTGGTTCGGGGGTCAGCACCTCTATCGCGGCAGCGTGTGGTCGACCAAGGCCGAGAAGTTCGGCTCGAAGCTCGGCGGCTTCGTCGATCGCGTGGTGTTGGTCGGGCCACGCACGCTGTGCGGTGTCGGCACGCAGGGCGAGATCCTCGTCGACGTCGAGAAGGAGACGGTGCTCCACCGGCGCAAGGTCGCCGAGCGCGACGTGCTCGGGTTGATGGCGTCGGTCGATGGTCGCGCGGTCTCACTGTGGCTCGAGCCCGACCCCCACGGGCACGGCGCCGGTCCCTCGAACTTCGCGTGGGTCATCGATCCCGAGCACCTCTCGGGCTACATGCGGCTGAAGCTGCGCAACACCAGCGCGCTCGCGGTGCCATCCGAGGCGGTGGTCGCGATCGGCCGCGCACCGGGTGGGCACTGCGTGCTGGCGGCCCGCGATGGCGCGGTCGGTTGGACCAACCGCGCGCTGCGGCCGATGCTCGAGCGCGTGCCGGACGTCGAGCTGCGCGGCTCGACGCCGCTGGCGATCGCGGCCGATGAGCGCTGGATCTACGTGTTGCGACCGGGGGCGACGCTGCACCGCTTCTCGATCGAGCCGCCGCCGCCGGAGTCCAAGGACGGCGCGAAGGACAAGGACAAGGACAAGGAAGAACCGCTGCCCGCGGCGCAGACCTGCAAGCTTCCGCGCCACGCGACCTGCATCGTGACGGTGCCGGGTGGTGGGCTCGTGCTCGCTGGCCCGCACTCCGACGATCAGCTGGGGCGACTGTGGCGGTGCGCGGCCGAGGAGCTGCCGTGGACGCCGCTTCGTCTGCGTCAGCGCGCGCTCGTCGAGGCGCCGGCCGCCGAAGCATCGGGCGAGGGCGGCAGCGGGGGCGAGGTCTCGCCTGCGAACAAGGTGCCGAATTTCGTGCCGACCCGCAGCAAGCTCGCCGGTGCGCCGCTATCGGCGCTGCGCGTCGACGACGTCATCGGTGGCGCACATCCGTTCTGGATCACGCGCGCGGTGGGTTCGCTCGGCGAGCGTCCGGTCGAGCCGCGCGCGGCCGCCGAGGTCATGGCCGCCGACGCCGCGCTGTTGCCGGCGATGATCCGCCTGCGCGACGGCACCGCACGCCCGGCCCTGCTGCTGTGGCCCGGCGTCGCCGACGAGCTGCGCGAGCCTGCACCCTTCGAGTGGATCACGTGGGGCGACCGGCCGCGGGAGTGGATCCCGCTGCGCACGCTGGAGATCCGCGCGCAGGGCTGGACCCGTCGCGAGGTTTTCCCGCTGCAGGTAGCGTTGCCGGCCCCACCACCGCAAATCGCGGGCCGTCGCGTGCCGATCCCCCCGCGCTGGGTGGATCCCGAGTCGTTTGCGGCACTCGTGAAGGAATGCAAGCACCTGCTCAAGGTGCTCTGGTAGCGCGATCGTCCGGCCACGCGAGGTCGCGGCGAACCGCAGTGCCCCTTGGGGCACTACATCGAGGTGGGGCACGTGAAGTCGGGCGCGCGATCGTCGGTGGCATCCGACGACACGTGGCCGTGGGCCGGTCCGACGAACGTCGGCGCCGGCACGCGCGAGCTGGCCGGCGCGGTGCACCGTGCGGTTGCGATGGGTCGCTTCCGTCCGGTCCGCCGGGTCCGCAGCTGTGCGCTGTCGGAGGTCTTCATCGCGCTGTTCGATCGCGACGACGACGGCGTGGCCGAGGTCGCGATGGTCAAGCGCATCCGCCCCGAGCTGCACCACGTGCCCGAGGCGCGGCGGTTGTTCGCCCACGAGGCGATGCTGCTGGGCGCGTTCGATCACCGCGGCATCGTGCGGGCACTCGACAGCGGGCACGCCTCCACCCATGGCTACTTCGCGACCGAGATGCTGCACGGTCGCTCGCTGCCGGAGCTCGTGCGCCGCGCCGAGGAGTACGGCCTGCGCATGCCGCTGCGGCACGCGATCTCACTGGTGGCCTCGATGGCGGAGGCGCTCGACCACGCCCACGGCCGCATCACCGCCGATCGAACGCCGCTGCAGGTCGTGCACGCCGACGTCGCGCCCGGCAACGTCACCGTGACCTACGATGGCAGCGTGAAGCTGGTCGACTTCGGCTGCGCGCAGAGCCGGCTGTGTCCGGTCGAGCGCCGCGGCATGCCGCGGGCCGGCGCGCTCGCGTACATGTCACCCGAGCAGTGTCGCGGCGAGGGCCTCGATCGCCGCAGCGATGTGTATGCGCTCGGCGTGGTGCTGTGGGAGCTCGCCACCTGGTCGCGGCTCTACCGGCGACTGGCGCCCGAGCAGGTCATCGCGCGCATCGCCATCGGTGCGGTGCCGCTGCCGTCGCAGGTCCGCGCCGACATCCCCTCGGAGCTCGAGGACGTGCTGATGGTCGCGTTGCAGCCGGCGCCGCAGCGGCGCTTCAGCAGCGCGGGGGAGTTCGCGGCGGCGCTGCGTCGCCTCGGCGGCGCTGAGGATCCGCGGGGCCTGGATAGCTGGGTGCGGCGGGTCTTCCACTGACCAGCGGATGCTATCGGCACACCGCGCCCGGACCGTCCGCGATGGTCGTGCACTTGGTGCCGCTCGGGCACGCCTGCTTGCGATCGCAGCGCCACTCGCAGCTCTCGAACTTCGGGCCGCGCGGGCCAGCGATGCCGTAGTAGCCGACGCACTCCTGGCCGGGCTTGCATTGCTTGTCGCCGCACGTCAGCAGCTGCTCCTTGGGGCCCTGGCCGGAGTTGGGCTGCGGCACGTCGTGGCCGCCGGGTAGCGGCAGGGTCTGACCGGTCGGGCTCCACCACGCACAGTCGCCCTCGATGCAGCCGCACGCGGCGTCACGCGGCAGCTGCACCTCGAGCACCTCGCAGGTGGTCGCGGCGCCTCGCTCGGCGCTGCATAGCTCGCCGCCGCAGCCGGCGGCGAAGCACTCCCCGTCGGCCTTGCACGCATTGGGAAGGCCCGCGCCCTCGAAGCGACCGAACAACGGATGATCGCCCGGCACCGCCCGCGCCCGCGCGCCGCCGGCCGGCGTCGGGGTCTCACCTCCGCCGTCGTCGACGGGGGTGCCGTCGGCGCCCGAGGCCGCAGTCGGATCGCCACCACCACCACCACCACCACCAGTCGGATCGGGCAACGGCTGTGGCTGCGGCTTGTCGCAGGCGAAGGGGAGTGCGAGCGCGACGAGGGCGAGGACACGCAGGTGCATGACGGCCGCAAGCGTAGCAGTCCGTGCGCGGGTCGGCCCGCGCGCAGGCGCCTCACTCGTCCATGAGCGCGGGCGTGTCGAGGCCGAGCCCCGACATGCCGCCATCACGAACCATGCGCCGCAGATCGACCTGCACGATCGCGCCACGGCGTGCGAGTGCGTCACGGTCGAGCCGGGCGAGGTCGCCCGCCACGAGCACGATCGGCACCGTGGTGTCGAGCCGCGCATAGTAGGCCTGCACGTCGTCCCACGACAGGCTCGGCAGCGCGAGCCACTGCTCGACCCGCGGATCGGTGCCGCCGGCTGGCCACGGATACACCAATCCGGGCACCTTCGCCGGCGCGGTGCGATGGGCCCGGAACGCGACCTCGAGCCGACGCCGTGCGGCCTCGAAACCGCCGGCGTTCGGGCGCGCGCGCAGGACCTCGAGGGCGCGGTCGACGGTCGACGCCACCGCGTCGGCGTCGGACTCGAAGCCGACGCCGATCGCCAGTGGGGGTCCGGGTGCGTACTGCGTGTTGTAGCCCGAGTGCATCGCGGCGATCGGCAGCGCAGCCTCGAACGAGGCCTCGTGGACGGCGTCGCGGTGGAGCATCGCGGCGAGGTGCTCGCGCGGTGCGTCGGCGAACCACGGCACCGCGACGCGCACGGTGAAGCGATCGGCATCGGGCAGATCGACCAGCAGGATCTCCTGGCGCTCGGGCGAGCGGTACGCCCGCACGAACGGCGCGCCCGAGGTGCGTCCGCGCGGCGCAGGCAGCAGCGCCAGCAGTCGTTCGGGCGCGGGGCCCACGTACAGCACGTCGGGGTCGTAGGTGACGATCTCGGCCTCGGCCGATCGCAGCGCGGTGCCGCCGTGTCGCCGCATGTCCTCGTCGCTGGGCATGCTCGGATCGAGGGCGTGCTCCCCCAAGAGCGCCCACATCTCGGTGGCGCCGATGGCCAGGTCCGGGATCGCCCGGTCCTCGGCCCGCATGCGCACGGTGTGGTCGGCGAACTCGCGGGCGTCGTCCGCGTCGAGCTGCGGTCGGGTCAGCCACGTCACCAACGGCGGCATGATTTCGTCGAACCGCGCCGCTTCGCCGATGATCTCGTAGCGCGTGTCGGTGGTGGAGCAGAACACCATCAGCTCGACGCCCGCGATCGGCACCTCGCGGAGTCGCGGACGCAGGGCGTCACACGCCCACGGGTTCTCGGCGGTGCCGACCGGGTAGATCCAGCTCATGCGGAACAGCGGGCCCGGTGCGGTGGTGGTGATCACCCGACCGGCCCCGTGCGCGTGCACGTGGTAGTGGCTGCCTTCGACGATGAAGCGCGGCTCCATCGGGGTCGAGGGCGCGTCGAGGATCGCGTGCACCCATGCGCTGCGCCGCCCCGGGCTGAGCTCGGGTCGTGCACTCGGCAGCGAGGGCACCTGGGGATGGGCGGGCCTGCCGAGCTCGCTGTAGGTCACGACCGGCGTGCGCGTGAGCAGCTCCTTGGCGGTGGCGATCGCCTCGGCGCGCGTCGGCGGCGGGCGCAGCACTGCAGCAGGGCCGTGCGTCCACGGTCGGAAGGTCGCGAACGACTCGACGATCGCCAGCGCCAACGAGCCCGGGCCGCGTGCCCACGACAGGCGCTCGAACGCGGCCTCGGTGAGCGCGGTGCTCCACGTGGCGTCGTCGACCTGGTCGTCGGCGATGCGCCGCAGCGCTGCGAGGCCGATCCCCTCGAGCTCGGCGTTGGCCTGGCCGGGGTTGGGCATGAGGAACACGCTGAAGTCGCGGTGGTGCCCGGTGTACGCGCCCCAGCCGGCCGCCTTGCCCTTCAGCTGCGCGCCGAGCAAGCCGCTGCGACCCGACAACACCTTGGGCAGGGTGTCGAAGCGCGCGAACGCCTCGCTGCCGACCGGTGGCATCGGCCACGTCACCTCGACGCCGCGCGAGATGTCCGGCGCATCGAGCTGCACGCGCTCGGGCAGCGGCTCGTCGATCGCCTCGATCGCGGGGATCGCCGCGGGCTCCCAGTCGCCGAACACGTGCTCGGCCATCGCGTCGGCCTCGTCGGCGGTGATGTCGCCGACCAACACGAGCGCCGTGTTGTTGGGGCGGTAGTAGCGATCGTGGAACTCCCGCGCGTCGGCCAGCGGCACCGTGGTCAGCGTCGCGATCTGCGTGTCGATGCTGTCGAGGGTACCGGTCGCCTTCGCGAGCTCGCGTCGCAGCGCGTCGTCGGAGCGGGCCGGGAACCATCCCAGCAGCTGCAGGCGCTCGACGGTCGCGCTGAGGAACTGACGGAACACGGGGCGGCGCACGCTCTCGGCGGTGATCTGCATCCACGCCTCGAGCCGATGTCGCGGCACCTCGGTCGCGAAGGTGGTGCCGAAGCCGCCCATGCTCAGGGGGTCGCGCGCGCCGAGGGCGAGTACCGCGGCGTAGACCTCCTCTTGCAGCTGCAGCGGCGCCGTGGCTTGCTCGGCGGCTGCGATGTGCTGCAGCAGCACCCCGCGGGCAGCGTCGTCGTCGATGCGCGGCAGCGCCTCGATCATGCGGTGCTGGAAGACCAGCAGCGGGGTCTCGGCGGCGTGGTCGAGCACGCCGATCCGCGCGGTGCCGCGTCGGATCGCGGTCGCGACCAGGCCCGAGATGCCGGAGCGCGACTCCTGCATCGGGCCCGCGCGCACGACCAGCGCGGCGGCGACCGCCGGCTCCTGGGGTCGATGCGCGACGTAGATCGTCAGGCCGTTGCGCAGGCGGTGCACGCTGACGCCCGAGGGATCATCGTCATCGGGCTCGCCCACGACGGCCGGCAGCGGCGTCGCGGCGACGATCTCGGCCCACGCGTCGGACGGCGCGTCGGCGCGCGGAGCCGCGGCGGTGGGCTCGCGACTCGCGGCCGCGACCGCGTCGCCGTCGGTGCGGCCGAGCCACCATGCGCCGCCGCCCAGGCCGAGCGCGCATGCGGCCACGAGCGCGGCCCATGTGCGGGTGCGCGGACGCTGGGCCTCGTGCAACGCGTCGATGAGCGCGCGCATGCTCGCGTGCCGGTCGACGGGCTCGCGCGCGAGCCCCCGCATGACGGCGGCATGGATGGCGCGCGGCACCGAGGACCGATCGTCGACCTGCACCGGTCGACCGTCGGTCAGGCTCTGCTCGAGCTCGCTGTAGGTCGAGCCGCCGAACGGGCGCTTGCCGTACAGCGCCTCGAACAGCGAGGCGCAGAACGAGAACTGATCGCTCTTCGCACTCGGCTCGGCGCGCGCGAGCTGCTCGGGAGCCATGTACGCCGGCGTGCCGATGACGGTGCCGGTCCGGGTGATGTCGAAGTCGCGCAGTCGCGAGCCCGAGGCCGACACCGCCGGGTGTTCGGCGGTCACGGTGATCGCGTCCGAGGCGGCGCGCGCGAGACCGAAGTCGACGATCTGCGGGCGACCGTCACGGCTGACGAGCACGTTGTCGGGCTTGAAGTCGCGGTGCACGATGCCCTGCTCGTGGGCCGCGATGAGGCCCTCGGCAGCGCGCATGTACATCTGCACGATCTCGCGCCAGCCGAGCGCGCCCTGCTTGCGCCACTGCCGGAGCGTGACGCCGCGGACCAGCTCCATCGCCATGAAGACCTGCTCGCCCGATTGCCCGACCTCGTAGACGTGCACGACGTTGGGATGCGAGAGCTTGGCCGTGGCCTGGGCCTCGCGCAGCAATCGCTGGCGACCCGACGAGCCCGGTGCGAGCTCGCGGCGGAGGATCTTGATCGCCACCGGCCGATCGAGCTCGTCGTCGTGGGCCTCGTAGACCATGCCCATGCCACCGGCCCCCAGCGGCGCCAGGATGCGGTAGCGACCGATCTGCACCGGCGTGCGATCCCAGCCGAGCAGGCGGTTCTGCGCCCGCGCCAACAACACCCGCGACTCGATGCCGTCGCCGGCGAGCGTCTCGACGGCGGGGTCGTCGTCGCCGTCGCCCTCGGCCGCGAGCTCGTCGCCGTCGCCGTCGTCGTCGTCGCCGGGATCCACCAGGCCTTCGAGCCAGCTCGCGGGCGGTTCATCGGCGCCCTCGGGCGGCAGCGAGTCGACCAACGCGGACAGCCGACGCTCGGGCGCCGTCGGAACCTCGTTGGGATCGTCGCTGTTCATGGCGTCTGCTCGACCATGGTGACCCCACCATGGTGCCCTGGTCCGCACGGCCCCGGCCAGCCCGCGAGGACTCCGGCGCGGGTGCTGCAAAGGTGGGGTTTCGCCGGCCCGAGGTTCCGGGAGCGTCCCGGGGGCCGACGCGCGTGTTCAGAGCGGCTCGCAGAACCGCGCCAAGATCGTCTTCATGCCGATGCGGGCGAACCGCAGGTTGAACTTCATGTTCGTACCCACACCGCTCCAGCCGACCAGCTCGCCGACCCCGAAGTCCTTGTGTCGGACGTGCATGCCGACCCACAGCGCGACACCCTCGCCGACCTCGCCGGTGAGCTCTTCGGTCTCGAGGGTCGGCTCGCCGTCGTAGACGACGTCGTCGTTCCACGACGGCTGCGGGGCCGGGCGCGGCGCGAGCTCGGGACGCGCCCGGCCGCGCTTGCTCGCGGTCGCGAGCGCCTCGCGGGGCAGCTCCAGCACGAAGCGTGACGGTGAGCCCTGCTGCAGCTGGCCGTAGAGTCGGCGCTGCGACACCGTGGTGAGCGTGAGCCGCTTGCGCGCGCGGGTGATCGCGACGTACGCGAGCCGGCGCTCCTCCTCCATCGCGACCGGGTCGTCGATCACGCGGGCGTGGGGGAACACGCGCTCTTCCATGCCGGTGAGGTAGACGCTGTCGAATTCGAGGCCCTTGGCCGAGTGGACGGTCATCAGCGTGACCGATCGCCCGCGATCGCCCTCGCCACGCTCGCCGCCGACCAAGCTGGTCTGCTCGAGGTAGTCCGAGAGCGTTGCGCCGTCGTGCTCGGCCATGAACTCGGCGACGTTGCCGAGCAACTCCTGGAGGTTCTCGAGCCGCGCGAGCGCCTCTTCGTCGCCATCGAGCACCAGCGATTCGCGGTAGCCGGTGCGCTCGACGACCTCGGCGACCAGCTCGTCGAGCGGCCGCTCGTCGACCAGCGCGCGCAGCCCCGTGATGAGCTCGACGAAGACCTGCAGCTTCTTGGCCGCGCCCGCCGAGACCCCGGCCTCGCGTGCGTGGGGCAGCGCCTGCCACAGCGAGCAGCCCCGCGTGATCGCGAGGTTCTGCAGCTTGTCGATGGTGGTGTGGCCGATGCCGCGCGCGGGCCGGTTCACGATGCGGCCGAGGTGCGCGTCGGAGTCGGGGTTCTGCAGCGCGACCAGGTAGGCCAGGATGTCCTTGACCTCGGCGCGCTCGTAGAACGCGAGCCCACCGACGATGCGGCAGCCGATGCCCGCGGTACGCAGCGCGTCCTCGATGGCCCGCGACTGCGCGTGGGTGCGATAGAAGATCGCGAACTCCTCGGGCGATGCGCCGTCGTCGATGGCCGCGCGGATCTCGTGCGCGACCAGCCGTGCCTCTTCGCGTTCGCCCGGCAGCTCGAGCACCCGCACCGGCTCGCCGTCGCCCGCGTCGGTCCACAGGGTCTTGCCGAGGCGACCGGCGTTGCGGCGGATCACCGCGTCGGCGCAGCGCAGGATGAAGCCGGTGCTGCGGTAGTTGTGCTCGAGCCGCACCACCTCGCAGTCGCGGTGGCGCGCGTCGAAGCGCAGGATCTGTTCGACATCGGCGCCGCGCCAGCCATAGATGGCCTGGTCGTCGTCACCGACCACGCACAGCTCGGCATGGCCCGACAGTCGATCGACCAGCTCGGCCTGCACCGGGTTGGTGTCCTGGAACTCGTCGACCACCACGTGCGCGAAGCGGTGCAGCAGCGCGCGCACCGGATCGGTGTCGCCGAGCTGGCCCTGGGCGGGCTTCTCCGCGCCGCGCAGCAGCGTGACGGTGTGCACGATGAGATCGCCGAAGTCGACGCCGTTCTGGGCGAGCAGCCGCTGCTGGTACAGCTTGAAGGCCCTGGCGACCACGCTGCGCACCGGCTCGAGGCAGCCGATGCGATCGAGCTCGTCGGGGCCGACGCCGCGGTTCTTCGCGCGATCGATCCAGCCCAGCACGCCGCGGGGCGTGAACAGCTTGTCGGAGACGTCGAGCTGCTCGAGCACCCGCGTCATCACCTGCACACCGTCGGCGGTGTCGAAGATCGTGAAGTGGGGCGACAGCCCGAGCGGCTGCCCGAAGCGCCGCAGGATGCGGGCGCAGATGCTGTGGAAGGTGCCGACCCAGATCTCGCGGGTTTGGTGGCGACCCTCGCACAGCCGGTCGATGCGCTCGCGCATCTCGGCCGCGGCCTTGTTGGTGAAGGTCACGGCGAGGATCCGCCACGGCGGCACGCCCTCGTCGAGCAGCGCGGCGACGCGGTGCGTGATGACGCGGGTCTTGCCCGTGCCGGCGCCGGCGAGCACCAACAGCGGCGAGCCGCGATGCACGACGGCGCTGGCCTGCTCGCGGTTGAGCCCGTGGGTGGGCGACGGGAGATCTCCGGCGTCGGCGCTCACGTGTGCGGAGGGTAAGCCAAGGGTGGGGCGGTTGTCGTGCGCGGTGATCGGCGAAACCGCCGCGCGAGCTCCGTGCTGGCGCGCGTGGCGATGACGCGCCACAATCGGACGTCGGTCGTCGTTCGTGGGTGTGAAGTTCGCGTGCGCATCGCTCGGGTTGGCCGCGGCCGTTGGTCGCGGCGAGCCGGTCGTGCACACGGTGCCGGTCGCGCTCGAGTGGGACGCCGACGGGGTCTGCGACGTGCGGGTGCAGCATGGGCGCCGCGGCGACCTGGGTCTGGTCGACGATCCCAGCGGCACGCGTCGGGCCACGATCACGATGACGCGTGCGGGACTCGAGGCGGTGCACGTCCACATCGAGCTCGCGGTGGAGGAGCTGGTGATCGAGCGCGACCTCGATGCCGCGGACTGCACGCTCGCCGCCGATGCGGCGATGCTGGTGGTCGGTGCGCAGCTGCGAGGACTCGCGGGCCCCGACGCCGTCGATCCACCGCAGGTGACGAGCGCGCCCGAGCCGGTCGCACCGCCGCCCGCGATCGATGTGCCCGCGGACGAGCCCGAGGCTGCGCGACCAGCTGCGGTCGCCGCACTGCCGCCGCGCGGTCCGGTCGCCGCACCGACGGTTCGCTCGCGATCGCGGCCGCGGCTGCGTGGCCTTGGATGGCTGGGTGCGATCGGCGGCGCCGCCTTCGGTCCGGTGCCCAAGCCGAGCGGCGCGCTCGGGCTGGTGTTCGCGTGGCAGTGGACGCTCGCGCGATTGCAGCTCGACGCGACGCACGTGTTCAGGCGCACCGTCACGGCCGCGCCGGATGTCGACGCGCGGCTGTCGGCGTGGTCGTTCGCGGTGCGGGCAGGGGTCGCGCCGCGATGGCGCACGCTACGGGTGCCGGTGCTGCTCGGCCTCGAGCTCATCGACGTGGTCGGCTCGCCACGGGGCGACCTGCTCGCGCCGCGGGTCGGCCAGCGGGCCGCGATCCAGCTCGCGCTCGATGCGGGGTTGTGGTGGTCGCCGTGGCCTCGCCTGGCGCTCGGCGTGCACGGGGCCGTCAGCGTCGCGTTGCTCCGCGCCGGCTTCGAGTTCGGCCGCAGCGACGGCGGTGCGATCGCGGTGCCGCCGGGCGGGCGCGTGGGCGGGCGCGTGGGCGCCTCGCTGGCGGTGCGGCTGCGCTGAGCCACATCTCGCCGCGATCGATGCAGTCCGCTCGAGCGCGCCGAGCTACGTGCTCGCGCTCGAAGCCTCGATCCGTCACTTCGCCAGCCAGTCGGACATCGGCCGCAGCTCGATGCCCTCCTGCTTCACCAGCGCCATGCGCCCGGCGTCGTGCTCGAAGGCGACGAGCCCGAGCTCGGGGAACCACCCGCGATCGCCGGCGCGGCGATCACCCCCCTGCAGATACACGAGGTCGGCCTCCGACGTGTTGCGCACCAGGTGCGCCGGGCCGCCCGGCGGGAAGCCGACGAAATCGCCGGGTCCGATCGCGAGCTCGGCATCGTCGATGCGCACGTGGCCAGTGCCCGACACCACGTAGATCCATTCCTCTTGGATGCTGTGCACGTGCAGCGCGAAGCTCTCCTTGCCCGGCGGCAGCCGTGCAAGCGAGACGCCCAGGTGCACGAGGCCCGTGCGATCCCCAAGACGCGCCATGAACAGCTCCGAGCGCGGGTTCAGCGGGTGACGCACGTGCATGGCAGCGTTGGCGTCGAGCTCGGAGGTGCGGACGAGGTGGTCGGTGGGCGCGCGCTCGGTCATCGCGGCGAGTATCGCCCAGCGCCGCCCGGCGTCGCGTCAGCTTGCACCCTCCCACGACGCGAAGCTCGAGCGGTGATTCGCTGGCTTGGCGAGCCGGCCGGCCTCGCGAGCAGCTTGCTCATCCGAAGCGCGAGGGATCGATGGGGCGGCCCTCGGCATCGCCGTGCTCCGCACCGGGACGCGTCGCAAACCACTCGGTGAGCAGCGCCTCGAGTGCGACCGGGCTGGCGCCCGGATGCTGCCGACGGAGATTCTCGCGCATGACCGCCTCTGCCAACGCGGAGAGCTCCAGCGCCACGCGCATGCGTTCCGCCGCCGTCGACACCCGAGCAACCTACCGCGGGCGTGCTGCCGCTGCGGTGCGCCGCCGCGGGCACCGGCGAGATGCGGCCAGACCCTGGCGCTCGCGCGCTACCGCACCGCGGCCCCCTGGGCCGGCCCGCACGGGCGCGGGCGCGCAGAAAAACCATCGGCCGTGATGGATCGGCGCTGCCCGTGGCATACGGGCAAGGGGAGCGGCAGTCGCATCAGTTGGACCCCGCGTCGTTCGAGCACATCTACCGCGAGCACCACCCGTCCGTGTGGCGGCTGCTGCGTTGTCTGGGCGTGCCGGCCGGCATGGTCGACGACGCGGCCCAGGAGTGCTTCTTGGTGGTCCATCGACGCCTCGTGGAGGTCGACACCAGCCGCAGTCTGCGGCCGTGGGTGTTCGCGATCGCCCGCCGCATCGCGTGGCGGGTCGCTCGCACCAACCAGTACCGCGCCCGGCTGCAGCAGGAGATCCTCGTGGACGAGCACCGCGTCATCCCGCCCGACGAGACCGCCGAACACCGCGAGCTGCTCGAGCGGGTCGGCAAGCTGCTGGACGAGATGCCGCTCGAGCAGCGCGAGGTCTTCGTGCTCACCGAGTTCGAAGACATGACGGCGCCGCAGATCGCGGCGCTCGTGGAGGTGCCGCTGGCGACGGTCTACTCGCGGCTGCGACTGGCGCGGGCCCGCTTCCAACGGCTCGAGCTGCACACTCGGGAGGCGAGCTGATGTCGCGCGAAGGTCTCGATCCGTGGGCGCGCTTCGCCGACGCCATGACGCCGCGTCCTTCGATCACCGACGACGGTTGGCGTCGGCTGCAGGCGCAGCTGCAGGCACCGACCACGGCAGCGATCCCGCTGCTTGCACGCCCGCGTCGGGGGCCATGGGTGGTGGCGGTGGCGCTGGCGGCCGCGACGATCGCCGCGCTGTCGCTGTCGTCGCTGGACGACGCGTCGCAGCTGGCCGTGCGCGAGACCGCCGAGCAGGCCGTCGATGATCGCGTGGTGGTGCCGCCGGGGGGCGATGCCGTCGCGCGCGTGGCCGGTGCCCCCGCCGAGCTCCCGGTGCAGGTGTCCGGCGCGCAGCCGGCTGCACCCGCGCCGGTGGTGCCCGCGGCGCGCCCGGGTCCGCGCGCGGGTGCGTCGGTCGCTGCGATGCGCACTGCGAGCGACCCGCTCGCCGCCGAGGTCGCGTTGATCGATCGCATCGAGCGCGCGCTCGCGGCGAGGCGGGTCGACGCAGCGCGTGGGCTGCTGGCGCAGTATCACCGCGAGATCCCCAACGGCACGATGGCGCGCGAGGCCGCGATGCTGGCGATCGCGATCGCTTGTCAGGACGGCTCGGCTGCCGGCATCGACGCTGCGGTCGATGACTACGCGGCGTCATTCCCCGACGACGCGGCGGTCACCCGACTGCGCACGCAGCCATGTGCGAGCGCATCGCGATCGCAGTGATGAAATGACAGCTTCCGCGGCAGTAGCTCGTGAGGACATGATGCACGCACGCCACGACATCCTACGTACCATCGCCATCGGCACCACGCTGCTCACCGCCTGCGATCCTGCGCGCCTCGGCACGCTGCCTTCGGAGCAGGAGTCCGGTGAGAGCGGTTCGGGTACCGACGCGAGCGCCGGCGATGCCGGTGGCTCGGGCTCCACGGCGGCGGACGACGCCGGCGGCGGCGAGGCCGAGGCCACCACCGCGGCAGATCCGAGCGCCGGCGGCGAGGCCGAGGCCACCACCGCGGCAGATCCGAGCGCAGGCGGCAGCACGGGTGACGGGCCGCAGTGCGACGAGGGCTCGATCTGCGATCCGCAGCCGGACTACTTCTCGCAGGCACGCGTCACGGTCGACGACGCGGTGCTGTTCGGTCTCGATGCCACCAGCTACACACGGCTCGACACCCCGTGCACGGTCGACGCCGCGGACGTGGACGGAACCGAGAACGCGACCGTCACGCTGCTCTGCGAAGGCCTCGGCGACACCACGGCGCTGCGGCTGGATGGGGTGCCGGCGGAGGTGTTCGCGGCGTTCACGATCGGCCGCGAGCTGCTGCTCGACATCGCGTTCGAGCAGACCGATCAGTTCGACGATCAGTCCCGCTTCGTGCGCGTGCGCGACTTCGTCGACGGGACCATCGTGCTCGCCTACGGTTTGGGGCAACGCCAGGCGCTCGAGCTGCGCCTGTTCCCGATGATCGGCGACGCGCGCGACGAGGGTTGGTACGGCCTCGCGGCGACCGAGGACGACAGCGTGTGCGCGCCCGAGCCGCTCGAGTGCGAGAACATCACGCTCGACACCTGCGCCGACCCGGCGTCGGTGCAGCGACTCGGCGTGCGCTTCGACGATGCGGTGACCGTGGTCGACGCCGGCGAGACGCAGTACGGTGACCTGCAGCTCGAGGTCGCGAGCGCGCTGCGGACCACGACCTCGCCGGAGTGCCCGCGCTCGGTGGTCGAACTGTTGGTCGCGCAGCGTTAGTGCGAGGCTCGGGTGGGCGGCGGTCGGCGCGGCGATGATGCCGAACGCCGGCCGCGGACGCCTGTGGGTGGTGGCAGGACGGAGGTCGACGATGGTGGATGGGAACGCGCGCGCGCACCGGAGGTGCCGCTGGTCGTGGACATGCATGGCGACGGCGCTCATCGCCGCGATCGCTGCGTGCGATCCGGAGGGGGTCGTCGACGAGGCCGAACGCGTGCGACGGCAGCCACCGCCCGCCGACGATCGAAGCCGCGACGACGGGCCCTGCGAGGGCGATCGCGCGGAGTACTACGGCTGCCCCGGCATGCCATGCGCCCACGGCTGGTGCGCCGTGGGGGCCTGCGTGGGTGAGCTGCACGGGCGCGATGGCACGATCGTCGATCCCGGCGTGTGCTGTGTGGACCACGACTGCCTCGCGGGCGGCGGCGGCGACGGGCGCTGACGGGTCATCGCCACAGGAGTGGAAAGCTGGCGAGGATGCTGCACGCGTTCGGCGGTTCGCAGCGGCCCGTGGTGTAGCTGCACTGGAGCTCGTAGCCGCAGGCCAAGTAGTCGTAGGCGTCGCAGGGATCACCCTCGGCGAGCTGCGGCGCGCAGAGTCCCTCGCCCGTGCTGTGGGCACCCGCGCAGTAGAGGCCTGGCTTGCAGCCGAAGTCCGAACATGGCTCGCCCTCGGGCTGCTCGGGTCGACAGACGCCGTCGAGGGTGCAGTAGTCCTCCAGGTTGCACGCCCAGTCGAGCGTGGGATCGCAGCTGTCCTCGGTCTGCTTGCCGAGCAAGGGCGTCGTCAAACTCGCGCAGACGTGGCCGACGTTGGTGCAGTGCAAGCCCTCGGCGCAGGGTGGATACGGCAGCCCCGGCACTGCAGCTTCTGCACACGGCTCGCCGAGTTCGCGATCGCTGACGATTGGGAGGCATATCGGCGGCGGTGGCTCGCCCGTCTGCAACGGAGCGAGCGCACAGGGATGATCGGCGATGGCCTCGAGCGCGCGGTCGAAGCACTCGCGATCGACGGCGACGCCGTCCTGATCGAGCACCGCCTCCATGCGCGTGAGCACGTCGTGCTCGCACGCAGCGGCGTCGTCCCACCGCGGCGCGCAGTCGCATTGCAGGATCGCGGCGCAGTACGACTCCGCGTAGCGCTGCGCATCACGGCGAGGTGCCTCGGGGCCGCAGGCACTCACTGCGCCGAGCAGCACGCCGAGCAGCACGCCGAGCCCGAGGGCCGCGCACGACGGTCGCGCGGGTGAGGGGATGCGCGAAGCAGCGCATGGTTCTCCGATGACGCGAGCGATCATCCTTCACGGCCTCCTGCCGAGCCCGACCTAGGCGACGACCTGCGAATCGTAGCGCATCAACGACGAGCGGAGGCAGCGCGAAGTTTCGAACGAAGCGCTCGATGGGCTCGAGCACGACGACCTCGCGACCGCCGCCGGCGGCGGCGGCGACCACGGGCGCTGACGGGTCACCGCCACAGGAGTGGCGACTCGAGGGTGCTGCACGCGTTCCGCGGTTCGCAGCGGCCAGTGGTGTAGCTGCACTGCAACTCGTAGCCGCAGGCCAAGTAGTCGTAGGCGTCGCAGGGATCACCCTCGGCGAGCTGCGGCACGCAGAGTCCCTCGCCTGTGCTGTGGGCGCCCGCGCAGTACAGGCCTGGCTTGCAGCCGAAGTCCGAGCACGGCTCGCCGTCGGGCTGCTTGGGGCGACAGACGCCGTCGAGGGGGCAGAACTCCTGCAGGTTGCACGCTTCGTCGAGTGTGGGATCGCAGCTGTCGCCGGCGGGCTTGCCGATCCCCGGCGTCGTCGGACCCACGCAGACGTGGCCGACGTTGGTGCACTGCAAGCCCGCGGCGCAGGGTGGATACGGCAGCCCCGGCACTGCAGCTTCTGCACACGGCTCGCCGAGTTCGCGATCGCTGACGATCGAGAGGCAGAACGGCATGGGGGGCTGGTCTGGAAACCACGCAGAGCACGGATCGTCGGCCACGCGCTCGAGCAATCGATCGAAGCACTCGCGATCGAGCTTCACGTCGCTCTGATCGAGCACCGCCTCCATGCGCGCGAGCACATCGTGCTCGCACGCAGCGGCGTCGTCCCACCGCGGCGCGCAGTCGCATTGCAGAATCGCGGCGCAGTACGACTCCGCGTAGCGCTGCGCATCACGGCGAGGCGCCTCGGGGCCGCAGGCACTCACTACGCCGAGCAGCACGCCGAGCCCGAGGGCCGCGCACGACGGTCGCGCGGGTGAGGGGATGCGCGAAGCAGCGCATGGTTCTCCGATGACGCGAGCGATCATCCTTCACGGCCTCCTGCCGAGCCCGACCTGGGCGACGACGGCCTCGACCGTACCGCACGCGATCCGCATTCGCGACCGGTCCTCGAGGACGCGAGGCCCGCGGGTGCGAGCGATCGTGCACGCCTCGCGCATCTGCGAAGCCGCATGCGTCCGCTCGAACATCACGAAGCTACCGCCCCTCGAGGAGGACCCGCAGAGGATTGCCTCCTCGGTCACAGGGGAAACGCTCGGGCGAGACCCCATCGCTGGCTGACAGCGGCCGCCGGCTCACGCGCTCGTGCGATCGCCTGGGGCCTGTGACGACCAGCTCACATCCGCGAGTGCGTGCGCGCCCGCGGCTGCAAAGGACTCACGGTCGCGCGGCGTTGCTGCTACCGTGGACGCTTCGCTGTGAAGGGTTGGGCATGACGATGAACACACATACGAAGACGAGTCGAAGGTGGACAGCGGCCGTGGCGATCGCCACGACGGCGTCGGTGCTGGCGTGTGGCGTCGATCCCGAGCCCAGCGCATCTGGTTCGCTGTCGGACTCGGCCGACGGCACCCTGTCGGCGACGCTGACCGCCGGTGATGGTAGCGGTGACAGCGGTGGCACCGGCAACACCTCGATGAGCTCCGCGAGCGCCGAGACCACGACCAACGCGAGCAGCGCGACGGGACCCTTGTTCGACGTCGGTCAGGGCGAGGACGACTCGGGCAGCGGCACCACGGGCCCCACCGGACCCGGCTCGTGCCGGCTTTCGGAGATCTACGGCGCGGCCGGTGGCTACCCCGCGTACAGCGATCCCGCCTACGACGACTTCGACTCGTCGGTGCTGATCATGACCAGCCACAACCGGCTCGGTCCCAACGATCCGGTGCTGCGCGTGATCGACATCTCCGGTCCGCCGCCGCCGCCCAACCTCAACTACGCGGCGCCGATGTACATCCACCCGACCTGGCTCGCGGCAAACTTCGGCGGAGGCATCTTCGGCCTCACGCTGGACTCGTACGGCAACATCTACATCTCTGCGTCGTCGCTCTGGCAGGGTTCGACGACCCCGGGCACGATCTACAAGATCGACAAGGACACGGCTGCGATCTCGGTGTTCGCCACGATCCCCAACAACGGGCCCGCGTTCGGCAACATCAACTACGACTGCGTCAGCCAGACCATCCGCGTGGTCAGCCACGAGGATTGCCGCATCTGGCAGCTCGACATGAACGGCGACGTCGTGAGCACGTATCATCACGGCACCGGTGACGTTTCCATCGGCGCGCCGAACGATGCCGGCGAACCGAATGGCCAGTTCTGTCCGCTCGGCGAGCGCATGTGGGCGGTGCAGTCGCACTACGGTCGCGTCTACTACAGCGTGTGGTGGGAGGACGGCGGCCGCCCCAACGGCGCCCAGCAGAACGAGATCTGGTCGGTGGCCTACGTCGACGAGGGCGGCGTACCCGACCCCGACACCAAGCAGCTCGAGGCGACGATCCCGGGCTTGAACGGCGCCAACTACTCGAACCCCGTCTCCGATCTCAGCTTCGCGGCCACGGGTTGGATGCTCGCCGCCGAGCGCACGATGTACTCGGACACGGGCACCAGCGCGCACCAATCGACCACCTACGAGCTGCAGCAGATGATGGGCACCTGGCAGGTCGTCGGCACCACCTACGTGGTCGGCGAGCTGCCCAACAGCAGTGCCGGCGGCGTCGATCACGACTTCGCCGATGGCGGGTACGTGTGGATGACGGGCGATGCGCTCGACTTCGGCACGCCCAACGTCGTCTACGGCGTGCAGGGCACGCCCTACGGCGGCGGCGACATCACCAACAGCACGCTCATCGACCACGATGGCGACATCAACCAGCAGTACAAGACCGACCTCGGCGATCTCGAGATCCCGATCCCCGGCGACGCGACCCCGCCACCTCCGCCGCCCGAGGGCTGAGGCGGGCACGCGACCGCGATGAACCCAGCAGGGGCGGGACCGCAACGGCCCGCCCCTTCTAGCGTCGCGGCGGACGGGCGCACTGCAACGTGCGCCGCGACGCGGCCGATGTCCCGCCCGCCCCGGACGTTCCAGCTCGCGACACCGCCAACTCCGGCGGGGCGTAGCGATCGTTCGCCGGGCGGAGGCATCGATGAAGACGATCGCAGTGGGTATGAGCCTGGTGGGTCTATTGGCCTCGGCGTGCGCGGTGCCGCAGGAGCTTCCGCCGGGGGACGGCTCGGGGAGTACGGCGGCCGACGATGGCTCGGGTGGGTCGGACGGCAGTACCAGCGACGGTGGCGGTGTCACGATGACGACGACCAGCGCCGGCGCGAGCACGTCGAGCGCGAGCGGGATGCCCGGCACGGACGAATCCGGCGATCCCGAGGTGCCCTGTGAGGGGACGTGCACGTCGTCCGACTTTGCCGGCTGGGAGGGTCCGGTGATCGTCCGATACCCCGGCGCCGACCAGACCCTGCCCGCCTGCGAGGGTGACTTCGGCACCGTCACACGCGATGGCTTCACCTCGGTCGCTGCGATGCCCGCGACCTGTGCGTGCAGCTGCGGTGACGCTGCCGGCTCGAGCTGTGGCGATGGCGTCACCGTCGGACGCTACACCGCGAACTGTGCCGCATCGCAGGGCTCGTACGTCGTCGGCGACACCTGCACGAACATCCCCGACACGTTCTCCAACCAGTACTGGCGCATCGAGACGCCCGCGCCGGCCGGCGGTGCGTGTCCGCCATCGCTCGAGATGGACCGCGAGGAGCCTGTGTTCGGCGACGCAATCCGTCTGTGCCAGCCCAGCGTGCCGACCGAGGGCAGCTGCGCCGACGGCCTTTGCGTGCCACAACCGAGCGCCGCCGACGGCCCGATGTGCTTCTGGCGCGAGGGCGACGAGGCGTGCCCGGCCGGCGAGCGCACGCTGATCTACGACGGCAGCTACGAGGATCAGCGCGAGTGCAGCGCGTGCGAGTGCAGTACGCCTTCGGGGGCGTGCGTCTACGATGCACCGCTCGGCGCCACCTACACCACGAACTCGTGCGATCAGGTCGATACGCTGCTGCAGCCCGATGTCTGCACGCTGGTGCCCGATGCCGTGTCGGCGCTCATCGTCTCGGGCACTCACCCCGAGGTGACCTGCTCGCCGAGCGGTGGTGCGCCGGTCGGTGAGGTGGTGCCGACCCACGTCGTCACGATGTGCTGCGTCGAGTGACCACCGCTGCGCACGCCCGCATGCGTGCGCCCGGCAGCGCCGTGCACCGGCGTCGGTTGCCAGCGGCGCGATGCGGCCCTATGTTGCCGGCCATGCCCATCGACGTCGGTGATGCTGGATTCGAGACCGAGGTCATCGCGCGCTCGCACGAGGTGCCGGTGCTGGTCGATTTCTGGGCGCCGTGGTGTGGCCCCTGTCGCGCGCTCGGGCCGGTGCTCGAGCAGGCCGAGGCCGAGGGCGCGGGTCGCTTCGTGCTGGTGAAGGTCAACAGCGACGAGGCCCAGGCCACCGCCGCGCGCTACGCCATCCGCAGCATCCCGGCGGTCAAGCTGTTCGTCGCCGGGCAGCCGGTCGCGGAGTTCGTCGGCGCGCAGCCGCTCGGCATGGTGCGGCGCTTCCTCGATCAGCACATCCCGTCGCCCGCCGACGAGCACGCAGCGCTCGGCCGCCGCGCGCTCGAGGCCGGCGACCTCGAGGCCGCCCACGCCGCGTTCGAGGCCGCGCTGGTGCTCGCGCCGCAGCATCCGCGAGCGCACCTCGGGCTCGCCCGCGTCGCGCTCGCGCAGGGCGACGCCGACGCGGTCGGGCGACACGTCGACGCCATCGATCCCCGCAGCGACGAGTCCGAGCAGGGCGAGAAGCTGCGCCGCGCGCTGGTGTTCGCCCAGGGCTGTGCCGAGGGCGGGGGCCAGGCCGCCGCACAGGCCCGCGTCGACGCCGACCCGAAGGACGTCGACGCCTGGTACACGCTCGGCTGCTGCCACGCTGCCGCCGGGCGCTGGGAGCCCGCGATGCAGGCCCTGCTCGAGAGCATCATGCGCAAGCCCAAGCATCGCGATGCCGCGGCGCACAAGGCCATGATCGTCGCGTTCGGCGTGCTCGGGCACGACGATCCGCTGACCGACACCTATCAGCGGCAGCTGCAGATCTATACCTGAGCGACGCGGCTGCGGTCGCGGTCGTTTGATACCATCGCGCTCGTCCGTGCGCCGGAGCTTCGCGATCGCCAGTGCCTGCGCGGTGGGCTTCGTGCTCGCCCACCCACCGATGTGGTGGGCCGATGCCGAGGGCGTGCGTCGCTACCCCAGCTGGGATCTGATGCGCGTGTTCTGGGGCGACCTCGTGCACATGCGCCGCGCACTGGCCGAGGGCAGCCTGCCGTGGTGGTGCGCGTGGGATCGCGTGGGCTACCCGTTCGTGGCCGAACCGCAGACCGGCATGTTCGACGTCACGACCTGGTGCGTGGTCGCGGTGGGACTGCTGCTCGGCGCGATGCCGGCGTGGCTGGCCGTGCTCAAGGTCGTGCTGCACTACGCGATCGCGGGCTCGGGCATGGCCGCGTTGCTGCGCGAGCGCAGGCTACCTGGCTGGGCAATCGCGTTCGGCACCACCGCGTTCGTGCTCGCACCGCGGCTCGACAAGCTCAAGGACCAATCTGCGCTGTGGCCGACCGCATGGGCGGGGTGGTTGCTGCTCGCGATCGATCGGGTGGTCGCGGCGCCGTCGCGTCGCGGCGGCCTGTGGTTGGGCGCCGCGGGGGCCGTGGTCATCTGCGCTGGCTATCCCCCGGCGGTGTTCCGGCTGGTGCTGGTGGCGGTACCGTGGCTGGTGGTCGGCGTGGTCACGCGGCTGCGGGATCCGACCATCGATCGGCGCGCGTACCTGCGGGGGCTCGGGCTGGCGCTCGCAATCGCTGCGGCGGTGACGATGGTGCTCTCGGCGGGCCAGATCGCCGCCACGCTCTCGGTGCTGCCCGACACCACGCGCGCCGGTCTCGGTGCGGAGGACGTGGTCGCATCGCGGACGATCCCCGCGCATGCCTGGGGTCTGTTCGCGCCGCTCGACTCGGCGACTGCACTGCTGACCTACGCGGGTGTCGCGACCGCGGCCGGGGTGGTCACCGCGGTGGTGCTGATCCGCGACGCGCAGGCGCTCGTGCTGGCCGCGGTGGGCGCGCTGGGGTTCGTGCTCGCGTGCGGTGAGCACCTGCCGCTGCTACCCGCGCTCGCGCAGGTGCCGGGCTTCGCGTCGTTTCGCATCGCGGGCCACTATCTGTTGCTGCCCAGCCTCGCGGTGAGCGTGCTGGCGCCGCGTGGACTGGCCGCGCTGACGACGGGCGGACGTCGCGGTGCGGTGGCGGGCGTGGTGGTCGCGGTGGTCGGTGCGGCGGTGTTCCTGTGGCGGGCTTCGTCGCCCTCGATCGCCATGGTGCTGCTCGCGATGCTGTCGCTCGCGGCGGTCGCTGCACTCGGCTTGGTACCGCCGCGGCTGCGATCGCCCCTCGGGTGGCTCGTCGCCATGTCGCTGGCGCTCGATCTCTTCGTGGCCGGCCGACCGGTCGCCGACATCCTCGCGCCGATGCCCGATCCCGAGCGCCCGGCACCGATGCTCGCGGCGCTCGACGAGCGCGGCGGCACCGCGATCTATCGCTTCGCTGACTTCGGCTTCGGTCGCAACCGCGTGGGCCCGCGCTTCGCCGCGCGCGACCTCGTGGGCCATCGACCTGCGCTCACCGATCCACGCTACCTGCTGGTGTATCGCGCAGCGCTCGACGCCAATCAGCTGCTGGCGCCGTTCAACGTCGCAGTGGTCGGCCGTGAGACCCAGCCCACGCGCAACGATGCCCTGCGTCGTGACCTGCGACCGACGGGCGGGGTACCGCTGCTCTACGAGGTGCGCGAGCCGTGGCCGCGGGCGTTCCTCACCACCGAGCTGCACACCGCCGCGGGCGTCCGCGAGGCGCTGACGTGGCTGCGCGCGCGAGCATCACCGGCGGCGGTGATCGAAGACGACGATGCGCCCGAGCTGGCGCTGCCGGCGAGCTCCGCGGCGCCGCTGGTCGCCCACGTCCGCTTGGAGCACGAGCGCACCAACGCGCTGCGCTTCGTGGTCGAGACCGAGCGCGAGGCGGTGATGGTGATCGCCGAGGCGTGGGCGCCCCACTGGCGCGCGAGCATCGACGGCGTGCCGACGCCGGTGTTCCGCGCCAACTTGCTGCAGCGGGCGTTGGTCGTGCCCGCGGGCGAGCACGTCGTCGAGCTGACCTATGCGCCCCACGCCATCATCGCGCTGTGGTGGCTGTGGGCACTCGGGATGTGCGGCCTCACGGCCCTGGCGATCTCGTCGCGGCGGCGCCGAAGGCCCGCCGCCGCCGGAATCGCCGCGCGCCGGTGAACCAACCGCGGCCGTGGGCATCCAAGGCCTGGAGCCGCCGCCGATGCCCGACCTCGCCAAGATCCTCACCACCGCCGTCGAGCTGGCGGCGAAAGCCTGGACCGCGAACGCGGAGCTGCGATGGCTCTACGGCCGACCGGCCAGCGGTGCTGTGCCGCTCATCGGCAACGGTGACGTCGCGACGCTGCTGCGGACCATGAACCGCCGCAAGCAGATCCTGTGCTTCACGCCGCCGCCCGGGGACCGCATGCTCGCCCACGCGGTGCTGTCGTCGCCGGACTACTACGACACGCCGGGTCGCACCTTCGCGCCGCGCGAGACCGTGCTGGTGTCACCGCTCTTCTTCAGCGAGCGCATCAAGGGCGCGGCGTGCTTCTCGCAGGCGAGCGCGGCGGAGATCGGGCGCGTCGACGCCGATCAGATGCGCGCGCTGATCCTGCTCCACGAGGCGCGGCACCTCTACTCGCTGCACGGGCATGGCGCCGATCCAGCCACCCACGATCCGACCTGGAACGACTACATCCTCTGGACCGGATTCCTCGGCTACAAGGTGCGACGCCAGGTGGGCTGATCCGAGCGTGGTCGGGGCGCGGGCGTCCATGCGCCGCACCGTGGTATCCTCGCTCGCGCCGCGGTCGCCAACTTGCTCGATCGCGGCGGGGCTTACCATGCACTTCGCCGTCTCCGTTTCGTCCGTCTCGTTGGTTGCACTCGCGCTCGGGGGTTGCTTCGATCCCGAGCAGTCCGCCGGCGAGACCGGTGGCGCCGACTCGGCCGCTTCGACCGGCACCGAGGGCGACACCTCGGTCACGACCACGGCCACCGCCACCGCGTCGGCGAGTGGACCCTCGACCAGCGATCCCAGCGCCAGCACCACGATGTCGTCGGCGACCACGACCGCCGGTCCCGCCAGCGACACCGATCCGAGCGCCAGCGCCAGCGACTCCACCGGTAACGACACCGCGACCCCGGCGGCGTGTGGCGATGGCTCGGTCGACGCCGGCGAGTTCTGCTTCGGCGACGAGCCGACCCTCGTCACCGCCGGCAATGGTGCCTACGACCTCGCGATCGCCGATTTCGACGGTGTGGTGGGGCTCGATCTCCTCACGCTCAATCGCAGCGCGTCGACGGTCTCGCTGATCCTCAACGACGGCGTCGGTGGCTTCGGCAACCCCGCGAGCGTCACGATCGGCGACGGTAGCTGCCGAGTGCGCGCGACCGATGGCGACGGCGACGGTGACATCGACGCGGTCGTCTCCGGCGATCCCATCGTCACGCTCGACAACGACGGCAGCGGTGATCTCTCGCGCGTCGATGCGCCGTTCGGTGCGGGCACGTTCGGCGGTTGTGGCGACTACAACGACCTCGACACGCTCAACAACGGCGGCGGCGCGATGGACATCGTCTACAGCGGCGAGTACAACAACTCGTTCGTCGCCGGCATCACCAACGGCTCGGGCTGGACCTTCGCCAACAACGCCACCGGCATCGGTGGCCCGGGCGAGGGCTCGGCGGGCGTCACGGTGACCGAGGTCGCCTACGACGCCGACGCGGTGCCCGACGTGGTGGTCGTGAACCGCTACTACACCACGGGTCAGATCTTCCGCGGCAACGGCAGCGGCGGCTTCGTCGAGGACGGCGAGTTCGAGGTGTGCGGGGCGGTCGATCCGAAGGTCTATCTCGGCGCCCGCTATGCCGCGGCCGGCGATCTCGACGGCAACGGCCAGATCGACATCGTCGCGACCTGCATCGCCGGCAGTGACCCCGCCGGCGGCTTCACGTACGCGCTCGGCAACGACGACGGCACGTTCGCCACCGCGGTGCCGATCCTGCTGCCGGGCGTACAGCGGGTGCTGCTGGCCGACGTCGACGCCGACGGTGACGTCGACATCGTCGCGCCCTCGACCGCCGAGCTCGCGGTGCAGGTGCTGCTCAACGACGGTGCGGCCGTGTTCGACGATCCCGTCAACCTCCCCGTCGGCGAGCTCGTCTACAACGTGGAGGTCGCCGACCTCGACGGCGACGGCGCGGTCGACATCGCCGCGCCCTACGCGGGCGTGCAGGGCGGACGCGTGGCGGTGTTCTTCGCAGATCCGTAGGCTGTGATCACCGCCCCGCATCGCGGAGCAGATCTGCTGCTATCGTTGCGTCCGGAGATGCGTCGCGCCGTCCTCGTGCTGTCGTTGCTGCCGCTCGTGGCACCCGCCGGTGCGCAGGCGCGGCGCCGCGACCCCAAGGTCGTGACGCCGCCCAAGTCGGCGCTGCGCCACCAGGAGCCCGACGACCTCTCGCGTGGCGGCACACGCAAGGGTGGGCTCGAGCTCGCGCTGGGCTCGATCACCGCGGTCGTGACCGGCGTCCTCATCGGCCGCGGCATCTGGGAGCTGGTCCGCGCCCAGCGACTCGCCGATCGATGTCAGACGCAGCTCGCCGAGGCCAGCCAGGGCGCCGCGCTCGACACCGACTTCGATCAGCGCTGCTTCGACGAGCGGCGGCCGGGACTCGGCGGACGCATCTCGGGTGCGCTGTCGCTCACGTTCGCGGTACCGCTGGGGGTCGGCGCGGGCTTCCTGCTCGCCCACGGCGTGAAGGTCCATCGCGACTACCGTCGCTTCGTGCAGCAGCGCAGCGCGTCGCTGTTGCCGTGGGCGGGGCCCACGGGCGCGGGCCTCGGGTTGCGCATGCGCTTCTGAGCATTCTCGCGCTCCAGTTTTTTCGGACAGTCGACGGCCGGGCGGTCATGCACACGTTCGTGACCGTTCGTGCGCGGAGCTTCGGTGCGACCCTGATGTGTGGCCTCGGCCTGCTGCTGCCCCCGGGCTGCGGCGACGACGGCCCGAGCGGCGCCTCGGGCGAGTCGTCGGGGGCCGCGACGACGGCCGGCACGGGCCCGGGCAGCGGCACCGCCGATGCGACGGGCACCGACGCGACGGCCAGCGCGGGCAGCGAGGGCGGTGTGGACTCCACCGGCGACGACACCAGCGGTGACACCACGGGTGGGCCCGTCGATGTGGATTGCGACGGCGTGACCATCGAGTCGCCGCTGGGGAGCTTGCCCGAGCTGGCCGCGGTCACCGGCATCGTCCGTGGGCGCGGCGTCGAGCTGCGCTTCGAGCCGGTCGACGACGCGCTGGACTATCGCGTGTACGTGCTGCCCAGCGCCGACGCGGTGGACGATGCAAATGGGCTCCACGTGCAGGACGCGATCTATCGCTGTGCCGGTGACCGACCTGCGATCGATCTCCCCTACTCTCAGAACGGCTACCTCACGGTCGATGTGCAGAGCACGGGCGAGCTCGCCGGCTACACCCGCGTCGACGACGACGCGATCCTCGGGCACGTGTACACGCTCGACGGGCCCGATCGCGTGCCGGTGTACCGGCTGGGCAGCCCGGCGGCCGACCACGACGGTCAGTGTTTCGGCGGGCGCACGGCCAACACCCGTTCGCTGCGCTACACCGCCGACGCCGACGAACGCGAGGCGCTGCTCGACCAGGGCTGGCGCGACGACGGCGTCGCGTTCTGGACCGCGAGCGACGCCGCACGTCAGGTCCACGCCGCCACCGACGGGGAGCCTTGGATGTACTGGTCGTCCGAGGCCGAGCTCGCCGCACGCGGCGCGGGCGAGCCCGTGTTTGCCGTGCTCGACGCACCCGCCGAGGGCACGGTGCCGCTGCATCGCTTCTGGATGGTGCCCTGCGGTGGCATCGCGCACGACGTGCTCTCGGCCGGCGCGTCGCGACTGCGACGCGATTCCCTCGAGGGGCAGCAGCCGCTTTGGCGACTCGACTGGCCTGATCTGCAGCCCGATCAGGTGCTCGTGGTCGAGGCCCTCGACGCCGGTTGCCCGTTCCAGGGCCACCTCGCCGCCGATGCGGTCGCGCCCACCGGCAACGCGCAGGCCTTCGTCACCATCGACGACGTGCGCGCGGCCTCGCCGACCGGCGAGGTGTTCGTGAACGGTCAGCACGATCCTGCCAGCTCGCCGCAGCCGATCGCACGCTCGTATGTGTGCCCGCAGATCGGCGCGACCGAGTCGTTCGACGTGCTCGAGACGTTCGACGATCCGCTCGGTCTGGCCCAGGTCGATCTCGAGAGCCACGGCGGCTGGGACCTCTACCTCGAGAACGAACGGCTGACCGCGACCTTCTACTCGCTCGAGCCCGAGGCGTGGTCGGTCGACAGCGTGATGGGTGAGCTGTGGGTGAGCTACGCCGACTGGGCCTCGGATACCAACGGCAAGTTCCGGCTCACGCCGAAGACGACCGGCCAGGTCGGCACGGACAGCTTCGTGCACGCCACCGTCGAGGTCGATCTGTTCTCGACCGGCCGTCGCTATCCGCAGCTGTGGGTCTCCAGCGCGCCCGCGCCGGTGCAGGACAACATGGCCGACGCCGTGACCATCAACCTGCAGACCTTCGGGGCCTGGGCCACCGGGCTCGAGATCCAGCGCTGCGATCACCGGTACTGGGACGTGAACGATCAGTGTCCGCTGTTCCCGACGCAGCACGAGGATTTCTCCGATGCGCCGTGGCCGGCGCAGCCGTTCGTCTCGGACCTCACCGGCTCCGGCGTGCGCACGCGGCTGGACCTGTGGGTCAGCAGCGATCGTGCGTATGCCTTCATCGATGGGCAACCGCACGGCTGCGTCGAGTACGACGGGCTGCTGCCCGCCGGGGAGGTGACGGTGACGTACGGCGATACGCTCTACCACTCGGGGGTCGACGAGCCGGTGGTGGGCACCGACTACCTCGACTTCCTGCGCGAGTACCAACTCACGCAGACGCGTCGTCATGTCGACAACTTCGGCTTCTCGAGCGGACTGTCGGCGCCGGCCTGGGATCACACGAGGTTGCCCTGTGCGACGAGCCTTCCCTGAGCTCTGCTTCGCGCTGCTGGTCGGCTGCGGGGACGGCCCGGCGGTCGCGACGACGATGTCGGCGTCGTCGTCGTCGTCCGGTTCGTCGGATGCTTCGAGCTCGACCGCGGCCACGAGCGCGGCGGTCGACGGCACCGCCAGCGAAGCTTCGGGCAGCAGCTCCGGCAGCGGTGGCGACGAGGTGCCGGTGCCCAGCGAAGAGCAGTGGGCGCGCCTGCTCGCGCTGCGGTACACCGACGCTCCACCGCCGCCCGACGTCAGCAACGCGTGGGCCGACGACGACGCGGCCGCGGCGTTGGGGCAGGCGCTGTTCTTCGATCCGCGGTTCTCGGGTCCGCTGCTCGACGGCGACAACGACGGATCGTCCGGCACCCTCGGCCTCGACGGCGAGGTCCACCGGGTCGCGTGCGCGAGCTGTCACGTGCCGACCGACGGCTTCGTCGACACCCGTAGCCCGCACCAGCAGATCTCGCTGGCCGCCGGGTGGGTGCTGCGTCGCACGCCTGGGCTGCTCGAGGTCGGCTTCGCCTCGCTGCTGGGGTGGGGTGGGCGTCGTGACGCGCTCTACAACGTCGCGTTCGGAGCGATCGAGAATGCGCGCGAGTTCAACTCGTCGCGCTTGTACGTCGCCAAGCAGCTCGGGCTCCATCACCGCGCGGCGTACGAGGCGCTCTTCGGGCCGATGCCCGACTTTGCCGACCCGCTGCGGTTCGGCACGCTCGACGCACAGGACAACGGCTGTGCGTCGCTCGATGCCACGGCGTGTCCGGGTCGCCCCGGTGACGGTGGCGTCTACGACGGTCTCGCACCCGAGGATCGCGAGGCCGTCACGCGGGCGGTGGTGAACGCCGGCAAGGCGCTCGGCGCCTACCTGCGGCGGCTGCGATGCGGCGCATCGCGGTTCGACGCCTGGCTCGACGGTGACGCCGCCGCGCTCTCGCCCGCCGAGGTCCGCGGTGCGATCGCGTTCGTGTCGCAGGGCGACTGCGACCGCTGCCACGGCGGTCCGATGCTCACCGACTTCGGGTTCCACAACGTCGGGCTGGTGCCGCAGACGGTGGCGACCGTGTTCGTGGATCTCGACGACTTCGGCGCCAGCGTCGACCTCGCGGCCGCGCAGGAGGACCCGCTCGGCGTGCACGGCAGCTACGCCGACGGCGACGACGGCCGGCTGCCGGCGGTGATCGACCCCGCGATGCTCGGCGCGTTCAAGACCCCGAGCCTGCGCTGCATCGCCGAGCATCCGTCGTTCATGCACACCGGGCACATGTCGAGCCTCGACGAAGTCGTGCACTTCCACGTCCGCGGTGGTGATCCCGGCGGCTTCCCCGGCACCAACGAGCTCGCACCGCTACCGCTGGACGCCGACGACGAGGCCGATCTGGTGGCGTTCCTCGCCGCGCTACAGGGGCCGGGGCCCGACGCGTCGCTGCTGTCGCCGCCGTGATCACTCGAGGTGGTCGAGTCGAGGCTCGCCACCCTCGATGCGAGCTCGATCGCGCTCGGGCGCGAGCGGCCCCAACGGCGCCAGATCGACGCAGCGGATGCTGCGGATCGTCACCGCATCGTCGGCGGCGATCGGATCGTGCGAGCCGACCACGAGCGAGAGCTGGGCCCGTGCCACGTTGCCCTCGACTTGCGCGATCGGGGTCCACGTGCGGCCGTCGGACGAGACCTCGAAGGCGATCGCGTCGGGGAGCGCGGTTTGATCGCGGATCTGGATGCGGAAGTAGCGGTCGCGGGTGCGGTCGATCTCGAGCGCGAGTCCGTGGGTGTTGGGGGCCATCGGGAACACCCACTGCCCACCCCACACGAGGATCGAGAAGGCCTCGTCCTCGCCGTTGCGGACGCCGAGGAAGACCTCGTGGCTGGTCGATGCGCGCGGCAGCTGCTCGAGCTCGAACACCAGCGCCCGGTCGCGCAGCGAGATCGCGGGCCCGTCGAGCCGTGCGCTGACGAAGCGCGGCGGGCCGGCGGGCAGCTCGAGCACGAGCCGGCCTGACGCGTGGTGGCCGGTCTCCATCGACCACGTGTGGTCGCCGGTCAGGTAGTCGTGCCCCGGCGTGCACGGGTCCTTCGGCGCCGCGATCTGGCCGTGGGGCTCGCTGCGCCAGAGCGCGCCCGCGCCCACGCTCGCGACCACCGCGCCCACCACGGCGGCGCCACCCACCCACGCGCGCCGTGGTCGGTTCGCGCTTGCGAGGCGCTCGGCGAGCGCACCGAGCGAGGGCCATCGCATCGACGGCATCGGGTCCAACGCGCGCTCGACGAGCGGCCACAGTCGCCGCGGGATCCGCTGCGGCCGTCGCGGTCGCGGCAGGCAGGTCCGCGTGTCGAACGGCGCAGCACCGACCAGCGCTTCGAACAACGCGACCGCGAACGCGAATTGATCGGAGCTCGGACTCGGCGCGGCGCCGCTCCACAGCTCGGGCGCCATGTAGCGCGGGGTCCCTGCCAGCGCAGCGTCGGTGTCGGCCGCGGGGTCGTCGCTCGACGCCGGTGTCTCGAGACCATGGGGATGATCGGCGCTGGCGATCCCGAAGTCGATGATCCGCGGTTCGCCATCGCCGTCGATGACGACGTTGTCGGGCTTGAAGTCGCGGTGCACGAGGCCGGCGTCGTGGGCGGCCTGCAGCCCCCGTGCGCAGCGGATCATCAGCGCCACGATCGCGGTCCGCTCGGGGCGCTCGCGCTCGATCCACTGCCGCAGGGTCGGGCCCGTGAGGTGCTCCATCACCACGAAGACCTCGCCGTCGTCGGTGCGGCCGACCTCGTACACGCCGACCACGTTGCGGTGGCGCAGACGCGCGAGCGACTCGGCTTCGCGACGCAGTCGCGACTGCCCGAGCTCGGTCCGACCGCCGCGGTGGACCTTGATGGCGACCTCGCGCTTGAGCTCGGGATCGCGTGCGAGCCACACCACGGCCATGCCGCCGCGCCCGAGCTGGCGCAGGATCTCGAAGCGACCAAGGGTGACCGGCGGCGCGCTCTCGAACAGCGCGTGCTCCAAGACGCCCAGGGTGACCGGCGTGCCGAGGTCGCCCATCCCCACCAGCATAGACGCTCGCGTGTTAGCCTGCAGCGTGTCCCAGGGGGACGACGATGCCACCCTGCGTCAGCGCTGGAACGCTGGCGACGAGCGGGCCGGTCGTGCGCTGTTCCGCCGTCACGCGCCCGGAGTGCTCCGCTTCTTTCGCAGCAAGCTGCCGGGGAGCGCGGAGGACCTCACGCAGGAGGTGTTTGCCCGCTTCCTCCGCGATCGTCGCGACGACGTGATGGTTCGACCCTTTCTGTTCGGGATCGCTCGCAACGTCCTGCGCGAGGAGCTGCGCCGACGCCGAGGACCGGGCGATGCGCCGATGACCTCGATTGCCGATCTCGGCGCGGTGGGCAGCACGCGGCTGCACCAGCGGCAGCGCCTCCTGCGAGCGCTGCAGGTCCTCCCCGTCGATCAGCAGATCGCGATCGAGCTGCACTACTGGGAGGGCTTCACGTCGGACGAGCTCGGCGCGACGCTGGGCATCTCGGCCAGCGCCGCGCGCTCTCGCCTCGAGCTCGCGCGCGAGCGCCTACGCGCGTCGCTGTGCAAGGCGTTTCCCAAGCGGCCCGCCCACGCGTTCGACGATCTCGAGGCGTGGTCGCGCGAGATCGCCGAGGCCATCGCGGGCCGCGTCGACGTCGACCCGTAAAACGGCGGACGCTCGGTCCTTCGCGCGGTGGGGCCGAGGCGCCCCTAGCGAGGCGCTCGCGCCCCTCGGACCGCGAGCACGCCCTCGATTCGCACGGCGAGCGCGCGCGCACGCGTGCGGGTGCACGTTCGCGCGGACGTCGGTATCGCAGCCCACGTCGATCGGATGTCGCCGCACGCCGCAGTCACGTGGCATGGGCGTTGCTCATGCCGATGACATGCCCCTGCGCCACATCCCCCTCACCGTTTCCTGCGTTGCTGCGATCGCCGTGCTCGGCTTCGCGGGCGAGGCCAGTGCCAAGCACCTCGAGGCCTGCGGCGGCATCTGGCTCGACGCCGATGCTGCCGGCCGCTGCGAGGTCGTGCCCAAGGAGTCGTGCGAGACCCGCTGCGAGCCGGCGTCGGTCGAGCGCACCTGCGCGACCCGTCTCTACGAGACTTGCTCGGAGAGCTGCAATCTCACCACCGAGGTGGACTGTCAGGCGTCGTGCGAAGAGAGCTGCACCACGCAGTGCACCGACACGGTGACCATCGACTGCTCGGCGTCGTGCATGGCCGACTGCGGCGGCTCGGTGAGCGGCGCGTGCGGTTCGACCGACGGCCAGTGTGGCGAGTCCGGCTCGGCGTGCTGTGCCGCGAGCTGTGACGCCGAGTGCGAGGCGTCGACCTCGACCGACTGTGAGCCGGTCTGCACCACGGCGTGCACCGGCTCGTGCGAGGCCAAGGCGAACCTCGACTGCCAGATCGACTGCCAGACCCAGCAGTTCGAGAGCTGCACCGACACGGTGGTGCAGGAGTGCAACGAGGAGTGCGAGACCACCGGCGCTGCGATCTTCTGCGACGGCCACTTCCTCGCCACCTCGGGCGACCTCGAGGCCTGCGCAGCCGAACTGAAGGCCGCCTTCGAGATCGAGCTCGACGTGAGCGTCGACGTCGACGTGGGGGTCAGCGGTGGCGACGATGACGACGAGGGCGCCGACCTCGACGGCGACGGCGATGCCGACCTCTCGTGCTCGATCGTCGACCCCAGCGACGGCCTGCCGTTCGGCATGCTGGTGCTCGTGGGCATCGGTGCCTGGCGCCTGCGTCGCAACCGTCGCGCAGCGTGAGTCCGGCGGCCGCGACTCCGGCCGATGAACGACGAGGGCCCGTCGCAAGGGTGCGTGGCGGGCCCTCGCGTGCCTCTCATGTGGCGGGTCAGCGCGGCGGCGTGCGTCCGTGCAGCGGATCGTCGCCGTCGAGCTCGCCCATCAACGCGTCGACCAGCGCCATGCCCATGCGCACGTAGCCGCGGCGCGACAGATGGATGTAGTCGGGCTGGGCCATCGCAGGCGCGGCGCGGACCCACTGCACCATCGAGAGCTCCCCGCCCATGAAGGCCTGCATGTCCCAGAAGCCGCAGCCGAGCTCGGTCGAGACCCGCGACTGCACCTCGATGATCTGCGACAGTCGCGGCCGCGGGATCAGCGTGCCGCCGCTGGCCTGCGGGAAGTCGCCGGGCCCGACCAGCACGCAGCTGGCCTGTGGCGCGGCCGCGCGATAGCGCTGCACGACCTCGCGCAGGTTGGCCTCGTAGGTGGCGATGTCTTGCGTGACATCGGTGGCCTCGTTGGTGCCGAACGCGAGCACGAACAGGTCCGGTGCGCGATGGCGGACGTTGTCGCTCCACAGCGCGCGATCCCATGCGAGGGCGTTGGCGGCCCGCGTGCCGCGGATTCCAAGCGTGTCGACCACCACGCCAGGATCGTCGCGCTCGATCACCAGCCCGGTCAGGCGGACCTCGCCGTCACCGCGCACGCGCACCTCGATGGTGTGCTCCGACTCGGGCAGCTCGAACGCGTGGTAGCCGGGGCCGACGTGCCGGGCGGCGGTCCGCACGGTCGCGATCGTGCGCCCATCGGCGATCACATCGACACTGCCGCCGCGCGGCTGAGCGACGAACCACAGCTCGTAGCGCGAGCCGAGCACGCCCGCGTGTTGGATCACGCGACCGTAGGCGCGATCGCTGCGGCTCGAGATGCTGGCGCCGAGCAGACCATAGCGACCGTCGTCGCGGGCGTCGCGACGTTGCGCGTGTTCGGTGCGCCAGTGCTGCAGCCCATCGACGCTGACGTCGACGTGACCGTAGCCGCGCCACGGCGCCGCCGGCAGCACGAAACCGTGGCCGCCGTCGCCGAAGCGCTCCTGAAGGTAGCTGCGGATGTACTGGGGATAGATGTCCGCCTCGGTGTGCGAGGCCCCGACCAGCATGACGCGGACCTTGCGATCGTCGCCGTGCTCGAGCGCGCGCAGGGCCTGGTGGAAGTGGCGCAGCGGCGCGGTCTCGCCGGCCTCGATCGGCTCGAACAGCCCGAGGATGTTGCCATTGGGTCGCGGGCCCTCGTCGGCCGCGGTACCACCGAGGCCCGACGAACCCTGCAGCGAGTCGAGCAGGTCGCCATCGAAGGCGGGCTCGTCCGCGATCGCGACCTGCGGTGCGATCCACGGCACCGGCTGCCCGCGCTCGTCCTCGAACAGCGGCATGCCCTCGCCGAGCGCACTGCGTTGCGCGTGCGCGCGGGCCTCCAGCACGGCCTTGCCCATGAGCGGCACCAACGGGACCTCGGCGGGCTCGTCTGCGGCCGCAGGCGCCGGCGCTGCGCCGCCCTCGGCCGCGACCGCCTGCGCGGCCGCGACCGAGCCGGCCGGCACCGCCTCGGCCGAGCGGCAGCCGCCGCTTGCGGCGACGAACGCGAGCCATCCGCCCATCACGGGGACGGCGACCCGAGCGACTCGCAGGCGCATCTGCTCGAATGCTCGCGCGAGCCGCTCGTGGCCGTCAACTTCGCTGCGTGCGTGCGCGGTGAGCGGCCCGTCGTCGGGCCGTCGTCGACCCAAGCCGATGGCCGAAGCCGACGGCCCAAGCCGACGACCCGGCGAAGGCGACGGTCTCAAGGCGGTGCTGCATGCGGCCGATGGGGCGCGCAGATGAGCGACGCCAAGGATCACATCACGAAGGCGGTCGGTGCCCATGGCCTGTGGAAGGCTCGCCTGCGCGAGGCCATCGGGAAGGGCACCTTCGATACCAAGCCCGAGATCGTCGAGCGCTGCGACGCATGCGAATTCGGCAAGTGGCTCGAGGGACTTGCCGGTGACGCTGCGAGCAAGAACGAGCACTACGCGAAGGTCCACGCGCTACATGCCGACTTCCACAAGTCGGCGGCCGCGGTGGTGCGGCTGGTTCTGCGTGGTGACAAGGCCGGCGCGGTGACCTCGTTGGATGGCGCCTACGCGGACATCTCGGGCGCGCTCACCGGCGCGATGATGCGGTGGCGCGCCGCAGTGTGACGCCGGTGTGTGCGTCATCGTCGCCGCAACCTAGGCGCCGTCGAAGTTTCGCAGCAGCTCGTCCCAGATCGCGATGCGACGGCGATGTTCGTCCGGCGCAGGGTCCGGCGGCGTCGGCAGCGACGTGCTGCGCCGAGGCAGTGCCTCGCACCAGCGGGTGAGCTCGGGCAACGTGAGGGATCGGCAGCCAGCGATCGCAGCGCCGCCGGCGTCGACGTGCCAGACCGGCCTGTTCATCTGCGTCACGTAGTGCTCGACCTCTGCATGGAAGCGGCGAAGCGACGACGAGCTGGCCACCGCGTCGCCGTTGGCGTTGCGGACGAAACAACCCGCCGCCTCGACGACCCGTGACGTCGCGGTGCCCTCGGCGTGGGTGCGGCCGCCGAGGTGGGCGAAGTCGGCTCCGACCAGCACCACCGGCGCTGCGCCGAGCAGCTCGGCGATCTGCAGCGCGAACAGCAGCACGGTGCCGGCGACGTGGAAGCTCGGCAGCCCGAGTGCCACGGCTGCGCGATCGCACAGCGCGTCGCCACGCGGCAGGCCCAGCACGCGGGGGCGGATCGCGTCGACCACGGCGGGGGCGCAAAACGGCTGGAAGGCCAGCGTCCCGACGCCGTCACAACCGCGCTGCAGATGAACCGCGCTCTCGGGATGGGGATCCACGCTCACCAGCACGTCGATCGGCACCTCGAACTCGCGGCACAGCGGCAGCGCGGTGTCGACTGCCACCACGGGACCACGGCGGCTGGCGGCATGCAGCATCGGCATCGCTGCCCGCGCGCTCGGCCCTGCAGCGAGGACGAACACCGGCTGACCCACCGCAGCGCCGTGCCAGAAGTCCACACCACCAGCGCCGGTGATGGCATCGAGGTTGTCGCGGAGGTTCCGGCGCATGCGACTCGCGAAGCGTTGGAGATCGAGCTGCTCGAGGTGCAGTCGTTCGACCGTGCGTGCGAGCGCACGCGCCGGTTCGGGTACGGCGGACAACGCTGCGAGGTCGACGTGCACGTCCACGCGATCGCCGGACAGCGTCTGTAGTCGTGCGCCGAGCTCGGCCGGCGAACCCACGATCACGCGTAGCCGCCCGTGCACCAGCGCGTCGCGCAAGCGTGGGCACGCGCTGACGATCGCCGTCGCGAGCTCGGGGCGCTCGGGGTCGACGTCGAGCGCGAGCACCTCGACGTGCAGTCCTTGCCGCAGCAGCTCGCGCACACGGCGGCCGCTGCCGAGTCCCCACACGAGCGCGAGCGCGGGCGTGGTGCCCAGGGCAATCGAACCCGGCGTGCTGGCGGCCGCGCAGGACACGTGGGCCGGGCATCGGCCAGCAAAGCGACGCGCTTGAAGCCCACGGACGCGAGGGCGGCGGAGCGGACCGTCCGCGGCGCGGGTGGTCCCGTCGCGGGCCGCTCGATCGGCCCATGCCGGTCCGACTTCCGGTACAACCATGCAGGTCAAGATGGCGCGCGCCAAGCCTGCAACCGCCCGCCCGCAGTGGCGCGTCGATCGACTCCGCCACGGCGCAGTGCCGTTGCTGCTCGCGCTCGACCAGGACGATCGCCTGGTCTACGTCGCGCTGGCGGCGACCGCGGCCGGCCTCGCCGAGTACGCCCGGCGCCACCACGCGGTGCTGCGCATCGAGACCCGTGCGCGCACCAAGGCTCGCACCGAGCTGCGCGAGTACCTCGCCGGTCGTCGGCGCGAGTTCACCATCGACGTGCGCCCACTCGGCACCGATTTCGAGCAGCGGGTGTGGGCCGCGCTCGCCGAGATCCCCTACGGCACCACGAGCAGCTACGCGCAGCTCGCCGAGAAGGTCGGCGATCGTGGCGGCGCGCGGGCGGTCGGCCGCGCCAACGGGCGCAACCCGATCCCACTGGTGCTGCCGTGCCACCGGGTGATCGGAGCCGGCGGCGAGCTGGTCGGTTTCGGCGGTGGTTTGCCGACCAAGCGCTGGCTGCTGCAGCTCGAGCGTGAGCGTCGGCCGCCGCCGTGGTCACCGCGCGACGATGCGGCCCGCTCACCGCAGCAGCTGGGGTTGTTCGGATGAATGCCCTCGTCGCGCGCCTGTTGCAGCCGTTCGCGACCGTCGGTGCGATCGCGGCGTTCTTCGGCGACGTCGTGCGCACGGCTGCGACCTCACCGCGTTACGTCGGCGAGACCCTGCGCATCATGTGGATCCTGGTGCTGCGGTGCCTGATACCCGTCGGGCTCGCGGTCGCGCCGGTCGGCGCGGTCATCTCGCTGCAGGGGCTGCAGATCTTCCGCATGTTCGGGCTCGACCGCATGCTGAGCTCGCTGCTCGGCACCGCGATCTTCCGCGAGTACAGCCCCGCGCTCGCGAGTGTGATGGTGGCGGCGCAGGCCGGTTCGTCGATCGCCGCGCGCATCGGCACCATGCGCGTGCGCGGGCAGATCGACGCGCTGGCGGTGATGTCGGTCGACCCGATGCGCTTCGTGGTGGTGCCGGGCGTGATCGCCTGTGCGGTCGTGACCCCGCTGCTCAACGTGCTCACCAACGTGCTCGGGGTCGCCAGCGGGTGGTTGTTCGCGGTGCCGCTCGGCGGCGTCGACCACGGCGCGTTCATGGAGCACCTCACGGCCCAGGTCACGCCCGCGGATCTGTGGGTCGGGCTCGGCAAGTGCGTGCTGTTCGGCACCTCGGTCGGGCTGCTGGCGGGCTACCTCGGCATGAAGGTCAAGGGCGGCGCGGAGGCGGTCGGTCAGGCCGCCAACGACACCGTCACCCAGACCATCGTGCTCATTCTGCTGGTCGACTACGTGGTCAGCATGGCCTTGCTGGGGGCCGGCCTGTGAAGGTGCTGTTCGAGTTCCTCGCGTTCGCCGAGCGGGCCCTGGTCGCGCAGTTGACCAACCTGCCGCCGCGCAACGAGCTCATCAAGCAGACCTACCAGGCCGGGGTCGGCAGCGTCGCGCTGCTGACGATGCTCACCGTGTTCGCGGGCCTGAACCTCTCGGTGCAGTCGTACGCGACCTTCGAGCGCTTCGGTGGGCAGGACTTCCTTGGCATGTTCGCGGGCATTGGTGGCGTGCGCGAGCTCTACCCGGTGATGGCGGCGGTGGTCTGCGGCGCGCGCATCGGGGCCAACCTCGCCGCGGCGCTCGCCAACATGAAGATCAGCGAGCAGGTCGAGGCGCTCGAGGTGATGTCCATCGATCCGCTGCGCCACCTGGTGGCGCCGCGGTTGTGGGCGGTCTCGATCGCGCTGCCGCTGCTGTGCGGCTACGCCGACGTCATCGGCATCGGCGCCAGCTACGTCGGCGCGGTGATGCAGCTGGGCCTCGATGGCGGCACCTTCATGAGCCAGCTGAGCCAGTTCGTGCACCTCGAGGACCTCTTGGTCGGGGTCTTCAAGGGCCTGGTGTTCGGCTGGATCGTCGCGCTCATCGCCTGCTTCCACGGCTACCGCGCGGCCAAGCGCGACGGCGCCGAGGGTGTGGGCATCGCGACCAACCGCGCGATCGTGCACGGCGCGGTGGTGTGCATCGTGCTGAATCTCGTGATGAGCTGGCTGCTCTATGGCTAGCGCGGCGCGAAGAAGAACCCCATCATCGCGCCCCACAGCGTGGAGATCCACGGGTTGGCGGTGATGAGACAGGCGCCACTGCGGCAGCCGACCAGGCGGTGGTAGCCGTAGCCGAGCGCGGCGCCGAGGACGACGAAGAGGATCGTGCGGGCGAGCATCCAACCGCATGGGAGCCACGCGGCCGCGAAAGGGTTCGCGGCCCGCGTCGCGGGCTTTGGCGTAACATCACGTCGTCCGTGACGGCCGAGGTCGACGAGTGGACCTGTGTACTGGCGGCGTTGTCGCTGGCGACCGACCTCGCCAACGGGCACCACGACGACAAGACCCTGCGCGCGTGCGTGCTGGCGGTCGGCCTGGCGCAGGCGCTGGATTTCGACCGTGCCCGGCAGCGCGACGTCTTCCACGCGACCCTGCTGCGCTACATCGGCTGCTCGTCGTTCGCGCACGAGGAGGTCGCGTTGTTCGGCGACGACCTGCGCGCGCGACAGGCCTTCGCGGTGGTCGACTACGGCGACGTCGCCGATCGCTTCCGCGCCGGCGCTGCCGCGATCGCGCCCGAGGCGGGGCCGCTGCGGCGATGGCTCGTCGGTAGCGCGGCGGCGATCGGTCCCGAGGCGCCACGGCAGTCGCTGTACGCGTCGCAGTGCGAGGTCGGGCGTCGCTTCGGCGATCGTCTCGGCCTCGGCGAGGGCGCGATCGCTGCGCTGGCGCAGATCCACGAGCGCTGGGATGGCCGCGGCGGCCCGGCCCGGCTCCGCGAGACCCAGCTCGAGCCGGTGGTCACGGTGCTGCAGGTCGCCCACTTCGCGGAGTCGATGGTGCACCGCGGTGGTGTCGAGGCCGCGAGCGTCGCGGTCGCGCAGCGCCGCGGCGAGGCGCTCGCGCCTGCCGTGTGCGACGTCTTCATCGCGCACGCGCGTGAGCTACTCGCGCCGCTCGAGCGCGAAGGCGCGTGGGCGGCATTCGTCGCGATCGGCTCGCGCTTCCCGGTGGTGCAGAGCTCGCACCGCGTCGACGACGTGATTGCGGCGTTCGCCGACTTCACCGATCTCTACTCGGTCTACACGCTCGGTCACTCGTCGCAGGTCGCCGAGGTCGCGACCCGGGCCGCAGCTGCGCTGGGGATCGCCGCAGCGGACATCGAGATCCTGCGGCGCGCGGCCCTGCTGCACGATCTCGGGCGCGTCGCGCTGCCGTGCGCCTTGTGGGAGAAGTCGACGCCGCTGTCGGCCGCGGAGCGCGAACGCATCCACCTGCATGCGTACTGGGGGCAGCGCCTGCTCGCGCGCGCGCCGTCGTTGGCGAGCGAGGCCGCGCTCGCCGAGGTCACGCACGAGCGCTGCGACGGTGCCGGCTATCCAAGGCGGCTCGAGGGTGCTGCGCTCGGGGTCGCGGCGCGGGTGCTGGCGGCCGCCGACGTGTGGTGCGCGTTGCGGTCGGCGCGGCCCCAGCGGCCCGCCTTCGACGACACGGCCGCGATCGCGATGCTGCGCGGCGAGGTCCGCAGCGGCCAGCTCGACGCCCGCGTCGTCGATGCGATCCTCGGTGTTGGCCCGTCATCTGCGCGCGCGCGCCCGGCGGGTCTGACCGAGCGCGAGATCGAAGTGCTACAGCTGGTCGCGCGCGGCGACACCAACAAGGAGGTCGCGCAGCGCCTGGGCATCTCGGCGCGCACGGTCGGCCACCACCTCGCGCATGCGTACGAGAAGATCGGTGTCTCGACCCGGGCGGCGGCGGCGTTGTTCGCCATCGAGCACGGGCTGGTGACGATCGCGGCTCACGTGCCCTGACGCTCGAGCCACGCCAGCGTCAGGTCGGCGACCTCGCGCCAGCGGTCGCTGCCGATGAGCCAGTGATCGACACCCTCGAGCTCGCGGTACTCGGTGAGCGCGTCGGCCTTGCGATAGCGTCGGAAGGTCTTGCGACCGATGACCGGTGGCACCGCGTGATCGTGCTCGCCGCCGAACAGCAGCAGGGGTCCTCGACGTGCGCCGAAGTCGACGCGGCCGGCCGCCTTGGTGGCGTCGCGGCCGAGTCGGCGCGACTCGGGGCGCGCGTGCTGCTCCCACGCCGCGCGCTGCACCGCGGGCGACTGCTGGTTGGTGAACACGTAGGCGAAGCGCTCGAGATCCATGTCGAGCGGCTCGTCGAGTGAGCCTCGCAGGATGCGGCCGTTGCTCTTGAGGAACGGGCCGGCGAGCGTGAACACGCCCTTGGGCGGCGCGGCATCGATCGCCACCGCTGCGCTCGCGAGGCCCTCCGACAAGAGGATCTGCACCACCAAGCCGCCCATCGAGTGGCCGATCAAGATCGGCTTCTCGTCGAGCGTCGCCAGGATGCCGCGGTAGTGCGCGAGCACGTCGGGCAGCCCCAGCGCCGCGAGCTTCGGGTCGGGATGGGCTGCGCGAGCCTGCGCTGCGGTGCCGTCGTGGGCGGGCCACGCCGGCGCCAGCACGCGGTAGCCCTTCGACTCGAGCAGCGGCACCCACTGCGCCCAGCACGACGGGCCCATGAACATGCCGTGCACCAGCACGATGGTCTTGCTCGGCGTCGCCTTGGGTGCGGTCGCGGGGGCGTGGATCGCCGCGGTCGCGCAGCCGCTGGCGAACCACGTCCACAGCAACAGGGCCAGGGTGCCGCGACTGCGCGGCAGGGAGGGGGCGAGGGTGTTGGCGGTCGGCATCGGGTCGCGGGGACAAGCTAGACCTCGACCCGCACTGCGGCCATCGGTCGAATGGCCCATGCCGGTGGACGCCGCGTGGTGATGCTGACGAAGTGGCGCGTCGGCACGCGCTGCGCGTGCCGGGCTGACGCTCGCCCGAGGTCTCGCCCGCATGCACGCTGCGAGGAGCGCCCGGCACGGCGCCTGCACTGGGCGAGCACCATGCGTCCCTCCGTCTTCCGCATCGTCGTCGCCAGCACGTTGGTGCTGCAAGTCCTCTTCGCGGTCGCGATGCTGGTCGCGCCGCTGGTGATGTACTGTCACCCGCTCGCGTTCGAACCCGATCGCGGTCGTCCCGTGTTGGCGCACGCGATCGACAGCTCGACCACCGGACTATTCATCGCGTGGTGCCTCCGCACGGCACTGCGATGGCTTCCGACGCAGACGAGCCACGCGCTCGCGCTCACGCTCGGCGTCGGCACGATGCTCGTCGCGCGCGGGATGCTCGGCCTACTGCTGACGCCATACGCCGCCTTCGATGTGACCACGGGCGTCGCGTTGGTGGTCGTGAGCGGCGCCCTGTGGCGCGCTCGGGTGCGAGTGACGGCGTGACCAGGACCCCGCGGACCCCCGCGTGGCCATGCGGCCAGTGGTCCCTGCGCCTCCGGTTGCGATCGTCGGCGCGCGCTGATCGAATCGCGGATCCGCCGGTCCTACTCCGGCGAGCACCGGCCCGATCACCCCGTGATCGGAGGACCCGCGGGTCGACGGCATGGGGCCGACGACCGTGGGACGCGATCGCCGGGGCGCGCTCGGGGGCGGACGATGAAGGCGAAGTTCGAGCTGACCAACACCGGTGATGCAGCGGCGATCGACGTGGTGCTACAGGCCTCGTGGTCGGTGGGCCGCGACGGAGCCACGCAGATCCGATCGCAGGAGCTGCCACTGTCGCCCAAGCGCGGCCAGGCGGCCAGCGCCGAGCTCGACCTCGGCGACGACGCGACCGTGGGCGGCGAGCTGCTGGTGCTGGTCAAGCGAGCCGCGGGCGGCGGGGTGCTGACCCAGCGCAGCGTCACGCTCGAGCGCGCCGACCTCTCGCTCTCGCTCGCGTTCGCGGCCAACGAGGCGCTCGATCCCGACACCACCCCCGCGCCACCGTCGGCCCCATCGCGACCGGCCTTCGCCTACGGGCGCCTGCTCGATCGCCGCGGTGCCCACGGCATGGACGGCGTGCAGATCATCCTCAGCGGTCGCCGCGAGGGCGCCGCCGATCTCGACGTGCTGGCCGCGGTCACCACCGAGGCCGGCGGCTACTTCTCGATCGACTACCCCACCGGCGCGTTCGTCGAGGCCTCGGCCTACGTTGGGCTGGAGCTGGCCAACAACCCCATCCCGATCCGACTCGATGCCGATCCCGAGCCCATCGACGACGGCGAGCGGCGGGTGTTCCCGCGCAGCGTGATCCTGGTGGCCGAGTTCCCCGCGTCGGCCCCCACCGCCGAGGCCACGGGTGGCGCCGACTGCCACTGCGATGCCAACCGCTTCGGCGACAAGCGCGTGCTCGAGGAGTTCTCGTTCTTCAGCCTCGTGCGCACCTCCGAGCCCGCGATCCAGGGCTTCGTGCTCGCCGACGAGGACGAGATCACCCTCGCGGACGTGCTGCGCAAGCTGCCGTTCTCGGTCTTCGAGCTGCTCGAGCCCATCAAGTCGCTGCCGTTCGTCGCCCGACCGTCGCCGCTGGGGCTCTCGCGGCCCGGCGTGCTGACACGGGCCGCCACCGCGAACGCGGACGCCGACGTGGCGTTCAACGAAGCGATCGCCGGCGTGAAGCTGCGCAAGAGCGTGGTCACGGACTTCCTGCGCACCGAGAAGACCCTCACCAAGGACAACGTCGCCCGACTGTTCGCCGCCAACGAGGCCGCGGAGCTGACGCGGTCGCTGTCGATCAAGACCGCACCCGGCCCCCGCCCGCTCGGGCGCGTCGTGCTCGGCGCGAGCGCGGCCGTCGACTGGGACGAGCAACCCACGCTGTACCAGGCGATCGAGGTCGCCCACGGCCACCTGCTGCACTTCAAGTCCGAGTGGCTGGCCGATGGCTACTCGCTCGGCGATCTGCTGTACAGCCTGCCGCTGGCGCCGGGTCAGAAGAAGCAGATCGTGGTGTTCGACTGGGAGCGCCGCGAGTCGGCGGTCAACGAGCAGAGCGTCGACTTCAACGAGAGCCTGCAGAGCTCGCTCGGTCGCGATCGCGACATCCTCGAGATCGCCAAGGGCACCGTCAACGAGGGCCTGCGCGGCAGCTCGCGCTCGACCACCGGCGGCGCGTCGGCGGGCATCGGCGGGGTCCTCGGCGGCATCCTGTTCGGCGCCTCGGGTGGCTTCGGCACCTCGAGCAGCCGCGCATCTCAGGACAGCTTCCGCCAGGTGTCGTCGACCGACAGCCAGAAGCTGCGCGACCGCATCGTGCAGTCGGCCAACGCGGTGCGGAGCCTGCGTTCGACCGTGATCCAGACGGTGTCGCAGGGCGAGCGCTTCGAGGTCTCCTCCGAGAGCGTCGCGAACTACAACCACTGCCACGCACTGACGATCCAGTACTACGAGGTCCTGCGCCACTTCAAGGTGCGCCAGCGCTTCGCGGACGCCCGCGAGGTCGTGTTCGTGCCGCTGCTGATGACGTCGTTCGACGCGCGCAAGGCCGTCCGCTGGCGCGAACCGCTGGAGCGCGCGCTGTTGGATCGCTCGCTCGCCGCCGGCTTCGAGGCCACGCTCCGTGTGCTGCACCAGTGGCAGGACGCCGGCTTCCCCGCCGGCACGTTCGCGTCGGAGAGCATCGTGAGCGCCGCCGGCGTGCTCGACATCCGCTTCGTGCTGCAGCGACCGCTCGACGAGATCGTCGAGGTCGACGACACCGATCGGCCGCCGGTGTTCGGCGGCTCGGCCACGATGCCGCCGGTGTGGCACAAGAAGAAGGTCTCGCGGATCATCGTCGCCAATTGGAAGCGACTCGAGCCCTTCCTCGAGGGCATCTCGCCGCAGGAGTTCCACCGCGACTACCTCGAGAACGCCACCGACAAGGACGGCGTCTTCCATCGCATGCTCGGCGAGAAGATCGCGCGGGCGTTCGTGAAGTCGCTGGCGTTCGTGGTCGAGGACAGCACCGGCAACGCGATCGGGAGCGTGCCGATCGACGCGTCGCTGACCTCTCGCTACGCACGTAACGGCCGTCTGCGCGTGACCCTGCGGCTGAACCAGCCCACGGCGTTCGCACGCGACAAGTTCTTCTACCTTCGGATCAAGACCCGCATCTTGTCGCTGCCCGTGGTCGGGGTCGATCTGAACCTCGGCGACGTCCTGCCCGAGGGCTCGTACATGACGGTCGAGTCGGCCTCGATGCGCTACAAGACCGCGCACTACGACGGCTTCCTGTTCGACTTCCGCAGCCTGGGCGACGACCTCACCGCCACCGACGGCGTGACGATCTACGCCGGCCCGACACGCGATGAACTCAAGGATCCGCGCCGCGAGGACCTCGCGCTGGTCAACCGGCTGATCGCTCACCTGAACGATCATCTCGAGCACTACCACAAGGCGCTGTGGCTCGACATGACGGCCGAGCGGCGCTTCATGCTGCTCGACGGCATCATCCTCGAGGGCAAGGGCGAGGGGCGCAGCCTCGCGTCTCTGGTGGAGAACGAGCTGCTCGCGGTGGTCGGCAACAGCCTGGTGTTCCCGGTCGCGCCGGGGCTGAACTTGAACCCCGACTTCGGACTCAAGCAGTCGCTGACCGACTTCTACATGACCTCCTCCCCCGATCCGATCAGCGTGGCGGTGCCGACCAAGGGCGTGTTCGCCGAGGCCGCGATGGGCAGCTGCAACGCCTGCGAGAAGATCGACGACAGCCGCTTCTGGCGCTGGGAGGAGTCGCCGATCCCGGACAGCCCCACGGCGATCCTGCCCGTCAACACCGACAGCCGTCGCGCCGACCCCGGCAACCTGCAGCCGCAGGCGCTGCCGGCCCCGATCGTCAGCTTCCAGAACGCGCCCGCGGCCCCCGATCCCACCGGGCTCGCGGCCACGCTGGGCCTGCTCGGGCAGGGCGGACTCTTCAAGGACATCACCGGCCTCGAGGGCAACCAACGCAACGCCGCCGCGGCGCTGCAGGGCACACTCGACGCCGCCAAGTCGTTCGGGCAGGAGGCCGCCAAGCTCGAGGTGCAGAAGACGATGGAGCGCCGGCTCGACAAGGCGCTGTCGGCCATCGATGGCGACACCTCGCTGTCGCCGGAGAAGAAGGCCGAGCTCAAGGAGAAGGCGCTGTCGGCCTACATGGGCGCGGGCCCGACCAAGGAGGCACCCACCAAGGACCCCGACCACGCGAAGTTCGAGGAGGGCGTGCGGATGATCGACGCGCTGCGCAAGAGCGGTGCGCTGACGCCCGACGAGGCCACGGCGCTCAAGAAGAAACTCGAGAACTCACTGCTCGATACCAGCAGCACCGGCAAGCCCAAGTCGGTTGCCGACGAGCAGACCTTGATCGACGCCGTCAGCCGCAGTGGCGTCAGCTACGTCAGCGAGAAGCCCAACGGTGAGCGCACCGAGATCCGCGGCCAGACCGACGCGCTGCGCATCTCGCTGGCGGGCACCACCTTGGCGCGCACGTTCCACCCCGAGAACTTCGACATCTCGGGGGAGACCGAGGTCACCGTCGCGCTGTCGAACGCACCCGCCGACGCGGTGTTCGAGTGGAATGCGCTCGACGCGACGCGGGTGACGATCATGAGCCCTGCGTCGGCGACCACCAAGCTGGTGGCCGGCCGTCCCGGCACCACCACGCTCGGCTTCAAGGTCTACGACGCCAGCAAGACCAGCGTCCTGCAGCTGGTGAGCATGAAGCTCGGCGTGCCGCAGTTCTTCGTCATCCGCGAGTCGACGCTGGCGTATGCGAGCAATGACGGCGGCCGCGGCATCGTCGGCGGCGCGTCGTTCGACACCGTGCTCGCGCAGCTGCAGCTCACCGCCGAGAAGGACGCCATCCTCACCGAGGTGCGCGAGTTGGTGAACTTCGGGCTGTGCCGCAACCTGCATGGCGCGCTCGCTGGCCACAACCTGCGCGCGATCTGGCAGCTCGGGCCCTTCCACGAGACGGTCCCGGCCGCGCTGGTGAACCCCGAGAAGAAGGCCAACCCCGGTGACTTCGACGTGCTCTACACGACGGTGCTGCTGGCCGGGTATCCCAACGCGGCGCGCAGCGCCATGTTCGGCGAGACCATCCCGCCCGAGAGCGCGAGCAACGGTCCTGATACGCCCAATGAGCTGATCATGCTGTACCCCGGCCTGATCGAGATGCACAGCCTGCCGCTGCAGCACACGGCCGACCAGTGCCCCGAGGAGATCAAGCTCAGCGACGATCTGCAGGTGGTCGTCAAGGCCTACCTCGCCGACCCCACCAACGACGAACTCAAGGACATCATGCAGATGGTGTTGACCCGCATGATCGCGAACACGCTGCTGCACGAGGTCTACCACTCGGTGATGGAGGTCAACCGCGACGCCAACGGCGATGTCGACGAGCCCGATCTCGACAAGGGCGGCCACACGGTCGCGAGCGCGACGGTGAAGCGCGACATCATGGCGACCTGCCGCGATCTCACCGACCGCACCGGCTTCGCGTTGCTTCGCCCGGCGGACTTTCCCGCCGCGGGTAGCTACGAGCTGCGCGACTTCGACACCGTGCTCCGACTGAACCTGCGCAACGACGCGCGGGTGGCCAAGAACTTCGCGCTGCCGCCGACGCCGCCGTTCGATGGCTGATGGCGACGCCCGCGGATCACTTGGCTGCGCGTGGCCGCGGGCGTTGGCCCGCGAGCGCGCGCGCCAGCGCGAGGTGGGCGATCGCGCTGCCGACGTCGTGGGCGATCCGCGGCGGTCGCAGGGTCTCGAGCTCGGCGCGCAGCACCGCGCTGACGGGCGCGCGCCGCCAAGGCGCGTGCGCGCGTGCGCTGGCGGGGTCGCCATGGCGCGGCAGCTCGAGATCGACCGCCTCGATCGCCGCGTACATGCTCGCGCAGCGCGCGAGCTGACGCTCGCCGAGCCACACGGTGGCGGCGGTGCGGCCGGCCGGGCGCAGCTCGAAGCACCGCAGCGCGCCGTCGTGGCCGATGAAGTGCAGCATCATGCCCATCGCGCCCAGCGACAGCCATGCGTTGGCCGAGATCGCGGCCGATTCCTCGCGCTGCGTGAGCGTCAACGGATCGAAGCTCGCCAGCCGCGCCTCGATCTCGCCAAGCGTCGCAGGCACCTCGTCGATCTGCTCGACCGGGGGCTGCCATGGTGCGCCGCCGGCCTCGTCCTGCGCGGATGCGTCGTGCTCGGGTGGCGCGCGCGAGGGGCCGGCGTCGAGCGTCGGCGTGGTCACGAGCGTGAGCCCCGAGAGGTCGACGAAGTCGAGCACCAGGCAGTCGCTCGCGTCCGGGTGCAGCCGCATGCCACGGCCGACGCACTGCAGGTAGACCGCCTCCGAGCGGGTCGGTCGCACCATCGCGATCGCCGACACGCCGGGATCGTCGAAGCCCTCGGTCAACACGCCGACGTTGGTGACGACGCGCAGCCGGCCCTCACGGAAGCGGGCCAGGGTCCGCACCCGCGCGGGTCTCGGCATCTCGCCGCAGACCATGCCCGCGGGCACGCCCAGCCGCACCAATGCCTCGCACAGGTGCTCGGCGTGACGCACCGTCACGCAGAACGCGATGGTCCGGCGATCGCGGGCGAGCTCCTGGATGCTGCGTGCGACCAGAAGGTTGCGCTGCTCGATGTCGATGGCCTCGGCGAGCGCCTCGTCGTCGAGGTCGTCGCCGCGGACGCCGACACCGTCGAGCGCGACCCCGGTGTCGATGCGAACCCCCCGCAGCGGCCGCAGGTAGCCCGCGTCGATGAGGTCACGCAGCGACTGGTGGTACACGATGCGCTCGAAGACCTCGTCGAGGCCGCGGCCATCGGCGCGACGCGTGGTCGCGGTGAAGCCCACCAGCGTGCCCGGCCAGTCGGGCGCGAACGCGCCGATCTGCTCGAGCACGCGGCGGTTGTCGTCGGCGACCGCGTGGTGACACTCGTCGTAGATGACCAGCCGGAGATCGCGACCGGCGAGCGCCCGCCCGATGCGACGGTCGTGGAGCGAGCGGATCGAGGCCACGATCACCGCCGCGTCGCGGCCCGCACTGGCGGCGCCTTGCTCGATCGCGACCGTGCGGCGGTTGTCGCCGCCTTCGCGCAGCGCCCGGGCGATCTTTTCGCGGGCCTGCTGCACCAGCTCGTCGCGGTGCGCGAGCACGAGCACGTCGTGACGGGCGCGACGGATGAGCTCGGCGAAGATCACCGTCTTGCCGGCGCCGGTCGGCAACGCCAGAACCATGCGCCGCACGCCGCCGTGTCGCGCAGCGATCACCGCGGCCACGGCCGCGTCCTGGTACGGGCGTAGATGCACCGGCCCGCCGAATGTGACACGCCCCGCCGCCGCGCGGACGCACATTAAACACCCACGGTCGAGCGGTCGATGGCCTTGGCGTCGGCGCGTCGGCGTGTCTACCCTTGCCAGGACGATGAAGCCGTTGTCCATGGTTCCCGCCAGCCCCGACGTGCGTGCACCTGCAGGCGGGACGTTCGTGTCCGCGAGCGTCGATCATGTCGACGCCGATGGCGTCCTGTACATCGCGCTGGCTCCCGGGGTCGTGGTGCCGGCCCGGGTCGCGATCGCAACCGCACCGATCGCGGCCCTGTCGCCGGGGGTCGCGGTGCTGGTGCTGGTCGAGCCCGACCGCGAGCTGCCGCCGGTGGTGGTGTCGACCATCGCCGAGCGGGTGGTTTCGTCGGCGAGCCCCGAGCCGATCGCGCCCGTCGTCGACATCGCCGCCGGCACCTCGCTGACGCTGCGCTGCGGCGATGCGTCGATCGAGCTACACGCCGACGGTACCATCGTGCTGCACGGCGAGCGGATCGACAGCACCGCCGAGGGCATCCATCGCATCAAGGGCGCGCAGGTCCGCATCAACTGACCGCGAGTCGTACGAGCGCGTCGATGCCGAGCCGTCCACGACCACCCTTGCGATGGGACCTGGTGACCGAGAGCTTCTCGGAGGCCACGTTCCTGTGGGCGCGTTGGCAGGACGCGCTCGAGTCCCCAAGGCACACGCTGACGAGCGTGCTGCACTGGGTCGAGGAGCGACTGCAGGGCGCGCTCGATGGCGTGCGGCTCGGTGAGCAGCGGGCGACCGACGAGATCCTCCTGCCGGCGCTGCTCGGCAAGCGCGATCGTCCCGCGGCCGTTGCGGCACACCTGCTGGTCGGCGGTGCCCGGCAGGGCATCGAGCAGGTCGCGGCGGCGCTGCTCGGGGCCGCGCCGCGGCGGCTCGCCGCGCTCGCGCAGGCAATCGCGTGCAGCACCGGCGCACAGTGGCCGAAGGTGCTGGTCGAGTACGTCCCGCGCATGCCGGCGCAGGTGCAGGCCGCGGTGCTCGACGCGTTCGCGTTCCGTCGCTGGCCGCTGCCACCCGGCATCGACGCTCAGATCGAGCGCAACGCCAAGCCCGTGCAGCTGGCCTCGCTGCGGCTGGCCGCGTGCGTGGGTGACCGCTGGACCGTGCCGTACATCGAGTGGGGCCTGCGACGCTCGGATCCCGAGCTGCGCGTCGCGGCGGCTCGGGCGGCGCTGCTGCGTGGCCTCGAGGGTGCCGTCGCCAAGGCCGCCGACGCCGTGCGCGACGACATCCCCGGTAGCGATGCGCTGCTGCCGTTGCTGGTCGCGATGCGGGGCGAGCGACTGCTGCCGGTGTTGCCCGTGCGACTGCAGCGTCCTGGCGTCGACGCGCGCGCGGTGTTCGACGCGCTGTGGTGCATGGGCACCGTCGGTGCCGCCGATCTCTGCGCCGCGCGGCTGGACGATCCCACGCACGCACGACTGGCCGCCGACGCGCTGCGAGGCATCACCGGCATCGATCCCACACCGCCGCCCGGGCGCGAGGCGCCGCTCGACGTCCCACGCGACGAGCTCATGCTACCCGAGCCCGATCCCGCCGCGTTGCGCGAGCGCTGGCTCGAGCGGCGCCCGCGGATGCTCGAGCACCAGCGACACCTCGAGGGTGAGCCGTTCGATCCCGGCGACGTGCTGCCGCGACTGGCCCGCACGCCGCTGCGTCGTCGCCACCGGCTCGCCGACGAGCTGGCCGCGCGCAGCGGCGGTGCGCAGCAGCTCGAGACCCGCGCGTGGTCGCGGGTGCAGTGGGCACAGCTCGCTGCGCTGTCGCACGCGGCGCAGCCGGGCTACCCGAATCGAGCCGCCGGCGCAGGTGGGGCGTAGGCCATGCTGCAGCTCGACAACGACACGCCGCTGGCGGCAGCGCTGGCCGCCTTGCCCGACGAGGACGGTGTCGACGCGCTGTTCGTGTGCGTGAAGGCGACCTTCACCATGCGGCCGACCGTTGCGCTGGCGGCCCAGCAGCTCGCCATCGCGCGGGTCGATCTACACCTCGGAGAGCCGAATGCCTCGAGCCTGATCGAGGCTGGCGAGCATCACCTCGGCAAGGCCGGGACCGATGTGGTGCTGCACGGCTGTGCCCACGCCGAGGGCGGCCGCGCGGTCACGCAGGCGGCCGTGTCGGTCGCGGTCGCGGAGCGCAGCAAGAGCATCGCGGTGTTCGGTGATCGCGAGTTCCGCAGCCTCGATCGCGTGTCGTCGCCGGCGCCGTTCGTCGAGCTGCCGCTGGTGTACGAGCGTGCGCTCGGAGGTCGCGTCGACGGTGGCGACGCGTGGGTCCGCGAGCTCTCGGCCCACAACCCGGTCGGGGTCGGCATCGATCGTCGCGCCGGCGCACCGGTGCCAAACCTCGAGGATCCGAGGGCGCCCATCGAAGGTGGCGGCGAGCGCCCGCGTGCGGTCGGGTTCGGTCCGATCGCGCCGGGCTGGCGACCGCGCGCGCAGTTTGCCGGCACCTACGACGCGCAGTGGGTACGCAAGCGATCGCCGCTGCTGCCGGCGGACTTCGATCGTCGCTTCTTCAACGTCGCACCCGCCGAGCTGGTGTTCCCCCGCTTCTTGGCCGGCGGCGAGCCGGTGGTGGTGCTCGGCGCTTCGCGACAGGGGCCGCTGCGCTTCACGCTGCCGACCATCGAGCTCGCGATCGAGGCCGACGTCGGCGGTGGCTGGCGCAGCATGTCGGCCTGCCTCGAGACCGTCGCCCTGTGGCCCGACGACGATAGCTTCAGCATGAGCTGGCGCGCCAAGCTGTCGTGCGACCGCAAGCTGCTGGCGGTCGAGCGCGTGAGCATCGGCATCGCTCGCAGCTCGGTGGAGGTCGCGTGAGCGCGATTCGCATCGTCGCTTCGGGTGCACTCACGTCGATCGGCGTGGGCGCGGTACAGACCGACGCGTCGCTGCGTGCGGGCCTGTCACGCTTCCACGACGGACCTTGGCCGCAGGGCGGCGAGCCCGTCACGATGGCACTGGTCGCCGCGCAAGACCTCGCGTTGGCCCACGACGCCGCGCGGGCGGCCACCGGTACGTCGCTGTCGCCGTGGGCGCAGCGCATCGCGGCGATGGCCGGGCTCGCGCTCGCCGACGCGCTGGGCGACGCGCTGCCGCCGTCGCCGGTGGCGTTGTTGCTCGGCATCGCCGACCCCCGCGAGGATGTCGCCGTGCCTTCGGCGGCGGCGCTGTGGCCGGCAATCGCTGCGGTCGCGGGCGTGGCCATCGACCCCGCGCGCTCGCAGCTGTTCCCGCGCGGGCGCGCGGCGATCTTCGAGGCGCTCGCGACCGCGGCAGCACGGCTCGATCCCCGCGACGACGGCGTCGTGGTCTGCGGTGGCGTCGACAGCTACGCCGATCCAGCCCGCGTGGCCGCCGAGCACGGCCGCCGCCGCACGCTGGGTGCACCGTTCGCCAGCGATGGGCGCGTGCTCGGCGAGGGCGCGGGCATGCTGGTGCTGTCGGCGTCGCCGCATCGCCGCGGCGGCCTGGTGCTGCGCGCGATCGGGTGCCACGAAGATCCCGGCTGTCGCTTCGGCACCGCGCCAGCCCGCGGCGAGGGGCTCGCCGAGGCCATCGAGCGCGCGCGCGAGGGTCCATGGGGCGATCGCACGGCGCCGCTCGGCAGCGTGTGGGCGGGGCTCGTCGGCGAGAGCTTCGAGGCCAAGTCGTGGGGCGTGGCGTGCCTACGCCACCGCGACGTGCTCGTGCCCGACACCGTCATCGAGCACATCGCCGATCGCATCGGTGATGCGGGTGCGGCCCTCGCCGCGCTCTCGTTCGTCGATGCGCACCGACGCCTGCTCGCGGGGCACAGGTCGGGCCCGGCGATGGTGTGGACGATGTCCGATCACGGGCCGGTCGGCGTTGGTGTGGTCGAGCTCGACTAGAACGAGGAGTGATGCGATGGGTCAGAACGTCTTCGCCAACGGCCGCGGCACCGTCCACCAGGGCAGCGGTGGCATGAGCACGGTGTTCCCCGACGTGTGCAACACGCCGAGCTCCGCCGGGCCGATCCCGATCCCGTACCCCAACATCGGTCAGGCCAGCGACACCGTCGGCGGCCCGACCACCGTCACCACCGACGGCAGCATGCCGATGACCAAGGGTGCCCAGTACGCCAAGAGCAGCGGCGACGAGGCCGGCAGCGCCGGCGGCCTGATGTCCGGCCGCAACATGGGCCCGTGCGAGTTCCTCATGTACTCGTTCGACGTCATGCTCGAGGGGCAGAACGTCTGCCGACTCGGCGACATGCTGCTGCACAACGGCCGCAACGCGGTCGGTTGAGCGCGGCCTACTCTGCGACGATCGGCTCGGCCTCGTGCAGTCGGTCGTCGTCGTCGGGGGCCTCGATCGGCTCGGCGATCTCCGGTCGCGGTAGCGAGGGGTCGGGGGCGCGGTCGAGCACCGAAAGGCCGCGCTCCACGGTCTTGGTGCGAAAGCGCAGCAGGTCGGGCAGGCGCCGCACCTCGCTGTAGCGCAGCCACGCCGCGAACGCGGGCGCGCCCTGGACGTTGTAGTGGTACTGCTCGCCGGGCGCGTAGCCGAACACCTTCCAGCCGAGCGTGCGCACCACCACCGCGTCGTCGAGCACATCGAGCGCGAGCATGTTGCGGCGGAAGGTCGGGGTGTACTCGAGGTACTGCTCGACGTTCGAGAGGTAGACCACGCCGAGCCGCAGGTCGGCGCCACGCAGCGCCTGCGCGAGCGCGGGCATGGTCGCGTCGCCCGCGAAGTCGCCGCGGACGACCACGAAGCGATCGCTGCACACCAGCTGGCGGATGTGATCGTACTGCTCGGCGTCGTCGACGAAGGACGCCATCTGGTAGCGCTTCTGCAGGCGACGCAGCTCGAGCAGTCGCTCCCACACCAGCGGCTGCGCCATGCGGAACGCACGGCCGATGCGGGCGCCCTCGGGCCGCTCGTGCTCGTCGGCCAGCAGCCCACTGGTGCGCTCGCGGGCCTCGTCGGACCAGCACGCCACGAACTCGGCCGCGGTCGCGGCGTGTCGGAACAGCGAGTGGTAGCAGCGGTGCAGGTCGACCACGCCCTGGTCGAAGTCGACCACCGTCGCGAACTCGGAGCGGGCCCAGCCCGCCAGCAGGTAGTTCTGGTCGCTGCCGACCCCGAGGTACGCGCCGCGGCGTCGTGCCACCGCCTGGTGGCAGAGGTACAGCGAGCGCTCGTTGCCGGCCCAGTAGTGGGAGCGCCGAATCAGGGTGGCCGGCGCCGGATCCGAGGGGATCTCGTCGAAGGCACGGGCTGCGGCGGCGGATAGCGGCGTGAGTTTCGAACGGCCCTCGCGGGACAGCCCCACACGCGGGCCGTCGACATCGACAGGCTATCACGAAAGGTCACATCGACGCGAACGCGACTCTACCAGCCTCGCCGGGGGTCACGCATGCCGCCCGTGTAGAGTCACTCGCCTCGTCGCCCAGAGCCGTTGCCCGTGTCATCGCCGTCCGATGCCCATCCGCTGCCCACGACCCCCCACGGCGGTGTGCAAGCCCGTTTCGAGTGCGCCGACGCTGCGCTGAGCTGGCACGTGCGACGGGCGGTGGTGCGCGAGGGGCTCTCACGCGCCTACGCGATCACGCTGTCGCTGCTGACGCCGGAACTCGACGCCGACGTCGACACGATGGTCGGTGCGAGCGCCGAGTTCGGCTTCGATCGCGGCAGCGTGTGGCGCACGTTCCATGGCGTGGTGTCGAGCGTCCGACACCGCGGCATCGAGGTGCTGCGCGGTGACCTCCGCATGTTGGCGATCGACCTCGAGCTCGGCCCCGCGCTGGCCACGAGCGCGCAGCGGATCGACTGCCGCATCTTCCAGGACATGACGGTGCCGCAGATCGTCCGTGATCTGCTGATGGGCCTGCACGCCCCGACGGGGGCGCCGGCCGAGGGCCTCGCGGCCCACCAGCGCACGCTCGACGACAGCGGGCTCGTCCACGACGGACAACCGCCGCGCGACTACTGCGTGCAGTACCGCGAGTCGGACCTCGACTTCGTGCGACGGCTGCTGCACGAAGAAGGCATCGCCTTCGTGTTCGATCAGGACGGCCCCCACGAGGTCATGCGCCTGGTCGACAGCGAGGGCGGGCTGCCGCAGCACGCCGGCACCGAAGGCGTGCGGCTACCGGTCGTGGTCGGCGGCGAGGATGCGCGCGAGGCCGTGCGCGCGTTGGTGGTCGAGCGCAGTGGCGTCGCGACCAAGGCCACGGTCGCGCACCACGACTGGCTGCTGCCGGCGGCGCCGCTTCGCGGCAGCCATGCCGAGTCGCCGCGCGGACTGGTCGCCGAGAACCATCGCGAGGTCTACCTGCCGAGCGAGCGACGCAGTCGCGAGGTCTCGTCGGGCGGAAAGGTCGTGCTGCTCCACGACGACGACACCGCGCAGGCACAGCTGGTGCTCGAGCGCGCGCAGGCCGACGACTTCGTCGTGCGCGGCCGCAGCACCTCCAGCGCCCTGGGGGCCGGCGTCGTGTTCGAGATCGAGGGGCTCGGCACCCACGAGCGCCTGGTCGCGCTCGAGGTCGTGCACGAGATCCTCGCCGACGGTGACACGGTCGATGTCGCAGCAACCTACGACAACGCGTTCGTCGCGGTGCCCAGCCCGCGCTATCGCATCTTCTCGCCCGAGCCGGTGCGACCGCGGGTGTACGGGCCGCAGACCGCGACCGTCACCGGCCCCGAGGGCGAAGACATCCACACCGACGCGTTCGGTCGCATCAAGATCCTCATGCACTGGGATCGCGAGGGGGAGGGGCGCGGCCGCAGTCGTCGCGCCGACGCGAGCTCGTCGGCGTGGGTGCCGGTGGTGCAGAGCTGGGCGGGTGCGGGCTGGGGCGCGCTGTTCCTGCCACGCGTGGGCATGGAGGTCATCGTCGAGTTCCTCGATGGCAACCCCGACCGCCCGGTGGTCAGCGGCTGCCTGTACAACGGCCGCAATCCCCCGCCGTATCCGCTGCCCGACGAGCGCACACGGAGCACCATCCGCTCGCAGAGCACGCCGTACAACGGCGGTTACAACGAGCTGCGCTTCGAGGACTCCGCCGGCCGCGAGGAGCTGTTCCTGCGCGCGCAGCTCGACATGAACGAGCTGGTGCTGCGCCACCACGGCACCGAGGTGAAGGTCGATCAGACCCACCGGGTCGGCAACGATCGCACGCGCAAGGTCGGCGGCGACGAGCGCATCTCCGTGCACGGCAGCCGCACGGTGGTGATCGACGGCGCCAGCAAGAGCGGCTTTGCGGGCGAGACCATCAAGGTCAGCGATCACTGGGTGCTCGACGTCGCCAAGACCATCCTCGTGCGCGCGCCCGAGGAGATCCGGCTCGAGTGCAAGGGCTCGAGCATCGTGATGACGCCCGAGCGCATCACCCTGCAGGCCGGCGGCGGCGCCAAGATCGTGCTCGACGCCAACGCTCTGGTCGAATCGAAGGACGGCAGCCGTGGCTTCCTCGATCAGAATCTCGAGATCCGTGCGGCCGCCGGCGCCATCGTGATGCTCGACGACAAGGCCCGCGCGACCGCCAAGGAGAAGGCCGAGCTGCTGCTCGACGCCAACGCCCGGCTGTCGTCGGGCGACAAGGCCCACGCGCTGTTCGAGGCCGAGAAGATCACGGTCGACAGCGGCGAGGCCAGCATCGTCATCGACGGCAAGCGCATCCAGGCCGACGCCGACGAGCTCGACGCCAAGGCCGAGACCAAGCTGGCGCTCGAGGGTGGTGGCGGGCGCGTGAGCCTGGCCGGCGGCAAGGCCCAGGTCAACTAGCGGGTGCACCATGGTGGAGACCGGCGAGGGATCAGTCGGACGCGGGTCGCACCGCCCGCCGCGTCGGCCCGCACCGCCGGCGCCGCGCTTCGGCACGGTCGAGATCACGGTCAACCTCGAGGCGTTGTGCTGGGACACCTTCGCCGACGACGGCTCGGACGCCGATCGTCCGCTGCAAGAAGCGTCGGTGTCGCTGATGCCTGCGGCGGGCGGAATCAGCTTCGCCACCACCGACGCAAGCGGCATCGCGCGCTTCGAGAACGTGCCGGTCGGCCACGTGCGCGTCAACGCCAGCAAGACCGATCACGTCCATGACGACACCCATCCCAGCGCGAACCTCGAGTTCGATCTGGCCGCGGGCGCCACGGTGCAGCAGACCACGACGCTGCGCAGCGCCGACCTGGTCTGTCGGCGCAAGCACGTGGCCAAGCCCGCGGGCGCGCCGGGGCCGGTCACGCTCGGTCCGATGTTCTGGGCCGACGAGCCGTGGATCCTGCTGATCCGCGACATCGTGTGGCTGGTGATGCTGCTGGCCTCGATCGCCCTGACCATCGTCGGTCTGGCGGTGCCCGGCGCCAGCGCATGTCTGCCCGCGGGCGTGCTGTGCCTGGGTGTGTTCGCCTACGCCAACCACGTCACGTTCGGGCTGGTGCCCGGCGTGATCGTGATGGCGCTGGCGTTCGCGGCGTTCCTCGCCCTGGTGGTGTTCACGATCCTCTCGATGCTTCCGACGCCACCGCTGCCCGTGATGGATGGCGCGACCGGGACCTTCGGCATGCCGCGGGCGGACATCTTCTTCTTCCCCAGCCTGTGCGGCATGTGGCTCGCGTTCGCGATCGGCATCGGTGCCGGGCGGCAAGCCGAGTTCAGCAACAAGAACTGGACCATCACGATCATCGCGATGATCGCCTCGGTGGTGCTGACGATCGTGGTGTTCGTCATCATCTACTACTTCACGCAGACCGCGACCTTCGTCGCGAATCCCGGCTACGTCGTGGGGGGCTGCGTCGCGCAGCTGTTCGCCGGTGCGATCACGGGGCTCATCGGTGGCCTGCTCGGCCACGTGTTCGTGAACGACGGGCAACTCGATCCCGCGCAGGCCTACGGCGTGACCGACCTCGCGCTGCCCTTCGCCGGCGAGCGGTACTGCGTGCAGGGCCACCACGGCTTCATCAGCCACTTCTTCCGCCGCTGGCAGGAGCCCAACCGCGCCGGTGTGATGATGACCTGGACCACCGACGAGGAGTTCTCCTACGACTGGTCGCTGCCGCTGGGGCAGCCGTTCCTGTGCGCGAAGGAGGGCCACATCGTGGCCTTCCGCGAGGACAAGGACGGCAACACCATGTCGAGCCCCTCGAACGACGTCGCCAACTACGTCTACGTGAAGCACCGCGACGGCACGGTTGCGCACTACCTGCACCTGCAGCAGGGCGGCTTCACGGCGGTGAATCCCGCGATCGCTGCGCTCAAGGGTACGCTGAGCGGAGACGAGTACGTATTCGACGGCAACCCGGTGCACTGCTGGGAGGGCCAGCAGCTGGCTGCGACCGGCAACGTCGGCATCAGCATGTTCTCGCACTTGCACTTCCAGGTCCACCTCGCCGCGCGAGAGAACGGGCGCGCGACCAAGCCGGTGAAGTTCTCCGACGTGAGCGTGGCGATCCACGAGGGCCGCTGCTTCAGCATGCGGAAGTACCGCTCCGACAACGTCGATCGCGGGCCCGTGCAAGTGCGGTAGCCTGGCCGCGGCGGTGACGGGCCTGGGGAGCGGGGGCGATCCAACCGAGGGTGACGGTGACGTCACGTCGTCGGGGTGGCGCGAGGACATGAGCGGGGCGCGGATCGGCCGCTACCTGCTGCTCGACCGCATCGGTGCCGGAGGCATGGGCGTGGTGTGGCGCGCCTACGATCCGATGCTCGATCGCCGCGTCGCGCTCAAGCTGGTGGCGAGCCGCGGCGGCGACCCGGCGGCGTTGGTGTCCGAGGCGCAGGCGTTGGCGCGACTGCAGCACCCCAACATCGTCGCGATCCACGACGTCGGCCCGCTGAGCGAGGGTCTGTTCCTCGCGATGGAGTACGTCGACGGTGTCACGCTCACGCGCCACCTCCAGCTGCCGCGGTCGTGGCGCGAGGTGGTCGACGTGTTCCTCGCCGTCGCCCACGGCGTGCGAGCGGCCCACGCCGCCGGGGTCGTGCACGGCGATCTGAAGCCGGACAACGTCCTGGTCGCCGCGCCGCAGCCGGGGATGCCGGCGATCGTGAAGGTCGTCGACTTCGGGCTGGCGTCGATGGCGAAGGGGTCGTCGGCGTCGCGCCGCCCGCCCGTGTCGGAGGGGTCGACCGGTGCGTCGCGGACGGACCTGGCGATCCGCGGCACGCCGGCCTACCTCGCGCCCGAGCAGGTCGCCGGCGCGCCGGCCTCGGAGCGCACCGATCAATACGCCTTCTGCGTGGCGATGTTCGAGGCCCTGACCGGTGCCCGCCCCCGCGCGATCGATTCGCTGCACACCGCCGCGCTGGTCTTCCGCGACGCTCGCACCGTGCGTTGGCCCGCTGGCCACGCGGTGCCGCCGTGGCTGCGGCGCATCGTGCTGACCGGGCTCGCCATCGACCCTGCGGCGCGGCACGGCGACTTCGACGAGATCGTGCACGCCCTGCAGCGCGGGCGCACACGCTTGCGCCGCCGCGCGGGGTTGTTGGTGGCCTCGACGGCGGTGATCGCCGGCGCGGTCGCGTTGGTCCAGGGGGCGGTGCGATGCGCCGACGCCGACGCGCCGGTGACGGCGGTGTGGAGCGACGGCGTCGCTGCCGAGATGCAGAGCGCGCTGCAGGGGCCGCTCTCGGCGGGCGAGCTCGACCTCTGGCGTCGACGTCACGAGAGGTTGGACGCGACCGCAGCGGACCTGGCCGCCGCCAGCCGCCGCGCCTGCGAGGGGCGCGGTAGCGCCGAGAGTCGCCGTCGACAGCGATGCGTCGACCACGGCCTCGCCACCTTGGAGCTCGCCGTGGCGCAGGCGCGCGGCGGCGACGTGCACTCGCAGCGGTTCGTGCTCGCAGGCGTGGGGCTCGACGCGCTCGAGCCGTGTGACGACGAGGCGAACCTGCAGCAGTTCCCGCCGATCGCGGAGGATCTCGAGCTGCGGGCGGCGGTGCAAGCACTCGAGCGCGACATCGCGGTCGTCAACCTCGCGGAGATCACCTCGCCCGAGCTCGGCGACGCCACGCTCGCGGAGCTCGGACGGCGCGCGCAGGCGTTGGGCGAGGAGGGGCTCTACACCGATGTGTTGCTGCTGCGCGCCCGCGCAGCGACTGCCCGCGAGGAGGATCGCCTGAAGCTGGAGCTCCTGCGTGACGCGCTCGCATCGGCGGAGGCGAGCCGCGACGATCGCCGCGTCGCGCTCGCATGGCATCGGATCGCGGCCGCTCAAATCGGCTCGCTCGGCGACGAGAGTGCGGTACGCATCGCGTTGGAGCGCATGGACGCCGCGAGTGCGCGACTCGGACGTCCCGCCGACCTCGAGGCCCAACGGCACCGGGTGCTCGCGCAGGTGGCAAACGCCCGCGGCGAGCGGAGCGAAGCCGTGCAAGCGCTGGCGGCGATGCTCCAGGCTGCGAACGATGCACAGCGGCCCGATCTCGCCTTCGACGCGCTCCTGCTCTCGGTCAGCGTCAACCTCAACGCCAGCCGCGTCCCCGAAGCACTGGCATCGGCGGACGCCGCGGTCGCGCTGGCGCGCAGCGCCTTCGGCGAGGACCACCCCGACTTCGCGATCGCGCTCGGTGCCCGTGCCGGCGCGATGCTGGCGTCGGCGCGCGGGGGCACCGATGCGGATTTCGATCGTGCGAACGCGGCGTTCGACGACGCGATCGAGCGGCTGGCGTCGTGGGAGCAGCTGCACGCAGGGGTGCCGCGTGCACTCGAGTGCAACCGCTGCGTCGGCCTCACGGACGCCTGCCGGTCGCAGGCGACATCGGCGTGCGTGCGCTGTGGCGAGCTGTCCTTGGACGCGATGCTGACGTCTGCGTCGCAGCGGACGCTCTCGGTCTCGCTGGGTTCGTTGGCGCTGTCGGACCCCGCGGCCGCGGTGCCCCTGGCCCGCGCCGCGTTCGCGCGTTGGCGCGAGGACGCCCGTCCATGGCGCCTGAGCTCGGCGCCGGCGTGGGCGGCACTCGTGTTGGCGTGGGCGGGCGACCGCGAGCCCGGGCTGGAGTTGTTCCGCGACGTCGGAAACCATGGGCGCGACAGCACGGCGGCGTACATGCTCGATGCGTTGCTCGCCACACAAGACGACGACCGCGAGCGGCGCGGGGCTGTCCGGGTCGCGCTCGAGACGAACGTCGCAGCGGAGGATCTCCGCGATGCCGAGCGACTCGTGCGTGCGTGGTTCATCGCGCAGCTGAGCGGCGCGGCGGCCGATCGCGAGGCGGTGGCGCACCTGCGAGGGCGCACGGCGATCGTGTGCTCACCCGGCTGGAGGCCGCGGATCGACGCCTGGCTCGCCAACGAGGCCGACGCACCCTCTGCGCTGGCGGGCGCGAGCGCGACGGTGGAGGCTGTCCACGATGTCAGGCGTCGTTGATGGGATCGCACGCACGATGCTCGCCATCGAGCTCGACGAGGGCGGCGAGTGGATCGCCTGGCTCGACTGTGGCCATCGTCGACACCTGCGCCATCGTCCACCGCTGACGTCGATGCCATGGCTGCTCGACGCGGAGGCCCGCGCCGCGCGGGTCGGTCAGCGCATCGAGTGCGGTCGTTGTGCGCAGTGCGAGCCACCGGACTCGTTGCGCGCCGGTCGGCTCGTCGCATTCGACGAAGACACGCTGCCGCAGGGGCTGCGCGCGGAGCATCGGCTACGCGAGGGTGCGTGGGCGCGGCTCGAGATCGATGCCGGCGAGCTCCGCTTCGTGATGCCGATGCTGGCGATCGACCGGTTGCTCGGGCCCGGCGACGCGCAGTGGATCCCGCCGGCCTTGGAGCACCACGTCGCGCCGGGGCCCTCCGTCCACGTGCGACTGTCGTTCTTCCGGGTCGCCGACCGAGATCCGCGACCCGAGGTGGCGAATAGCCAACAAAGCTGACATCCTCATCCGGTGATTCCTTGCAAAGCTGGGCTTGGCCTGATGGTTCTGGTCGCGGTCGGGTGCGGGCCGCAGGTGCAAGTGGGCGACGGCACCGGCGGCAACACCGACTCCGACGGCACCGAGGGCAACACCCTCGGCAGCACCGTGGGCAGCACCGTCGGTGGCGATCCGAGCACGACCGTCGGCAGCTCGACGGTGGCCACGGCCACCAGCGTGCCGCCGAACCCGAGCTCGCCGGACACCGGCAACGACAGCCTCGACACCGTCGACGACACCATCGACACCATCGACACCTGCGCGTTCCTGTGCGAGCCCGACGGTGGCGATACCTTGATCGAGTGCGACGTCTGGGCGCAGGACTGTCCGTTCGGTGAGAAGTGCGTGCCGTGGGCGGCCGACGGCGGCGACGACTGGAACGGTGCTCGCTGCTCGCCCCTGGATCCCTCGCCGGATCAACCCGGTGATGTCTGCCAGGTCGAGGGCAGCGGCTTCTCCGGCATCGACACCTGCGCGCTCGGCTCGTTCTGCGTGGGCGTCGATCCCGACACCAATCTCGGCAGCTGCGCGCCGCAGTGCCAGGGCTCGGTCGTCGCACCGGTGTGTCCCGAGGGCTCGGCTTGCTTCGAGAACATCTACGGGGTCTTCACGGTGTGCCTGCAGGCCTGCGATCCGCTGCAGCAAGACTGTCCGGCGGCGTTCGATTGCGTGCCGGCCGAGGCCTCGCAGTCGTTCGTGTGCCATCCGACGCGGCCGCGGACAGGTGGCTACGGGCAGGGCTGCAGCGAGACCACCGACTGCGCCGAGGGCTCGTTCTGCGTCGACGGCAGCGAGGTGCCGGACTGCGTCGATGCGGCGTGCTGCACCACCTTCTGCGATGCCGACGCGCCGATGGGCGACCAGCAGTGCGCGGGCTTCGATCTCGGCCAGGTGTGCAAGCCGTGGCTCGAGATCGCAGGCTGGGATGCGGCCGTCGGCGGCTGCGGCGTGCCCTGACGCTCGCCGGCTACTCCGGTGCTCGTCTCGAGGGTGGTGACGCAACCAGGGTCAGCACGTCGACGGTCGGGACCACCGCGATGCGGACCGGCAGGATGCTGGTGCCGATGCCGGTCGCGACGAACAGGTGCCGGCCGTGCTCGAGCACGTGTCCGGCCGCGTAGCGCTGGCCGAACTTCGATGGCACCACCGGCGGCCCCACCACCGGCACGTCGATCTGACCGCCGTGGGTGTGCCCCGCGAGCGTGAGCGACACGCGCGTCGGGACCGACGGGAACACGTCGGGGTTGTGGGTGATCGCGATCACCGGCGCGTCGTCGTCGACCGCCGCCAGCGCGCGCTCGACATCGGCCGCGCGGGTCCACAGGTCGGAGATGCCTGCGATCCACAGACCGCGCTCGAGCCTCACCGCGCGGTCGTCGAGCACAGTGATGCCGGCGTGCTCGAGCGCAGCGGTGATGCGGGGGCCATCGAAGCCCCAGTCATGGTTGCCGAGCACGGCGAACACGGAGCCAGCGGGTCGCAGGCGCGCGAGCTCGGCAGCGATCGGCTCGGGGGCCACGAAGTGCCCACCCACGACCCCATCGATCACGAGGTCGCCGAGCACCACCACGAGGTCGGGCGCCGCGTCGTTGGTGGCATCGACGACCGCGCGCAGAGCCGCGAGGTCGATGTGCGGGGCACCGACGTGGAGGTCGGTGAGCACCGCGACCCGCAGACCCCCGAGCGTCGCGGGCCAGCGCGCCGGCGCCAGCTCGCGCTCGCTGACGCGCAGGCGCGCGGGCTCGATCGCGGTGCCGTAGACCAGCAGCGCGCCTGCGCTGACGAGCAGGGCCAGCACCGCGCGCAGGAGCCACCTCGACCATCGACGACGCTGGGAAGCAGGCATCTGCGGGCAACCATGGGCACGTCGGCGTGCGGCCGCAGCCGACTGCACGAAATTGCCGCGAACTCGCCCACGGCTGCGCACGCCGATGGAGCCGGCCAACGGCGGCTCGGATGGTGCGAGTGCTCCGGGCAGTGGGGGTGCGCACGCAATCGAGCGCGACGAGCAGCGCGCCCGCGCGGTATCGTGGCCGCGGTGGACGTCCCCGGGCCCGATGATGCGGTGGTGCTGCAGCACGTCTGCAAGGCGTTCGGCACCCACAAGGTGCTCGACGACGTCAGCCTGACGGTGCGCAAGGGCTCGATCACGGTGCTCCTGGGCCCCTCGGGCACCGGCAAGTCGGTGCTCCTACGGATCCTCGTGGGCCTGATGAAGCCCGATCAGGGGGCGGTGTTCGTGGGGCCCCACGACATCGCGCAGCTCGACGAGCGACGGGCTCGCGACCGGCGGCTGCTGTTCGACGTGCGTCGCAAGTTCGGCATGCTCTTCCAAGACGGCGCGCTGTTCGACGACATCAATGTCGGCGACAACGTCGCGTTCCCGATGCGCATGCACACCAAGATGGCGGAGGCGGAGATCCGCGCGAAGGTGCAGGACAAGCTCGCGCGGGTCGGCCTGCCCAACGCCGCCCACAAGTTCCCCTCCGAGCTCTCCGGTGGCATGCGCAAGCGCGTCGCGTTCGCGCGGGCCATCGCGCTCGAGCCCGAGATCGTGCTGTGCGACGAGCCCAGCTCCGGTCTCGATCCGGTGATGTCGGCCACGCTCGACGAGCTGATCATGGAGATGCATCGCACGCTGGGCATCTCGTTCATCGTCATCACCCACGACACCGCCGAGGCGCTGACCATCGCCGACACCATCGGCATGCTGGCGGGCGGCAAGCTCGTGCACTACGGGCCCAAGCGCGAGCTCGAGGCCCACTGCCACCCGGCGCTGCGACAGTTCTTCGATCGCTCGACCTCGGGACCCATCCAGGTCGTGTGACCTCCGCCTCGGACCATCCATGAATCGCACCCACATCGGCCTCGGCATCTTCGTCATCGCCACCGTCGGCCTGCTCATCTGGTTGGCGCAGTCGATCGGCGCCATCGGTGGCGGCGGCGGCAAACACTACGAGCTGCGGCTCGCCCACGCCGCGGGGCTGGTCGAGAACAACGCCGTGAAGATCGCGGGCGTATCGGTCGGACGGATCGAGAAGGTCGGTGTCGATCACGACATCGCGGTGCTCACGCTGCGCCTCGACGGCGAGATCGTGCTGCACGAGGATGCGCGCGCCATCGTGCGTGCCAAGAGCCTGCTGGGCGAGAAGTACCTGCAGCTCGAGCCCGGCGACCGGGATGCGCCGGCAATTCCCGACGGCGGCGCCATCACCAATGTCGACGTGCCGTTCGAGATCGACGAGGTGCTGAACGCGCTCGAGCCGATCCTCGGCGGCGACGATTCCATTGCCGCCGCCCTGGCCCCGCTGGCGGGCCAGCTCAACGATCTGCTGGCCGATGCCTCGGGCAAGGACGGCAAGCCGCCCATCATCACGCGCGCGCAGATCGATCAGATCGTCGAGGACGTCACCGCGACCTCGGCCTCGGTGCGGCGCATGACCGAGCAGAACGAGGCCGGCGTGGCCGAGTTGGTGAAGGACGGCAACCTGCTGGTCGACAACGCCAACGCGCTGCTCACCGGTCCGAAGGTCACCCGCATCGTGGGCAACGTCGAGAGCATCACCACCGAGCTCGACCAGAAGCTGCCGGGCCTGCTGGAGCGCGCCGACAAGGCCCTGGCCGAGGTCGAGAAGCTCGCCGCGCTGGTCGACGAGGACAAGCGTCGCAAGATCGCCACCATCATCGACGACGCATCGGTCGCGACCGCCAACTTGCGCGATCTCACCGACGAGCTGAAGGGCGTGTCCAAGTTCGTGGGGCCCCTGGTCAAGAACCTCTCGACCATCACCGAGCGGGCCAGCAAGGTCGACGAGACCATGATCCGGCAGTTCTTCCAGCGCGAGGGCATGAAGATCTACTTCGGGAGCAAGAAGAGGGCCGAGCAGAGCCTCGAGGACTTCCCCGACGGCGCGCAGTGATCGGTCGGCCGGCCCCGCGGTCGGCGATCGGCCGCGGTCACGCCAGAATTTCGCGCTTGCCGGGCCGGGCTTGCTAGCCTGCGTCCGAGGATGGCGAACGGAGGCGGGAGCTCGCCGATGCTGGCCGGGGTCAGCGGTTTGTTGCGGGCGCTGCCGGGCCTGCTGCCGACCCTGCTGGTGATCGCGCTGCTGGCGTGCGTGCTGGTGCCGCTGCCGACGGCGCTGGTCGACCTGCTCTTGTCGCTGTCGCTGGCGGCGGCGGTGCTGCTGCTGGTGGCGGCGCTGTTGGTCCGTCGCACCACCGACTTCCTCGCCTTCCCCACGCTGCTGCTGCTGCTCACGCTGTACCGCCTGGCGCTCAACGTCTCGACCACGCGACTCATCCTCAGCCAGGCCGACGCCGGTCGCGTGATCGATGCGTTCGCCGAGGTGGTGGTCCGCGGCGACCTGCTGGTCGGCGGGGTGATGTTCGCAATCATCACGGCGATGCAGTACCTCGTGATCGCGCGCGGCGCGGAGCGGGTCGCCGAGGTCGGTGCTCGCTTCGCGCTCGACGGGTTGCCTGGTCACCAGGCGGCGATCGATGCCGATCTCCGCGCGCGGGTGATCTCTGCGCGCGAGGCCTCGGCCCGCCGGGCTCGGCTCGGTGAGCGCTCGAATTTCTACGGCGCGATGGACGGCGCGATGCGCTTCGTGAAGGGCGACGCGATCGTCGGGCTCGTCATCACGGCGATCAACCTGCTTGGTGGCATCGCGGTCGCGCGCTGGCGGCACGATCTCGGCATGGTCGACGGGCTGTCGCTCTACGGCCGGCTGACGATCGGCGACGGCTTGCTGAGCCAGATCCCTGCGCTCTTGGTCAGCCTCGCCGCCGGTGTGCTGGTGTCGCGCGTCGATCGGCAAGACGGGGCTCGGGTCGCGTTCGCGTGGTTGGAGCCCCGCATGCTGCTGGTGCCCGCCGCGTTCCTGGCGTTGATGGCGATGGTGCCGGGCATGCCCACGCTGGCGTTCGTGGCGACGGCGATCGGCCTCGTCACGCTGGCCCTGTTGCTGAGCGCTCGCGAGCTACGACAGCGGCCGACGGAGGCCGAGCGCGGGGTCGGCCGTCTGCGGCTGCTGCTCGGCGATGCCGCTGCGCAGGAGCTCCGCACGCTCGAGCGTGCGATCGAAGAGGTGTGTCGGCGCTGCGCGAGCACGCTGCGACTCGAGCTGCCGGAGCTCGACGTGCAGCCCGAGCCGACGCTGGGTGAGCACACCCTCGAGCTTTGGTTCGAGGACCGACGACTGCTGCGCTGCACGCTGCCCGGCGGCGTCGCGCGGGACGAGACCGCGGTGCTGTCGGTGTTCCGCGCGCTCATGGATCACGCCGAGCTCTTCGTCGCGCTGCCCGCCGTCGAGCACGCGCTCGACGATCTGCGCGGCGAGCAGCCCGGCCTGGTCGACCGTGCGCTGCAGGGGCGCGACGGGCTGGAGGTCGCCGCGCTGCTGCGTGGCTTCGTGCGCGAGCGCGTGCCGTGCCCACGCCTCTCCGACGTGCTCGCGGCGCTCGCCGATTGTCCGCCCGAGCTCGCGGGCCGTCGCGATGCCGAGCTCGCGTTCGTGCGCGAGCGCTTGGCGCCGACGTGGCTGCCACCCATGCTCGACGCGCTCGCGCGGCTCGAGGAGCCGCGCTGGCTGCGGTTCGAGCCCGATGCCGAGCAGGAGCTCGTGTTGCACCGCGTCGGCGGAGCGCTGGGTGGTCGACTGCAACTCGACGAGGCCACGCGTGTGCGTTGGGTCGCACCGCTCACCGATGCGCCAGTGGACCTGCAGCGACGGCCAGTGGTCTTGTTGGCCACGCCGGCCGCGCGTGCGGTGGTGGCCGAGCTGACCCGCGGTGTGGTCCCCCACGTCACGGTGCTCTCGCTGGCGGAGCTGGACGCGGCTCGCTTTGCGCGGCCGATCGAGCCGCGCTGGCTTGCCATGCCCTGACCGGCGATGGCAGGGTCGGCTCTGCCCATGGCACGACCGCCGACCACGTACTGGGACTACATCAAGGTGGAGTCACTGCTCGCGCTGCAGAGCGGTGTGGATGACAGCGAGACTGCGCTCGCGAACGACGAGGTGCTGTTCATCACCATCCATCAGATCGACGAGCTGTGGTTCAAGCTGGTGCTGCGCGAGCTCGTGGTGGTGCGTGACTGCATGGCCCAGGAGCCGGTGCCCGAGCAGTCGCTCGCGCAGGTCGTCCATGGACTGCGTCGCGCCGTGCTGCTCATGCAGAACGTTGCGCAGCACTTCGCGCTGATGGAGAGCATGACCACGCGGGACTACCTGGCGTTCCGCGACAAGCTCTCGCCGGCGAGCGGGTTCCAGTCGGCACAGCTGCGCGAGATCGAATTCCTGCTGGGCTTGGCCGACGAGGTCCGGGTCTCGCTCGGCGGCGAGGGCAGCTACCTCGACGCGCTGCGGGCTCCGGGCGGGGGCGAGTCGCCGGCGCTGCGCCGCGTGTTGAAGCGCCGCGAAGATCTCCCCACCATCCTCACCGCGATGCAGCATTGGTTGTACCGCACGCCGATCTGCGGCTCGCACCCCGGCGAGCCCGACGATGGTGCCCGCGTGCAGGCGTTCCTCGAGGACTACCTGCAGGCGCACGCGAAGGAGGTCGACGGCAACCTCGCCCAGGCCGTCGCGCTCGCCACCAACGACAACGACCGCGAGCGGCTCGCGACCCGCTACCGCAAGGAGAAGGACGGCGCGCGCATGTTCCTCTTCGCGGAGGATCGCCCGCTCGAGGAGCGCGAGCGGACCAGTCGCATCCGCGCGGCCATCGTCTTCATCGAGAGCTATCGCGAGCTGCCGCTGCTCGCGTGGCCACGCGAGGTCGTCGACGGCATCGTCGCGCTCGAGCAAGCCTTCTTGGTGTTCCGTCAGCGACACGCACGCATGGTCGAGCGCGTGATCGGTCGACGCACGGGCACGGGTGGTTCGGCCGGGGTCGACTACCTCGACCAGACCGCGCTGCGGTACCGGGTGTTCAGCGATCTATGGGCGGTCCGAACGCTACTCGTTCGCCGCGACGCACTACCCAAGCTGGAAGATACGAGCTTCTACGACTTCGCCGGGGGCCACTGACAGCCGGCCTGGCCCCCCGTCCCGTCCTCGTCGACGCACGTTCTCGTCGACGGGGTGGGGCGGGTTGCAGGTCGGGCAGGCAGTGCGCGGTGTGCGTGCCCCCACAGCCGGCCCAGGGATCAGCCCCAGGTGGTCGGATGCGTGGGATCACTCACCGACTGCGAGATGGCCGGCCGGACGATCGGCGCACGCACCTTGCGGGACATGCGACGGATCATGCGGCGAAGCGACTTCGCAATCGCGTGACCGGTGGGCAGGACGACGGCGACGGTCTCGTCGCCTTCTCCCTGCAGGACCACCGTGTGCTGACCGATCACGAGACGGATCGTGCTCTCGTCGGTCTTCTTGAGGAGCCCCATGGCGGCTCCGAGAATGGGGCTCCACGTCTCTTCGCCGCGGAACTCGAGGTTGCCGGCCGGATCGGCCACGGTGACGGCCACGATGCCCGGGGCCGCCGCGAGATGATCGATGTTTGCTCGAAGACTCATGACACCTGCCTCTTGTATGGCCGCTCGGGCCAGTTCCTGCGCACCCAAAAGTCTGTTCGATCCTCGCCGGGATTCCAGTCGCCAAATTCAATACGTGCGCGGTCTCGGTGCTGGATCGACCGTACGATGGCGTAGGTCACCGTCGAGGCACGCGATTGCAGCGTGAACACGGATCCGTCAGCGGTCCGCCATGCCGCCCGATTCCGCCACCGCGGCCGATGCGGGCACACGGGATCCGGGTCATTCCCCACACGATCGCGGGGGTTTATCCCGCGACCGCACACCGTCTCCACCGCGCGCACGATGGTTTGTATTGCGCAGCGGCGTCCATCGTTACACTACGACAGCGCTGTCACGTGTCACACGTGTCGCGGCGATCGTGGTGTGCTCACGCAACACAGTTGCGCGTGGCACAGCGAGCGAGCTGGATCACGCATCACACTGGGTCTGCTCGACGCAGATGCGCCACAGCTCGAGCAGCGCCGCCCGATCCCGCGCAAACGGGCATGGCCGCGGGGCACGATCGATCCAGAAGCGTCCGCTCTCGGCCGCGACCGTGGGGTCCGCCGCCACGAAGGTCGGTGTGAGCGCGCCCGCGTTCGGTGACTTGAGTGCCCACCCCTGACCCATGCGGATGAGTCGTCCCAACCATCCGCTCTGCTCACGGAACAGCCCGCTGCCGACCGCACCGGGGTGGCAGGCGTGCACGCTCACGTCGTCGTTGACCGTCAGCTCGGCGAGGCGCCACGCGAGCATGCGATCGGCCTGCTTGCTGGCGGCGTAGGCAGCCATCCCAGAGTACTTGCGTCGCTCGAACTGCACGTCGTCGAGCTGCAGGCCCCGGGCGAACGTCGACGCCACGTTCACCACCCGCGCCGGCCCCGAGCGTCGCAGGGTCGGGAGCAGGAGGTTGGTCAGCGCGAAGTAGCCGAGCACGTTGGTCGCCCACGTCTGCTCGATGCCGTCGGGACTCACGCGGCGATCGGCACACAGCACGGCGGCGTTGTTGACGAGCACGTGCACCGGGCCGCCGGCGGTCACGTTCTTGACGAACGCGCGGATCGACTGCCGATGGCCGAGGTCGACCTGCATCATGGTCACGTTCTCGTTGCCGCTGTCCGTGACGATCTCGTGGAGTGTGGCGCTGCCACGATCGCGGTCGCGACACGCGAGCACCACGGAGGCGCCGAAGTAGGCCAGGTTGCGCGCGATCTCCTTGCCGATGCCCGAGCTCGCGCCCGTGACGATGCAGCGGCGGTCGACCATGTCGTACTTCACGGTGCTCGCGAGGATACGCGGGGCGCTCGCGCGAGGGGAGCTTTGTTACACTCCGACCTCGTCGGCAAACCCTCCGAAGGAGCAGCACATGGCGTCATCGATGGTCGAGTTCCCCGCGGACGGTCGCACTGCGACCGGCTACCTCTCGCTCCCCGCCAGTGGCCATGGGCCGGGCGTGTTGGTCATCCAGGAGTACTGGGGTCTGGTCGATCACATCAAGCAGGTCGCCGATCGCTTCGCTGCGGCGGGCTTCGCCGCGCTCGCGCCCGATCTCTACCGCGGTGAGTCGGCGAGCGGACCCGACGATGCCGGGCGCCGCCTGATGGAGCTCGACATCCCCGACGCCAGCCGGCAGCTCGGTGGCGCCGCGGCGTACCTGCTGGCCCACGCTTCGGTCACGCCGAAGAAGGTCGCGGCGGTCGGGTTCTGCATGGGCGGCAAGCTGGCCCTGCACGCCGCCGGCGAGTATCCCGAGTCGATCTGCGCGGTGGTCGACTTCTACGGCGTGCATCCCAAGGCCGAGCCCCGGCTCGATCGGCTCTCGGGCCCGGTGCAGACCCACTTCGCCGAGCACGACGACTACATCCCGGTCGCGCAGGCGCACGATCTGGTCGCGCGCCTGCGGGCGGCGGGCGTCGAAGTCGAGGATCACCTCTACGACGCACAGCACGCGTTCTTCAACGATCACCGGCCCGAGGTCTACGACGCCGCCGCAGCCAAGATCGCGTGGGATCGCACGCTGGCGTTCCTGCGCAAGGCGCTGGCGTAGCACACGTGGACTCGCCCCGGGCATGGCGCAGGGCGCTGGCGCGCGTCGGCCTCGTGTACTTCGCGGCCTCGACCGTGTTGCTCGTCGCGCCGGCCTACGCGTTGCTCGGCAATCACGTCGAGCCGCGGGTGCTGGGCCTGCCGTGGTCGTTGGTCTACGTGCTGATCGTGGTCGCGCTCAACTGCGGCGCACTCGCGCTGCTCTACGTGCTGCGCTGCGTCGATGATCGCGAGCACGACGACGAGGGCGGCGGCTGATGACGACGATGCCGGCGCTGGTGGTGTTCGGCTACCTCGCGATCACGCTCGCGATCGGCATCGCGGCCGGACGCGTGGGCCGAGGTGACGTCGCCGACTACGTCGCGGGCGAGCGCGCGTTCGGACCGCTCGTGATGTACTTCGTGATGGGCGCGACGGTGTTCAGCGCCTACGCTTTGCTCGGGACCCCGCAGCGGGTGGTCGCGAAGGGCTCGGACGCGTTCTACATCCTCGCCTACGGCGCGGTTGGCTTCGTGCCGGTCTTCTACTTCGGCGCCAAGGTGCGGCGGCTCGGCGCGCGCCTGGGCCTGGTGACGCAGGCCGAGCTGATCGGCGCCCGCTTCGACAGCCGCGCGGTGACCGGTTGGATGGGCGTCGCGACGGTGCTGGCGTTCTTGCCGTACCTCGTCATCCAGCTCAAGGGCGCCGGCGTCGTGATGCAGGCCGTCACTGGCTGGTCGCCGGGGCTCGGCGCATTCGTGGTCTATGCCGTGGTGGTCGCCTACGTGGTGATCGGAGGCGTGCGCGGGGTCGCGTGGACCAACGTGCTGCAGGGCGCGGCGATGCTGGTCATCGTGTGGTGGTTGGGCTTGTGGGTGCCCCACGAGCTGTTCGGCGGCGTGGCGCCCATGTTCGATCGCGTTGCACTCGAGCGGCCCGACGCGCTGGTGCTGCCGGGCCCCGGCCCGACCGGCTTCGGGCAGTACACCAGCGAGATCCTGGTGTCCGCGCTGGGCTTCTCGATGTGGCCGCAGGTCTTCATGAAGTGCTTCACCGCCCGCAGTGCGCGACTCGTGCAGCTGTCGGCGGTGCTCTATCCGAGCTTTCTGTTCTTCCTGGTGCCGCTGTTGTTGCTGGGCTACGCGGCCTTGCTCGCCGGGGGGCCCGCCGACGACTCGGTGCTGCTGTGGATCGTGTCGCGGCCCGAGCTCGGCGACACCCAGCTGGTGGTCGCGATCGTCACGTTCGCGGTGCTGGCGGCTTCGATGTCGACTGGCGACGCGCTGCTGCACGCCGGCGCCTCGATCCTCGTGCGCGACGTCGGCGTGGTCGGACTCGGCATGGCGCTCGACGATCGTGCGCAGACCCGGGGCATGCGGGTATCGGTGGTCGTGCTGGCGATCGTCGCGTTCGCGCTGCTGGCGATCGGTGGCCGCGCCTCGGTGGTGGATCTGTTGCTGCTCGCGTACGCGGTGCCGATCCAGTTCCTGCCGCTGACGCTCGCGGCGCTGTACTGGCGCCGCGCCAACCGGGCCGGCGCGACGTGGGGGCTGGGCGCGGGGCTGGGCACCTGCTTCCTGGCCTTCGCGTTGCAGCAGCTGACGCCCGCGTGGTACGCCGAACTCAATCCGTGGTCGCTGCAGATCGGCGTGCTCGGCGTGGCTGCGACCGTCGCGGGGCTGGTGGCGGGCAGCCTGCTGCGGCCGCCGCTGCCGGACCAGCACCTCGCGCGCTTCGAGCTGTGAGGCCGGCCGGGCCGCCAACCGCGTTGGCGCCGGCAGCACCGGCGATGCCGCTGCGGCGCGTGCATCGGATCGGCCAAGGTGCTCGGACGAAGCGGTACACTCCCCCGGCCCTGGAAGTCGCGATGCGTCGTCAAATCCTCCCGCTCGTGTTCACCTTGCTCGCGCCTGCGTGCGATCGGAGCTCGCATCGCTTCGACGTCGTCGACACCCCCGACCCGATACCGCTCGCGACCGCCGAGCCGCCTCCGAAGCCGCCCGAGCCCGTCATCGATCCGCGGGGCAACGAGCTGCCCTCGGAGTGCACGCGAGGCACCGGTCGCAATGCGCAGGGGCAGTGCGTGGCCCTGGCAACCCGCGTGGTGCCGCAGGGCCAGCAAGTGCAGATCCCCAAGGGCGAGTTCATCGTCGGCGATCTGCCCTCGACCTACGACTTCCGCAAGACCGCCGGCGATCCGCGGCTGCAGTGGGCGGGTCAGCCACCGCGCGTGGTGCAGGCGTCGAGCTTCTGGATCGACGTCAACGAGGTCACGCGAAGCGCCTACCAGGCCTGCATCGACGCCGGCAAGTGCACCGCGGCGTGCTCGGCCGACGCGCTGCTCGAGCGCACGCCCGAGGGCGGGCGCCCCAACGTGCCGCAGACCTGCGTGACCCACGAGCAAGCCGCCGCGTACTGCAGCTCGGTCGGGCAGCGTCTGCCGACCGAGCTCGAGTGGGAGTACGCCGCGCGCGGCGTCGATGCCCGCATGTATCCGTGGGGCAACGAGCTGCGCGACGAGTACCTCGCTGGGTTGCTGCCGATCGACACACCGGTCGTCGACCTCAGCTACTTCGGCGTTCGCGGCATGGGCACCAACGCCAACGAGTGGGTCGCCGACGAGTTCGATCCCGCGGCACCGCTCGCGGCCTACGGTGCGGTCGACTTCCGTCGCAAGGACGGCCCGCTCGCCAAGGCGATCGCCACCGATCCCCAGCAGGCAGCCAAGCGCTGGGTGTGGAAGTCGGCCCGCGTCGGCGATCGCAGCGGTGCGGCTGCGGCCGATCCCATGCGAGGCTTCCGATGCGCCGCCGATCTCGACGCCGCGACCGCGTCGCTGGAGGTGCCCGCGGTCGGGCCCCCGCTGCCGATCGTGCGCAACGTCGGCGCGGTCGAGCTGTTCGGCGGCATCGCCGAGGCGGTCGCGCAGGACGAGGCGCGGGCGTTCTGCGAGGCGCTCGACTTCGAGGCCGACGGCCGCCGTTGGAGTGAGTGGCGGCTGCCGACCATCGCCGAGGTCGAGGCGATCGCCGCGCTGTTCCGCGGGCCGGGGCCGTTCTGGACCGCCGATGGCGCCGTCGAACAACGGCCCGCGGCCGGCGAGCCCGCCATCGACACACCGTGGGTGGCGGTCGAGCTCGAGCCCGACGCCGCCGTCGGGGCCCGCTGCGTCCACGGCAAGTGACGCTGCGGGCGGCCGCCGGCCGTCACGCCGAGGGCGGCAGGGGGCGCGCCGCCCTGCTAGTGTTCGGCCCGATGATGTCGATGCGTCGGTCGCGAGGCGGAGCAGTGTGGTTGGCCCTGGTCGTGGCGATGGCCTGCGGGGGCAAGGGCGGCGGTGCTGCCGACGCGGGCAAGGCCGGCAGCCATGCCGAGGCCAAGCCCGACGCTGGCAAGGCCGTCGCGGTCGACGACAAGGCCGACGCGAACAAGCCACCGCTCGCGCGCCCCGTGCAGGAGCCGACGCCGGCGCCGGTGGACGACGCCAAGGCGGCCGCCGCTGCCGATCCATTGGGGCAGCGCTTCCGCGATCCCGATTGGTTCCGCAAGGACATGCTCGAGGGCGCGAAGGCCCAGGACGTGAGTCGATCCGAGCGCACCGACGAGGGCTTCTTCTCGTCGCAGATCCTCTTCGAGCTGCCCGCTGGCACCACCGCCGAGTCGTGCGCCGAGCAGCTCGAGAAGCGGGTCGGCGGCGAGGTCACCAACCTGCAACGCGGGCCCGACGAGAAGTTGCCAGGCCGCCTCAAGATCACCGGCTCGACCGATCGCTACCGCGTGACGATGATGTGCGGGGAGGCCAAAGGTGCGATGCGGGCGTACGTGAGCTATGAGTGGACGAAGTGAAGCCGCGATCGTGATCGCGTGCACCACCTTGGGAAGTGCATGCGAACGCAGCGTCGGTGGACGCTGCCCTGGGCGCACGCTACGTTGATGACGTGGATCTGCGCGAGGCCAGTGGCTTCGATCCGTTCGGATGGTCGGTGCCGTGCACCGGGCTCAAGCCCGCCCAGGTGCGTGACGAGGTGCGTGGCCTGGTCGAGTGGGCCGCGCAGACCTGGGCCATGTATTTCCCGCGCGAGCGCGGCTACACCGTCGAGATCGACTCGCCGGCGGGCCCCAGCAACGGCGCACGCCTGACGGTGCGCCGGGGCGACTTCCGGGCCCAGATCGCGATCGAGAACATCCTCGATCCCCAGCGCCGGGCCCCCGGTGCGCTGGCGGTGCGAACCTCGGGCCGCGCTAGCTCGGGCGCGCTGATCGAGGCCGAGGCTGCAAGCGCGCTGGCGATGCAGCGCGGGCGTGCGCTCGGGGTCGGCGGTGGCGTGGGGGTCTTCGCGCTGGTGTGCTGGATGTGCCTGGGCGCCGCCAACCCGGGCTTCTTGCTGGCGGCGCTCGGCCTCGTGGTGGTCGCGTTGTTCTCGACCACGACCCTGGGTGGGCTGGGTGCGTACTTCGGCGAGCGCATCGGTGAGAGCGCGCGGGCGCGGGCCCGCTGTGTGATCGGCTCGGACCCGCTGCTCAAGGACGATCTCCGCCGCTGGCGGGCGCTGGTGCGTGAACTCGCCACCCGCCGGGCCGCGATCGCGGGCCGAGCGATCGGCGATGGTCGCACGCCGTTCCGCGCGCTGCCCTCGCTGCAGGCGCCGGCGCGCGCCCGCACCGGCGAGAATCCAGCGTTGCCGCGGGGCCCCCGGTTGTCGTGGTCCGCGTGAGCGAGTCGCTCACTTCTTGCGCGCGGACTTCTTCTTGTCCTTCTGGAATTTCTTGGCGTGCGCGACGTTCCGGTTGGCCGGGCGTGCGACGGAGCCGTCCTGCTGCATCCGCACCGGCGCCTCGCCGACCTCGGTCAGCTGCTGGCCCTCGGTGATCTGGGCGATCTGTGGGATCGAGGCGTAGAGGAAGGGCGACAGCTCGAGGGCGATGCGCTTGTCGAGCTGTGACAGCGTGACCTGAGCGCGCACCGGCAGGCGCAGGTTCTTCGAGCGCACGCCCTTGGGGAACTCGGCGTGGCTCGGCCGCGAGTGCTCGGGCGAAGTGACGTGGTGCTGCATGCGGCACGCGATCGGGCGCTCCGCCCAAACGCGGCAGCGCTGGGTCGCGGGGTCGAGCAGCGGGCACGCGTGCTCCTTCTTGGCGAACACCAAGCGGCCGTTCTGCACCGCCTTGCCGCCGAAGCGGACCTTCTCGGCGTCCTTGCCCTTGGCGCCGGCTTGCACGTCCTTGTACTGCTCCTGCGCGTACTCGACGAGCTTGCGCACGACCTCCGCGAAGTCCTTCCACGGTCGAGCGGCGCGATAGATGTTGAGCGCCTCGATGCTCGAGACGCCGACCGGCGCGGTGTAGCAGGCGTTGCAGCCGCCCGGCTCGCCGGGGCGCTTGACGTCGGTCAGGCCCATCGATTCGCGCAGCGCGTCGTGGTAGGCGTCGACGTGGTGGAGGAGTTCCTTCACCAGCGGCGTGAAGCCCCGCGGTACCCGCTTGGTGTCCTTCATGTCCGCGATGTTGGGCAGCGCCGAGATCTTGTCGAGCGTGGCCTGGATCGCGGTGGCGTGCGGTGCAGCGGCCTTCTTGGCGGCTCCGGGCAGGCGCGTGACCTGATCAGCCGGCAGCTTGAGCCGTGGACCGAACAACGCAGCGAGAAACTCGAGCGCCATGGGCGACGGGGATTACCACGGGCGGGGCCGGTCGGCCATGGTCCCTCCGGTGGCCGCGGTGGCGCGGGGTTTTGGTAGCGTACGCGGGCCATGTCGAAGCTCGTCCGGTTCGGTCTCGTCGCTGCGCTCGCGTGCGCAGCCGCTGGTAGTTCGTGCAACAAGCAGGGGGGCACCGACAGCCCCGGTGGGCGCGGCGGTGCCGCAGGTGCGCCCACCACCGGTGATGGTGTGCAGCTGCGCTACGGCCTGACCGCGACCAAGCTCAAGCAGAAGGGCAAGATCGATCTCAACACCAGCGGTGGCGGCAAGTTCGGTCAGGCGGCGATCGAGTACTCCGCGTTGCTCGACGTGGTCCCCAACGGCGACAAGCTGAAGGTCTCGTGGAGCTTCGCCGACATCGGCAAGCTCGACGTGGAGGGCCTCTACAAGGACGCGTCGGGCGACGCCAAGAGCATGTTGCTCGCCGAGGGTCGCGGCGCGTTCATCGTCGACGTGCTCGGCACCGTCGACGAGAAGGGCACCGACGCGTTGCAGGAGACCGCCGCACGGCGCGAGCGCTTCAAGGCGCTGGCCAAGGAGGGTGGTGCCGGCGAGGGCAAGGAGCCCAGCAACGGCGGCGCACTGCAGCTGCTGGCGATGACCGACGCGATGGTCTCGCTGCCCGATCTCCCCAAGGAGTCGCTCGCGGTGGGCAAGCCGATCACGGTCGAGCGCGAAGAGGAGACCCAGCTCGGTGACTCCGGTGTGATGCTGCCGACCGACATCGAGAGCAAGTTCACGCTCGTGAAGATCGACGAGTCCGGTGGCCAGCGCATCGCCGAGCTGCAGGTCGAGGTCGAGAGCAGCGGCGCGACCGAGATGCAGGGCAACATGATCGCGGTCGAGAGTACGACCGAGGGCAGCATGCTGTTCGACCTCGGGACCGGGCTGCCGGTGAGCTACAAGTTCACGCGCAACACGAGCTTCACCTTCGGGCAGAACTCGCTGGAGAACACGATGATCGCCGAGGCGGCGTTCGAGAAGGGCTGATGGGCGCGGGCACGGTCACGTAGCAGGCTGTCCAGAAGAACGCTTCGCGTACTTCCGCACCCTGCTACGACGGCCCGCACACCGCGTCGAGGTACGAACCACACTCGCAGGCCTCGGCGGGGAACCAGTTGCCGGTGTCGTGGTTGCACCAATGGCACTGGCCACCGTCGGTGGTGCCACACGTCGAGCAGTCGACGCAGTGGTAGGTGCCGAAGTCGAACACGCCGTCGCCCTGGCCGGCGCCGCAGTAGGCGGTCCAGCAGCCGCCGTCCGGATTGATGCCGTTCAGATCGCACACGTGCGGCACGCCCACGGGGACCTCGCAGCCGTTGCTCGGATCGCCATCGCAGTCGTCGTAGGGGGCTTGGCACGTGCGCACGCAGGTGCCGCTGTCGTCGCAGGCGGCGTCCATGTTCGGCCCCGGCAGGCAGGTCTGCGCGCAGCTGTCGGCGCCGCAGATGCACGTGCCGGTCGCGTCGCAGTGCCCGCCGCTGGCGCAGTCGGTGAGGCACGGCGTGCCGGCGATCGCGAAGGGATACGTGCACGCGTCGCCCTCGCAGGTGCCCGGCGCGAGCTGGCAATCCGACGGTGGGGTCTCGCACTCGAGATCGCAGCTGCCCGCGGTCGTGCTGCTCTGCGAGGACGCACCGCCCATCGTCGCGACTTCGCCTGCGTCCTCGCTGTCACCGCCGTCGGAGCTGCCGGTGGTGTCCGGGTTCCAGGCCTGGGTGGTCTTGCCGTCGGCCGCGGGTCCGCAGGCGACCAGGGCGATAGCGAGCGTCACGAGACGGCGAGCGGTCACAGCGAATCATGGTACCCACGAAACTCCGCCGGCGACTACGTCCGCGACGTGCCCCGACGCGTCGGACTACGCAGCGGTGCGTAGGCGCGGGCGGAGATCGGGTGGCGTCTGCGCCACCAGACCGCGTCACCCTGCACCGGATTCGCTAACCTCCAATCATGGCTGTCCACGTACGCGCGCGCGCCCTCGGCTGGGGCTGCACGGCTTGGTTCATCGGTCTGTGCGGGTGCTCGAGCGTCGAGCCCGGGGGCGAGCGCGGCGGTGCACTCGCACTCGAGCGCAGCGCAGAGATTCCGGCGGCGACAACCGGCAACAAGCCGCAGCGTGGACGCGTGCTCGGTGGCGAGAGGGCGGCCCGCGTGATCGCGTGGCCGGCCGCGGAGCGCATCGACCACGTCGCCCGCGCGCGCTACGACGCCGGTCTGCAGGCGCGCATCGACGACGCACCGATCCCCGTGCTCGCACCGCCCGAGGCCGGCGCTCGCGCGGTGCTCACCAGCGGCCCCAGCTGGTACGCGCTGACGGTCCACGGCGACGGCTACCTGCTGCACACCCATGGCAGTGGCGAGGCCCGCGTGCATCCCCACGTGCGGACCTTCGAGCCGACCCATCCGATGCGCGACGGTGCGGGCTTCGTGACCCGCAACGAAGAGATCTGGTCGGCGTCGTGGATCGAGCACGGCGTCGCGTACTCCTTCGAGATCGAGTGTGATCGCCGAGCGGTGACGTGGTGCGACGACGAACGGGCCTTCATGACGCGGCTCGAGTCGCTGGTCTATGTCGGTGGTCGTGGAGGTGCGCGATGATCCGCCGTCACCTCGCGTGGTCGTTGCCGCTGCTCGTCGTACTCGCGCCCGCGGGCGCGCAGGCGGAGCCGTTCTACTTGCCCGCCGGCGATCTCGTGCCCGGCTCCGGCCAAGGCGCCGCGGACGAGACGGTCTACGCCCCGGGCATGCGCTATCCCATCCAGGACGCGCCGTCGTACCCCAACTCGCAGGTGTGGGGCGTGGGCGGCTCGGAGGGCCCGGGCGGTTCGCAGTGCGACGCGGCCAACTTCGCGTACCCCTGGCGCGACAACTACTGCGAGACCCGCAGCTGGGACATGCCGCTGTGCCCGTCGGGCACCGGCCACCAGGGCCAGGACATCCGCCCCGCCAGCTGCGACAACCTCACGTATCCGTACGTCTCGGTGATGGCCGGCACGGTGACCTCGATCGGCAGCTACTCGGTCTACGTCACCGCCGCCGACGGCACCCGCTTCGACTATCTGCACGGCGGCAACATCATGGTCTCGAGCGGTGAGTCGCTCGCGCAGGGCGACGTCATCGGCCTGGTGTCCAACGAGTTCGGCGGCACCTCCACGACGGTGCACCTGCACTTCAACATCAAGCAGGATGTCGCGGGCGTCGGCTTCGTGTTCGTGAGCCCGTACATGTCGCTGGTGACGGCCTACGAGGACCTCACCGGGCTCGGCAACGAGCCGCCCGCGGGGCCGGTCGACGCGGTCGACTGCGAGTCGATCCGGGGCTGGGCGCAGGACCCGGACACCCCGGATGCACCGGTCGAGATCCGCGCGTACTTCGGTGGTCCCGCCGAGGAACCCACCGCGACCGGCATCACCTTGGTCGCCGATCTGCAGCGCGACGATCTCTGCGATGCGCTGGGCTCGTGCGCGCACGGCTTCGAGATCGAGATCCCGCGAAGCCTACGCGACAGCGCCAGCCACGAGGTCTATGTCTACGCGGTCGACACCGAGGGCACCGAGTCGCCGCTGCTCGAGTCGAGTCCGGGACAGTTCTCGTGCATGCCTCCGGCAGTGCCCGCGGGTGTGCGTCGTCTGGTCGGAGGCCCCGAGGTGCAGGCCGCGTGGGCGCTGTCGACGTTCTGGGATCTCGCGGTGATCGATGCTGCGACCGTCGACGCGATCGAACCGGGCGAGCCGCTCGGCGAGACGCCGCTGGTCGTGCGCGGTGAGGACGATCCGGCCGAAGCGCTGTGGTTGATCGACGCTGGTCGCAAGCGATCGCTGGCCAGCGCGGCCGCGCGGGAGGCGTGGCGCATCGACGTCGGTGCCGCCGAGGTGTGGCCGCAGGCCAGCGTCGACGGCGTCCCCGAGGGCACGCCGGTGCGCGACGAGGTGTTCCTGGTCGACGACGCCAGCGGTGCGCTGTACGTGATCGACGACGCGCAGTGTCCGGTGGGCGAGACCTGTGGCGGTGGCACCGGCGGCGGATCGGGCGACGGCACCGGCGATGGCGGTGCGGCGGATGGCACCGGTGGCGGCGGCGGCACTGCGGGCAGCGACGATGGTGCGCTACCGCCGGGTGCCGACGGCGAGGACGCGGGTGGCTGCGGCTGCACGCAGGGCACCGGCGCTGCGCCGTGGTGGGCGCTGGCGGTGTTCGCCGCCGTGCGGCGTCGTCAGCGGACGCGTCGTTCGAGCAGCAACCGCGTCAGCGCCGCGCGGCTGTGCACGCCCAAGCGGCGGTAGATGTTCGCCACGTGGGTCGTCACGGTGCGCTCGCTGATCTGCAGGCGCGTGGCGATCTCGGCGTTGGTCAGGCCCTCGCTGACCAGCCTGGCGATCTCGAGCTCGCGATCCGAGAGCGGCAGCGGTGCGCTGGCCTCTGCGCCTGCGTTCGCACCGTCGGCGAGCGCTCGCTGCAGCGCGTCGATGCTCCAATAGCTGAGCCGCAGGAGTGCGTTGGGTCCGAACTGCAAGCGGTCGCCCTCGCGTACGCGTGCTCGCCCGACGCGGGTGCCGTTGACGTAGGTGCCGTTGGTCGAAGCGAGATCTTCGATCCACAGCGGGTCGCCCATGTGGATGCGCGCGTGGTTGCGTGACAACCCGTCGTCGTCGAGCACCACATCGGAGCTGGGGTCGCGCCCGATCGCGGTGACCGGCGTCTTCAGGGCAAACACGCGGCCTGAACTGCGACCACCGATGACCTCGAGGCACGGCGTCTCGCCGGGGCCCGGCGCCGAAATCGGCCGGACCTCGCGCACTCGCGTATCGGGTGGCGCCTTCGCCATGCTGCCTTGCATGTTACCCGAGCCACGCACCAACGAACAAACCCGGTTCGTCGCTGTCGCTGGCGTTTGCCGTCAGCGGCGGGACGAACCGGGTTCGGGGAAGTTGGTGCGCACGCCCAGAGCGTGGGAGTGGTCGACGTCGGAGGTTGTCGCGGGAGCGGGAGTTCGAGCCGGGGAAGAACGTGCGCGCGTGGAACCTTCCCACCTCGAAGGGCGTGCGGTCAAGATCCGAGCAGATTTTTGCCGACGCGCGTCGTCGCGTCGGCACTCGATCGGCGCAGGCTCGATCGGCTCAGGGTCGATCCGGTCTCACGACGACGGTGTGAGTGCCTCGCCGTCGTCGGCATGCGCCTCGTCGGTCGGCGATGCGTCGAGGGGCGCATCGCCCTCGTCCGGTTCGTCCTCGGGGCCGGTCTCGGGGCTGGTCTCGGGGTTGGTCGCGGGGTTGGGCTCGACGTGCGTGCTGGCATCGTCGGGCTCGTCCGGCTCCAGCGTTCGCGCGTCGTCGTTCGACGACACACGGGGCGTGGGGCGGGGCGCCGCGCCGCGCTCGGCCCTGCAGCGGTCACACATGCGATCGACGGGATGGTCACCGTCGTTCGCCGGTGCGATCGACATGCCGACAACGTAGTGCCAGATACCGTCACACAGCGGCACGACGCAGGGCATCGTCTCGGCCCCTTCGATCGTCGTCGGTGCCTGGGCGTGTCCGCCCGCGATGCACTGCGCGCACAGCCGTAGCGGGTCCTCGAAGCGACCCGCGAGGAAGGCCTGCAGCTGTGCGCCGGTCTTGTACGTCCACGTGCGGTCGCAGCCGGGACGGCCACATGCGACCTCGCGGTCGGTGTGAAGCCGGCAAAACTCGCGGCAGACCTCACACATGCGCTTGGGCATCGGCACGTCGGCATCGATGTCCGTGGTGCCGGTCGCGGCCCATGCTCGAAGCTGGGACTCGCGGTCGATCGTGACGGTGCGGGTGCAGCCGTGCACCTTGCAGGGGGCTTCCCGATCCACCAGCTTGGCCTGCCGCTGTCGGCACGGCTCGCACATCCGCGGCGGCGGCCCGTCGCTGTTGCGGCCCCGACGACGACGACGACCGCGGCGATCACCCGCGGGCGGTGGCTCGGGGGCCTCGGCGGCGGTGTGTCGCAGCCACGCGCGGTGCTTCAGCTGGGCGTCGCGGGTCCACGTCCACGTGCGCCGGCAACCGTCGACCCGGCACGCGATCTCGGTATCCCCGAGGTTGCGATCGGTGTGGGCACACTCGTCGCACGTGCGGGTCGGCGGCTCGAGCGTGCCACCGCGCTGCAGCACCGCGAGCTGGGCCGCCTTCGTCCACGTCCAGGTGCGCTCGCAGCCGGGGTTGCTGCAGCGCACCTCGGTGTCGGCGACCGATTCGAACGCCGCGTGGTGCTCGGGGCACAACCGCCGCGGCGGTGGCTGACCAAAGGCCTGGATCTGTTCGGCGGCGGTCCACGTCCAGGTGCGTCCGCACCCATCGAGGCGACACGGCACCTCGCGATCGTCGAGGTGACTGAAGAGACCCGCGGCGACCTGCGCGAAGGCGGCGACCTGTTGCGGTGATGCGGTCGGCGTGGACTCGCGCGCGGGCTGGCTCGCACGCCCAGCGCGATCGTGGTGTGCTCGGGGCCCGCGATCGTGATGGGCTCGACCGCCGCGATCGCGATCGTGGGCCGGCTTCGGTCCGCGCTCGCCCTGCGCTCGCGGGCCGCGGGGATCCTGCGCCGTCACGGGCTTGGCCTCCGCGGGCTTGCCCGCAGTCGCGTCCGCGCTGGTGCCGGTGCTCGGCGCGGCGCCATCGGCTGCTTCACCGCCGCGACCTCGCCCGCGTCGACGTCGACGTCGACGCTTCTTGCCCGCCGGTCGCTCACCGTCGGCGGTCACGCCGTCGCCGCTCTCGCCACCGCTGCTCTCGTCGCCGCCGGCGTCCTCGCCACCATCATCATCGGCGAGGTCGTCGTGACCGCCGTCGTCGCTGGTCGTCATCTCGGCGCGTTCGTCTTGTTCGGGCCCGCTCAAGGCCGCCGAGTATGGCGGAGGGTGGTGGCCATCGTCCACCGCCGGCGTCCCGCGTGATCGCGGGGGAATCTCGTGCTGGCGCCCCGCCGATGGGGTGGGTCGAGCACGCGCGCGGAGCGAGACCGGGCGCGAAATGAAATCTGGCCTATACTGGTCGCTCGGAGCCGGAGAGAACCCCATGGTCATCGCGTTCTTGGTCGGCGGTGCCGTTGCCGCGGGCACATATCTATTCGCCAAGAAGAAGAAGGCCTCGAACGGCCAGTCGGTGGCCGCGGCGGCGCTGACGGGCGTGGGTTCGGCCGCGGCGACGGCGGTCGTCGCCGCCTTCTTCTGGCCACTGGTGATCCTCGGCGGTGCCGGGGCGGCCGGCTTCTACTACGCCAAGCGCAGGAACATGAAGGCGCTGCCCGCGGGTCGCGAGGGCTGACGATGGCCGCGGGGCGGCTGCCGCTTCACAGGCCCATCCACGTCACGAAGTAGTAGACCACGGGCGACACGAACAGCATCGCGTCGATGCGGTCGAGCATCCCGCCGTGACCGGGCAGGATGTTGCCGGAGTCCTTCACTCCCCAGGTGCGCTTCACCATCGACTCGACGAGATCGCCCGCCTGCCCGCACACGCTCGCGATCACGCCGAGCACCGCGGCGGCTGCGATGCCCAGCTGCGGCAGCGTCCACAGCGAGCCCACGCCGATCGTCGCGAGCATCGAGCCGAGCACGCCACCCAGCGCGCCTTCCCAGGTCTTCTTGGGGCTGACCTCGGGGTAGAGCTTGTGTCGGCCCCAGGCGCGCCCGAACAAGTACGCCACGGTGTCGGCGAAGAAGGCCGTGCACAGCGCGACCACCAGCCAGTGCGGCTTGCCGCCCTGCTTCAGCAGCGGCAGGTGGGCGATGAGCATCGGCACGTAGACCAGCCCCGAGAGCATGATCGCGAGGTGGCGGCCGGCCTGCTCGAGCGCCTGCTTGCGCGCGAGCACGGCGATCGACAGCGCGATGGCCGAGAACGCCATCGCGGGGGCGAACACCGCGGTGCCACCGGTCAGGGTCGGCGCGCCGACCACCGCCACGGTGCACGCCGCTGCGGTCACACGCAGCGGCCACGCCGGCGCATCGGGCGTGACGGGCAGCGCCATGCGCACGTACTCGTCGAAGCCCAGGATGCCGACGATGGTCGCGATCGCGAGCACCGAGTACGGCGTCGGATCGAGGAGGATCGCCAGCAGCAGCAGCGGCACGAGCACCGCCGCGGTGCCGAGGCGCGTGATGAAGTCACCCATCGTGCACGCCGGTCCGCACTAGTCGAGCTCTGGCGTGCCACCCTCGCCGGGCTTGGCGGGGCGCACCTGCTCCGAGGTCTGGCCGAAGCGTCGCTCGCGGCTGGCGAAGTCGTGCAGCGCGGCCATGAGGTCCTCGCGATCGAACTCCGGCCACATCTTCTCGGTGAAGTGCAGCTCCGCGTACGCGGTCTCCCACAGGAAGAAGTTCGAGATGCGGTGCTCGCCGGAGGTGCGGACCAGCAGGTCGAGCGGCGGCAGCAGCCGCGCCGAGTCGAGGTACGACTCGACGGTCTCGACGGTGATCTCGGCCGGGTCGAGGCGGCCCACGATCGCGGCCTTGCACATCTCGCGCACGGCCTTGGTCAGCATCTCGCGACCGCCGTAGGAGAGCGCGAGGCACAGCATCATGTCGCGGTTGTCGGCCGAGGCCGCCATGAGGTCGACCAGCGGTGCGCGCACGTGGGGCGGCAGGCGCTCGGAGTCGCCGACCGTCACCAGGCGGATGCCGTTGCCGAGGATCTCGTCGCGCTCCTGCAGCAGGTAGCGCCGCAGCAGCTCCATCAGATGGAAGACCTCCTCCGGGGGGCGGTCCCAGTTCTGGCTCGAGAACGCGAACAACGTCAGCGCCTCGATGCCCGCCTTGCGGGCGGCACGTACGACGGTGCGCACGGAGTCGGCGCCACGTTCGTGGCCCTCCTCGCGGGGCAGACCACGGGCGCGGGCCCAGCGGCCGTTACCGTCCATGATGATGCCGACGTGGCGTGGCAGCCGGTCGCGTGGCGGCGGTTCCATCATCCGAGTTCGAACAGAGGCGGGATACCACGCCGGGCCGCCGGCAGGCTAGGGCGACGGCCGCAAATGGGCGCCTGCGGCCGCCGATCGGGCGCTGCGCGGTGGGGAGCGGTCGGCCACGCCCGCCGGTGGGCACGCTCGGGCCCGACGCGCGCCCGCGCCGGAAATGATCCCGCGCAGGGTCCAGTTGGCCCCCCTGACGCAACGGAGCATGGCCCCGCGTGCGGCATCGAGGCGGCGCCCTTCCTTGCGTCAGAGCCCGACCGATCCGGGGCCGGGCGCGTTATCCTGCCTGTCCTCGCTCGCCGATCCGCGGCGCACCTGGCAACAACCAGGCCGGGTTCCCGCGTAGCTCGGGGCGGAGGTGCCGACCGCTCGGCCTGGCTTCCAAGTCGCGCTGCCTCCGCGTGGACGGTGGTGCGGTACCGCAGACCCACGAAGATCCACGTCAATCTCCCAACAAGGGCACGTTCGATGGCAAGTCACGACGAAGTCGATTCATACCTGATCAAGATGGGGCTGCCCTACGAGCAGGTCTCCGAGGGCACGTGGGTCGTGCACCCCGAGGGTGAGCACCGCGCCACCATCGGCGTCACCATCGAGGCGCCCATCGTGCTGTTCTCGATCCCGATGTTCGAGCTGGCCGCCACCGACACCCAGCGCGAACCCCTTTTCCGCGCCTTGCTGGAGCTCAACGCCGACCTGCTCCACAGCAGCTACCGGCTCGAGGGCGACCGCGTGGTCCTGACGGGGGCCCAACAGCTCGAGAACCTCGACTTCAACGAGTTCCAAGCGATGGTGGATGACATGTGCATCGCCTTGGACAACCATATCGACAGGATCGCCCCGCTCATCCATCGCGGGGCCCACAACGCCGCGGCCGCCGAGGGGAGCGCATAGCATGGGTTTGTTTTCCAGACTGGGGACGCTGATCCGCTCGAACATCAACGAGCTGATCAACAAGGCGGAGGACCCCGAGAAGATGCTCAACCAGGTGCTGGTCGACATGAAGACCCAGCTGGTGGAGGCGAAGAAGCAGGTCGCGGTCGCGATCGCCGACGAGAAGCGCCTCAAGAAGCAGTACGAGACCGAGGCCGCCAAGGCGCTCGAGTGGGAGAAGAAGGCGATGCTGGCCATCAAGGCCGGCGACGACAACCTCGCGCGCGCAGCTCTGCAACGCAAGGGCGAGCACGAGGAGGTCGCCGAGACCCTGCGTCAGCAGTGGGAGGCGCAGAAGGCCTCGGTCGAGCAGCTCAAGGGCGCGCTGCGGGGCCTCGACGCCAAGATCGAAGAGGCCAAGCGCAAGCGCAACATCCTGGTCTCGCGGCAGAAGCGGGCCGAGGCGCAGCGTACGATCAACGAGACCCTCACCAACATCAACTCGACCTCCGCGTTCGACACCTTCGAGCGCATGTCGGACCGCGTGACGCAGATCGAGGCCGAGGCCGAGGCCACCGCCGAGATCGGTGGCGCACTGCCCGAGGCCTCGCTCGACGCCCAGTTCAAGGCGCTGGCCGCGAGCAGCGTGGACGACGAGCTCTCGGCGCTCAAGAAGCGCATGGCGCTGGCGGCCGCCGAGGACGAGCGCAAGGCCATCGGCGGATCGGTCGACGCGCCACCCAAGGCTGCGGCGAACTCGAGCCCGGTGGTCGACGACGAGGGCGAGCTCGGCGAGGTCTCGGAGGACAAGGCCGCCGAGATCGATGCGCAGCTCGAGGAGCTCAAGAAGAAGCTCTCGGCCACCTGACGCGCCGCTGCGACGGGCGCCGAGCGCACCCGAGGCCCTCGCGATCCCTGCGATCGCGGGGGCTTCGTGCGTTGCGGCCGGGCTACGGCTCGCTCGCCAGCTTCGAGTGGCGACGGCCGTAGCCGAAGTAGATGGTGAAGCCGATCGCCAGCCAGATGAACAGCCGCAGCCAGGTCGCCGAGCCGAGGCCGATCATCAGGTAGCCGCAGGTCGCGATGCCGAGGATCGGCACCATCGGCACCATCGGGGTCTTGAATGCCCGCGGCGCGTCGGGGTCGCGCTTGCGCAGCACCAGCACGCCGGCGCACACGATCACGAACGCGAACAGCGTGCCGATCGAGACCAGCTCACCGAGCAGGCCGATCGGGAACAGCCCAGCGATGACCGCCGCGACGACGCCGGTCACCATCGTGGCGACGTGGGGCGTCTGGTAGCGGGGGTGCACGCGGGAGAACAGCGGCGGCAAGAGCCCGTCACGCGACATCGCGAAGAAGATCCGCGGCTGCCCCATGAGCATCACCAGCACCACCGAGGCCAGGCCCGCGATCGCGCCGATGTCGACCAGCATCGCCAGCCACGACAGCGCGGGTCCGGCCTTGCTGACTGCGACGTCGACCGGGTGCGGTACGTCGAGCTCGGTGTACGGCGCGATGCCGGTCATCACCAGCGACATCAGGATGTACAGCACCGTGCACACCGCGAGCGAGCCGAGGATGCCGATCGGTAGGTCGCGCTGGGGATTCTTGGCCTCCTGCGCCGCCGTCGAGACCGCGTCGAAGCCGATGTACGCGAAGAAGATCACGCCCGCGCCCGCGGCGATGCCGTTCCAACCGAACTGCCCCGGCTTGCCGGTGGGCTCGGGCACGAACGGGGTCCAGTTGGCCGGATCGACGTAGGTCGCGCCGAAGCCGATGACCAGCAGCACGATCGCGAGCTTCACGTAGACGATGTAGTTGTTGACGGTGGCGGACTCGCGGATGCCCACGGTCAGCAGCCCGGTCAGCAGCAGCACCAGCAGCACCGCGGGCACGTTGAGGAACGCACCGGTCGCGGTGAACTCGTGGGTGTCGCTGACCGAGTACGGCGCGCTGGTGAGCGCGGTCGGTAGGTCGATGCCGAGGCGGTGCAGGAACGCGACCACGTAGCCCGACCAGCCCACCGCGACGGTCGAGGCGGCGAACAAGTACTCGAGGATGAGGTCCCAGCCGATGATCCACGCCACCAGCTCGCCCAGGGTCGCGTAGCCGTAGGTGTAGGCGCTGCCCGCGATGGGGATCATCGAGGCGAACTCGGCGTAGCACAGGCCGGCGAACAGGCAGCCGAACCCGGCGAGCACGAACGAGATCACGATCGCAGGGCCGGCGTGCTGCGCCGCCGCGGTGCCCGTGAGCACGAAGATGCCCGCGCCGATGATGGCGCCGATGCCCAGCAGCACCAGGTTGCTGGCGGTCAGCGAGCGCTTGAGGGTGTGCTCACCTTCGGCGGAGCTCTCCTCGATCAACGTGGCGAGACGCTTGCGCGATGTCAGGCCCATGGCGGGCCGACCCTAACACACCTGGAGCGGCGGCCGAGCGCCGCGGTCCTCACGGGGCTTGGGTCATGACGATGTCATCGACGAGCAGCATCGCAGCGGTGCCGTTGGTGAGCGAGCTCCAGGCATCGATCGCGATCCCTCCACCGATGCCTTGCAGTGGCGTGCTCTGATCGTCGCGCTCGACGTTCCACACGTCGGGCTCCGCTTCGCCATCGCGCCAGATCCGGGCCTGCAACCGCGTGGTGGAGGCGTCGAGCTGCGTGACACGGAGCCGTGCACGGTAGCTCACGCCCGAGGTCAGTGGGTACGGCTCCACTGCACCGATGACGGTCTCGACACCACCGAGCTCGTGCCATACGCCGATACCGACGGGGTTGCGGAACGCCTCGATGAAGACCGCGTAGCCCTCGCCCGGCGGGTCGGTCTGCTGCAGGTACTGGCCGTTCTGGCGCACATAGACGCCGATGCCCTGCGAGCCCGCGTCGGAGAACTCGAAACTGAACGTGATGTCCGCGTTGGTGCAGTCGGCAGGCGCATACATGCGGGCCAGCGAGTAGTTGCTGGTGACCGGCGACAGCCGACCGCGGCCGCCCTGCACGTCAGCGGTCGCGACTCCGCCGGCGTTGGTCCAGGTGTCCGGCCATGCGTCGCCGTCGGCGTCGAAGCCCTCGCCGAAGTCACACTCGGTGGCGGGCTCGCCGGTGGAGTCCGCCGAGCCCTGCGTGGTCATGGTGCCGTTGCTGGTGGCTGTGGGGTTGCCGGTGGCGGAGGTCGCGGAGGTCGCGGTCGCCGACGTCGCGGTCGCCGAGGCCGTGTTCCCCGAGGTCATCGCCGACGTCGCGGTGGTCGAGCTGCCGTCGGTGGTGCCGGTGGAATCATCGGCCGCGTCGTCGGCGTTGCGATCATCCTTGCAGGCGGTCGCAGCCAGCGACGCAGCGCACAGCCAGGCGAGCGCGCGTCGGAGCGCCGGGACCGACGCATGGAACGGGTGACAAGACATGCCACCGAGCATACTACGGCGCGTCGGCACCGGGCTCGCCGTCGAGCGACTCCATCGACGGGTGCAGCTCGATTGTGTGGCGCGAGCGCAGGGTCGTGGGCAGATTCGCGAACGCGTCCGCCAGTCGTGCGATGCGGAGCTCGCCGAGGACGTCCTCGCGCACGGTCTCGAGCGGCAACGTCCCGGCGGCGTGGCGCTCGAGCACGCGCACCACCACCCAGCCGTGGCCGTCGTCGATCTCGGCCGCGACGGCGCCGAGCTTCGCGCTGCGCAGGGCCTTCGCCAGCGGCTTGGGCAGCTCTTCGAGCGCCGCGATGCGGCGCGTCTGGCCGCTGCCGCCGATCGCCGCCGCAATCGCCGTGGGGTCCTCGCCGCCGGTGAGGCGCTCGCGCGCGGACTTGGCGAGGGCGCGGGTCTCGTTGCGCCGCGCCTTGCGGGCCGCGCGTTCGCTCGCGCCGGCGTCGCTGGCCCAGTCACAGCCCAGTGGTGTGGTCTCCTGCGTGGCCTCGCCGATTGCGGCCTCGCAGTCGTGTGCGACCGAGTTCGCGCCCTCTTCGGTTTCGGCGAGCGCGCGCCAGCCGGCGGCGCGGCGCGAGAGATCGGCCAACACCAGCTGCCGCGTCGACGCCGGCATCTTCTCGACACAGCGGCGATACTTGGCCACGAAGTCATCGCAGGTCGCGACGCCGACGTCGTCGTCGAAGCGGAGGCTCCACGCGTCGAAGCGTACCCACGCGGTCTCGGCGGTCCAACGCTGGCGCTGGCGCTCGTACTCGGCAGCGACCACGTCGTCGGGCGCGTCGGTGCCCGCGACGTCATCGGCGACGACGATGGCCGCGAGCTGGTCGGCGTCGTCGAGCGGCGGTCGAGACCACCAACTCGGCGTCGCCGCGGAGCCGAACGCGGTCGGGCGTTGCTCGAGCACAGCCAAGAGCGGCGACCCGCGGCCCGCGATGGCAGCCGCCTCGGTGAGCTTCATGCGAGCGAGCTCCTGCTGCACCAAGGCTCGCGTGACGACCGCGATGAGCAGGCGCTGCCGAAGCCCTCGATCGTCGCGACTCGAGGGGCCGGATCCCGCGATCTTCGCGAGCGCCTCGTCGAAGCCGACGCGCGGCACCGGCGTGCCGTCGACGGTCGCGACTGCGTCGTCGGGCACCGCGGGCGCATCGTGGCCATCGTCGCGGGCGGGGGGCGTGGTGGGTTCGGGCTGCTTCTCGCACGCGATGACGAGCGCGGCGAGCAGGCACAGGCGAGCGGAGCGGGGGAGCATGGACGCCAATTAAAGGATTCCGGCCCGCGTTGCCCCTGCCTCGCGTGCTCGCGGGCGCTTTTTTTTTGGCCCGCGCCGGCGACCATCCCCGGCCAGTTGTCCGACGATGTGGGGAAGTCGGGGTCGCCGCGCCGCCGGTGCGTTGATCGAACGCCGTCGTCTGGGGTCCACCGCGGCATGAAGAACAACACCCGGGCCCTGCTCATCTGCTTCGCATCTGCCCTCGCGCTTCCGGCCTGCGACCAACGAGCGCCGACGACCGATGCCATCGAGGCTTCCGCGGCGAAGCTCGCCGAGTTCCACGGCGTGGAGGACTACACCATCGTCGTGGTCGATCCGCCTGCCGACCTCACGATTCCGCCTGCGATGCCGGCGCTCGAGGTCGACGAGCTCGCCTCCGAGCCGCAGGATCCCGAGGAGATGAGGTGCTACCAGATCGATGAGGAGTGCGCGATCTGTCTGTGGCAGCTGTTCCGGTGCGATTGGCTGTACTCGAACTGCCTGGGGAACGGAGTGGACCCCTCGCCGGTGTACCAGCACTGCTGGTAGGCCAGAACGTGCAGCCGATCGCGCGACGCTCGGCCACGAGCGTCTCTGGCAGTCTCCGATGCGCGGGCGATCACCCCGCCTGAACATGCGCGTGCGTGAGCAGGTCTTCGACGCTGGCCTGCGTGATCGGATGGTAGCCCGGCTTGGCCTCGGCGTAGATGCGTGCGGCCTCGCCCGCGCGGTCGGTCTCGAGCAGCGCCTGGTACAGCGGCAGCACGAACTTGCGCCGCCCGACCTCGACGAGGAACGAGCGCAGCGCCGCGTCGGCGGGATGATAGCCGCGGCGCACGGCGAGCTCGAGCCACTGCGCGAGGATCTCGGCGTTGCCGCTGGTGCTCAGCGAGAAGCGGGCGTCGAGCGACGCGAGTGACTCCGGCGCGATGTCCTTGGGCAGCATGCGCAGGAATCGGAGCCACTCGTGTGGACTCCAGCCCTTGGTCGCGAGCGTGTTCGCCGAGGTCTCGCCGCGGGCGAACGCGGCCACGACCGCATCGATGCGGGCGAATGCGGCGGCGGTCGGCACCGGCGCGTCGGCGGGCACCCCCGGTCCGTCGAGCCACGCCTCGAGCGAGACCGCGGCCTTGCCCGGCAGCACTGGGTGGCGGCCCGCCAGCTCCTCGCGCGCGAACGCGACGAAGGTGTCGGTGTCGACCGACCCGAACGCGTGCGACGAGAACCATCGCGTGAGGAACGGGTCGAACGCCTCGCGGCCGTAGGCCTGCTCGAGCGCGAGCAGGAGCAGCGCGCCCTTCTCGTAGGCGACGTCGGAGAGGCCCTCGTCGGGATCGCGCCCGCGCAGGTCCACGCGCAGTCGTTGATCGGCGGGTGCGAGCTCGGCGAAGGCGTCGTCGAGCTCGGCGCGACCGAGCACGGCCTCCATGTCCGCTCGCTCGCGACCGAACAGCGCCTCGATGATGCGGCGCTCGAGGTAGACGGTGAAGCCCTCGTTGAGCCACAGATCGGCCCACGTCGCGTTGGTCACGAGGTTGCCCGACCAGCTGTGCGCGAGCTCGTGGGCGACCAGCGAGACCAGCGAGCGATCGCCGGCGATGATGGTCGGCGTCGCGAAGGTCAGCTTGGGGTTCTCCATGCCGCCGAACGGGAACGCGGGCGGCAGCACCAACAGGTCGTAGCGCCCCCAGCGGTAGGGGCCGAAGCGGTCCTCGACCGCGCCGAGCATGGCCTCCATGTCGCCGAACTCCGCCGCGGCGCCGGGCAGGCGCGAGGGCTCGGCCCACACGCCGGTGCGAGGCCCGAGCGCGCGGAACTCGAGCGCGCCGACGGCCAGCGCGATGAGGTAGCTCGGCACCGTCTGTGGCATGTCGAAGGCGAAGCTGCCGTCGTCGGACTCGACCGCGTCGGCCGACATCAGCGCGCGCGTCGGCGCGGGCGTGTGCACGCGAGCGTCCCAGCGCAGGCGCACGCCGGGCGTGTCTTGATTGGGGAACCACGAGCGGGCGTGGATCGCCTGCGACTGACTGTAGAGGAAGGGCGCCTGGTGGTCGGCGGTCTGCGTGGCGTCGAGCCACTGCAGACCCGAGGCCTCCGGCGCGGTTCGCCAGCGCACGCGCACCAGCTTGGTGTCGGTGGCCAGCGCGATGCCGAGGCCTGCGCCAAGCACCGCATCGGCGTCGGCCAGGTGCCACGGCGCTGCGCTCCACGTCACCGCTGCGTCGGCGAGCAGACCCTTCGTGGGCGCCGCCTCGGCGCTTCGCTCGACCGCGACGATCTGCAGCGCGCGTGTGTCGAGCCACAGCGGCGCGTCGCGATCGCTGCGCCCGAGCTCGTAGATGGCAGTGCCCTCGAGCGCGCGCGCGTCGAAGTCCACGCGCAGCGTGAGACCGATGCGATCGACGCGGACCTGCTCGGGGTGCGACCACGAGTGCACGTCAGCACCCAGCGTTGCGTTCATCACGGCCTCGGGCACGGCGGTCGGCTCCTGGGTGCGCACGCAGGCCAGCGGGATCAGGCACCAGAGCAGCAGCGCGCGCAGCATCGCGGCTGGACTAGCAGCCGCGCGGCTCGGCGTCTCGGGGTCGGCGCGGCGTCGTCCATCGCGAGAGTGAGGAATCGTAGTTTTGGCGAGGCGGCTCGCGGCGGCCGAGGCGATCTCGGCCCGCCCGGGCGTGCTTCGAGCGTGGCCGATTCGCCGCACTGTGGTGCGCTGCGGCCCACGAAGGGCCGAATTCACAGCGACGTGCGCGGCCTCGACCACGCGACCAGCGGTCGCGCCGCCGCATTTTCTATTGCGACGGTTCACGTAATTCAGCTTAATGACGATGCGCCGTCCGAAGAGGAACCCCATGCTCCGCAACGTGTCCACACTGCTCGTCCTCGCAGCGATCCTCGTGCCCGGTTGCGATGTCCTCGATCCGCTCGGCGAGCTCGAGCACGATCGCACGCTGCTGAGCGTTGGGGTCACGCACCACGCGACGCTCGAGGCCGGCAGCTACCCCGATCGCGGTGGCGCCGGTGAGCTGCGCACGTTCGAGACCGACGAGGGATGGACGGTGACGTTGCTGAGCGCGTTCGTGACGAGCGCCGGCGTGACGCTGCACGGCTGCAACGACGCGCGCGTCGACCTCGGCCTGTACTCCGGTCCGCTCGCCGAAGATCTCCGTGGCGCCGATCTCGACACGCTGACGCTGGGTGGTGTCGATCTCGGCGCCAGCGAGTTCTGCGGCGCAACCATCACCTACGGCCCCTATCCGACCAACAGCCCCATGACCGGGCTCGAGCCGGAGGTCGCGGGCGCGACGTTCTGGATCGACGGTGGCGCAACCCTCGGTGGCACGACGGTGCCGTTCCAGCTGCGCTCGGAGGCGTCGATCGTCGTCGACGTGGATCTCTCGACGATCGACGACGGCGGGCCGCTGCGCATCCGGGGGAGCGAGGACTTCCCCGTCGAGCTGGTGCTCTCGAAGACCTACGACCGGCTGTTCGACGCGGTCGACTTCGCCAGCGCGACCACCGACGATCTCACCGCCCAGGTCACCGCCGCGCTTGCGCTCGAGACCCGCGCGACCGTCGATTGACGCGAGCACGGTCGCACACGGGCGCCGCGGCGTTCGAGCGGTGCGACCTGATATGCTGCGCATGTCGTGACGAGCTGTGCGCAGTGCCGGGCCCCCGTCCCCGCGGGCGCCCGCAATTGCCCTCGCTGCGGGATCACGCTCTCGGGCGCGGAGCTCGAGACGCAGCCGGGCACCGGTGTGCACGCCGGTGCGCCGCACTCCGACGTGATGATCGGTCGCTCGGTGATCGACCAGTACGTCGTGCGGGCCAAGCTCGGCGAGGGCGGCATGGGGGCCGTCTATCTCGCGGACCAGCCCACCATCGGTCGGCAGGCGGTCATCAAGGTCATCCATCCTTGGTTGTCGCGCGATGCCTCCGTCGCGTCGCGCTTCGCCACCGAGGCCAAGGCGGCGGCGCGCCTGCAGAACCCGCACATCGTCTCGATCTACAACTACGGTCGCATGCCCGACGGCACGCTGTTCCTCGCGATGGAGCACCTGAACGGTCGCACTCTCGCGCAGGCGCTGCGCGCCGAGGGCCGGCTCGATCCCACGCGCGCGGTCGGCATCGCGACGCAGGTCTGCGAGGCGCTCAGCCACGCGCACGCACGCGGCGTCGTGCACCGCGATCTCAAGCCCTCGAACATCATGCTGGTCGCGCGGGATCGCGGGCCCGAGTTCGTGAAGGTGCTCGACTTCGGCATCGCCAAGCTCGATGGCGGTGAGGGCACGGCGGCCGGCGTGATGCTGGGCACGCCCCAGTACATGTCGCCCGAGCAGCTCACCGGCAAGGCCGTGGATGGTCGCAGCGATCTCTATGCGCTGGGCCTGGTGTTGTACGAGATGCTGACCGGGCACCCGCCGTTTCGCGCCGATTCGGCCATTGCGTATATCCACAAGCACACCAGCGAGGCTCCGCTGCCGCTCGCGCAGGCGCGTCCAGGGCTGCGCGTGCCGCCGGCGCTCGAGGCCTGCTTGCTGCGGGCGCTCGCAAAATCCCCACATCAGCGCCCGCAGACCGCCGACGTGCTCGCCGACGAGTTGTGGTCGGCACTGATGGCCACGGTCGACTCGTCGCACGTACCGATGCCGCGCACGCGCGCGCCGGCGCCACCGAAGGCGTTGGTGGTGCTCGCGGTCGCCGGCGGAATCGGCGTGCTCGGTGGCATCGCGACCGCGGGTTGGTTTGCGCTGCAGTCCCGCGAAGCACCGCGTGGGGCCGCCGCGTCGCCGCCGGACACCGCCGCCGCACCGGCCGTCACCGCGCCGCCCGCGGTGGTCGCGGCCCCGCCGGTCGAGCCCGCCCCGTCCGCGAAGGATCGCCAGCGCGCCGCGCTGCGTGCTCGCCCGATCACCGAGCTCGAGGCCGAGCTGCAGCGCGCGACCGTGCTGTCGGGACTGCCGATCGATCGCATCGAGCAGGCCCTGCGCGAGTACCAGGCCGCCGTCGCCAACCCGCCGCCCGGGGTCGATGCGACCGAGTACCGCAAGGCCCTGCTCGCTGACCTCATCGTGACCTGGCGCGAGCTCGCCGAGCGCGACGCGGGCCTCACGGCGATCCCGCGGGATCGCCCGCTGCTCGAGCTCGAGGCGGTGTTTCTCACGATGGCCAGCTCCTACGGTGTCGAGGACCGCCACCGCATGCTGCTGCAGCTCAAGAACGCCACCGCAGGGGAGCCCAACGCCGACGCGTTGGTGTACACCACCTTGCTGCAGTGGATCGACGCCTACGGCGAAGCAGACGAACCGATCGAGATCATCAACGATGACGACGACGAATGACGACCATCCCGCGATGCAATCGATGGAGCCGCTCGCGGCCCGTCAAGGCACGCCGACGCACCAACCGCAGATCGTCGTCGAGGACGACCGCACCGGCATGCACCCGGTCACGCTCGAGCGAGCGGTGCTCGACCACCTCTACTACACGTGCATGAAGGACCCGCCATCGGCAACCCTGCTGAACGTCTACGAGGCGGTCGCCCACGCCACGCGCGACCGGCTGGTACAGCGGTGGATCCGGACCCAGCGCGCGTACTACGAGCAGAACGTCAAGCGCGTCTACTACCTCTCGGCGGAGTTCCTGATGGGGCGCGCGCTGGGCCACAACCTCATGAGCCTCGGGGCCTACGACGCCGCACGTGATCTACTCGGCGCCTACGGGCTCGAGCTCTCACACATCCTCGAGGAGGAGAACGACCCGGGCCTCGGCAACGGCGGCCTCGGGCGACTCGCGGCCTGCTTCCTCGACTCGATGGCGACACTGGGCTTCCCCGGCTACGGCTATGGCATTCGCTACGAGTTCGGGATCTTCGAGCAGCAGATCCGCGACGGCTGGCAGGTCGAGCGTGGCGACGCATGGCTGCGCTACGGCAACCCGTGGGAGATCGCGCGGCCCGAGTACACCGTCACGGTGAACATGTTCGGTCGCATCGAGGAGAAGCTCGACGAGCACGGCCGCCTGCGGGTGCACTGGGTCGACACCACCAAGCTGCTCGGCGTGCCCTACGACACACCGATCGCCGGCTACGGCAACAACACCGTGAACACCTTGCGCCTGTGGCGGGCCCGCGCGAGCAAGGAGTTCAACTTCGACGTCTTCAACGACGGTGACTACCGTCGCGCCGTCGAGGACAAGGCCGACAGCGAGACCATCTCGAAGGTGCTGTACCCCAACGACGAGTCGCCCGAGGGTCGCGAGCTGCGGCTCAAGCAGCAGTACTTCTTCGTCTGCTGTGCGATCCACGACATCATCCGGCGCTTCAAGAAGACGGAGTCGGACTTCGACCTCTTCCCCGACCGCGCGGCGATCCAGCTCAACGACACCCACCCTGCGATCGCGGTCGCAGAGCTCATGCGAGCGCTGGTCGACGTCGAGGGCGTCGAGTGGGAGCGCGCGTGGGACATCACGCAGCGGACCATCGCATACACCAACCACACGCTGCTGCCCGAGGCGCTCGAGTGCTGGCCGGTGGGCATGTTCGGTCGCATGCTGCCGCGCCACCTCTCGATCATCCTCGAGATCAACCGCCGCTTCCTCCGACAGGTGCAGATCTCGGCACCCACCGACGAGGCCAAGCGCAAGCGCATGGCAATCGTCGACAACGACCAGATCCGCATGGCCCATCTCGCGGTGGTGGGATCACACAGCGTCAACGGCGTTGCGCAGCTGCACACCGATCTGCTGCGCGCCCATGTGTTGTCCGACTTCGCGCAGATGTTCCCCCACAAGTTCAACAACAAGACCAACGGCGTCACGCCGCGGCGATGGTTGTTGCTGGCCAACCGTCGGTTGGCGTCGGCCATCACGGCGCGCATCGGCCCGGCGTGGATCACCGATCTGCCGCAGCTGCAGGCGCTCGAGCAGTTCGTCGACGATGCGACGCTCCATGAGGAGCTGCGCACCATCAAGCGCGAGAACAAGGCCGACCTCGCGAGTCTGATCCGCGAACGCAACCGCGTCGATGTCAACCTCGACTCGATCTTCGACACTCAGATCAAGCGCCTGCATCAGTACAAGCGTCAGCTGCTGAACTGCCTGCACATCATCGCGCTGTACCAGTCGATGAAGGCCGAGCCCACGCGTGACTGGGTGCCCCGCACGTTCATCTTCGGGGGCAAGGCCGCGCCCGGCTACGCGATGGCGAAGCTCCACATCAAGCTCATCAACGACGTCGCGTCGACCATCAACGACGACCCGGCGATGCGGGGGCTGCTCAATGTGGTGTTCCTCGCCAACTACGGCGTCTCGCTCGCCGAGCGTACGATCCCCGCGACCGACGTCTCGGAGCAGATCTCGCTGGCCGGCAAGGAGGCCTCGGGCACCGGCAACATGAAGTTCGCAATGAACGGTGCGCTGACCATCGGCACGCTCGACGGCGCCAACATCGAGATCCGTGAGGCGGTCGGGGCCGAGAACTTCTTCTTGTTCGGGCTCGACGCCCACGAGGCCGAGGCGCTGCGCGAGCGCGGCTACAAATCGTCCGAGTACATCGAGCGCAGCCCGCGGCTGCGGAGCGCGCTCGACCTCATCGCCTCGGGCTTCTTCAGCCCCGACGATCCCAAGCGGTTCGACCCGGTCCTGCACACGATGTGGCACGACGATCCGTTCATGCTGTGCGCGGACTTCGACGCCTACGTCGCCTGCCAGGAGCAGGTCGCGACGGCGTACCGAGACCCGACGCGCTGGGCCAAGATGGTCGTGCACAACCTCGCCCACGTGGGGCGATTCTCCAGCGATCGCACGATCCGCGAGTACGCCGAGGGCATCTGGGGCGTGAAGCCGGTGCAGGTCACGATGCGCTGAAGGAGAGGTGAGGGCGATGGCACGTCCACGATGGCTGGAGGCGCTGCGAGCGATCCCTCGCATCGACCGCGAGACCTGGCAGACGCTGGGCTTCGTGACGCGGTGGTTGGTGGCCACGCGCGCGGCGGTGCTCATCATGACGCTGGTGTCGGTCGGGATCGCCGGCGTGTTGGCCTTTCGTGACGCACGCTTCGATGGATGGTTGTGGCTGCTGACCGCGATCGGTCTGGTGTTCGCACACGCGACCAACAACCTCGTCAACGATCTGACCGATCACCTCAAGGGCGTCGATGCGGGCGACTACTTCCGCGCGCAGTACGGACCGCAGCCGCTCGAGCACGGCATGCTCACGCGCACGCAGATGCTGTGGTGGATCGCAGGCACCGGCGCGGTCGCGCTGACCGCCGGTGTCGCGCTGGTCTACCTGCGCGGCGGCGCAACGCTGCTGCTGATGGGCAGCGGGGTGTTCTTCGTGCTCTTCTACACCTGGCCGCTCAAGTACTACGGCTTCGGCGAGCTGGCGGTCGTGGTCGTGTGGGGGCCGCTGATGGTCGGCGGCGGCTACTACGTCGTCACCGGCACCATCGATGCGACCGTGCTGTGGACGAGCCTGCCGTTCTCGCTGGGTGCGACCACGGTGATCTTCGGCAAGCACATCGACAAGCTGCCGCAAGACCGCGCCAAGAACATCCGCACGCTGCCGGTGTGGCTCGGCGATCCGCTCGCGCGCGCGAGCGTGGTCGCCATGATCGCGCTGCAGTACCTGCTGGTGCTGTGGCTCGTGCTCGGCGGTCGGCTCGGCCCCGCGCTGCTGCTCGTGGTCGGTGCGATGCCGGCCGCGCGTCGCGTGATCACGACCTATCGCGCACCAAGGCCGCAGGGCCCGCCGGTGTGGTTCCCCGCCAAGGTGTGGCCGTTGTGGTTCGTGGCCTTCGCGTTCGACCACAACCGTCGCTTCGGCCTGCTGTTCGTGCTGGGGCTCGTGCTCGACGCGTTGTGGGTCCGCTTCGGCATCGCGACCGCGCTGGCGTAGACGCGACCGCCTCGGACGTCAGCTCGGGAGCTCGGGCTCCTCGCCGTCCGGGAGATCCGGATCGCCGCGCGTCGCCCACGGATCTTCCACGCCCGCGTCGGTGAGGATCACGCCGAGCAGCGCGTTGCGGGTCTTGGCGCGGGTGCGCTGCAGCACCGCGGCCACGTGGTACTTCGCGGTGCGCTCGCTGCACCCGAGCAGCTGTGCAATCCGCTTGTTGGAGTCGCCCCACATCAAGCGCCACGCGACCAGCGTCTCCATGTGCGAGAGCCCGAAGACGTGGGCCATGCGCGTCATCGCCTTTTGCAGATCGAAGCCGACCGGCTGCGGCGCCGCGCTCTCGGCACCCGGTGCGGGTGAGAGCTGCCCGAGCGCGCGTCGCCACTCCAGCGTCGAGCTCACGGTCGACGCCAGCGTCGACAAGAGGTTGGGAAATGTCTCGGGCTTGCGCACGTACGCGTGCGCACCACAGCGCGCGCTCTCGAGTGCAGTCTCCTCGTCGATCGCACCGGTGACGACGGCCGAACGGCACAGCGGGTTGCGATCGAGGAGCTCCTGCACGAGCACGGCTGCGGTGCCGTCCGGCAGGCGGTAGTCGAGCAAGGCACCGTGAACATCGAGCTCGGGATCTGCGAAGGCATCACGGGCGTGCGACACGGTGTCGGCTGCGATGACGTCGTAACCGGCCTCGGTGAAGGTTCGCTCGTACGTCTTGCGCAGGGGCTCGTAGTCTTCGACCAGGAGGATGCGATAGCGGGACTGCGCTTCCATGAGTTCTGCATCAGGCTAGCAGGGCGGCTGCCGCGGCGAACCTGGCCAAACGGCCATCGTCGATCGGTGGCAGCGATCGATGTTCGTGGCGATGGCGGCACGGGGGCCACGCGGGCGGCGAGGGCTGGTTGGGACCGTTTGCGGGTGTGTCGGCGCAGCGGCGTGTCGGCGTCGCGCAGCGCGCGAGATCTGCCTCGGGCGGCGCAATTTCCGTTCGCCGCCGGCGATGTGTGCGGCTGGCCGTACTCTTCGGTTCGCGCAGGACCACCCGCGTGCTCATCGCGTTCCACAAGCCCTACGGCGTCGTGAGTCAGTTCCTGCCCAAGGGCGAGTGGCGCACGCTCGCGGAGTTCGGTCTGCCGCCCGGTGTGTACGTTGCTGGCCGGCTCGACGCCGACAGCGAAGGCTTGTTGCTGCTCACCGACGACGGCCGTCTGCAGCATCGACTGTCGGACCCGCGCTTCGAACACCCGAAGACCTACTGGGCGCAGGTCGAAGGCCTCGCCGACGACAGCGCGCTCGATCGGCTGCGCCCGGGCATCGCGATCCGCGACTACGTCACGCGGCCCTGTGAGGCGCGCGTGCTCGAGCATGAACCGAGCCTGCCCGCCCGCGTGCCACCGATCCGCGAGCGACGCAGCATCCCGACCTCGTGGATCGAGTTGGTGCTGCACGAGGGACGCAACCGGCAGGTGCGGCGCATGACGGCCGCGATCGGTCTGCCGACCCTGCGGTTGGTCCGCGCGGCGATCGGCGCCATCGATCTCGAGGGACTGCCGCCCGGTGGATTCCGCGAGGTGTCACCACCGGCGACGGGCGCTCGCGCCCGCCCGCGCCGCGGCCGGTGACGCGCGCCCGCGCCCGCCCGGCCCTCGACGGCAGTCCAGCTCGGTGCCGACCTGCAACGTCGTGCTTCGCAACGGCGGTGGGAACCACACCTGCGGTCCCTGCGTCGAGACGCCACCGATCGGGGTGGCACGGCCTTCGCACAGCACGCGGCGATGATTGACGTCACGAAGCTGCGCGGCCGCTGCGGCGCTTGGATGGTGGGGGCGGTCCTGTCGGTGGTCGGGCCCGCCTGCGCCGACGAGGCGCCCCAGGTCGATTGCGACGCAGACGCGTGCGGCGCGGACGCGAGCGGGGATGCGAGCATGGGTGGGGCGAGCGAGGCGTCGTCCGATGGCGGGGAGGCGGGAACGACCGGGGGCCGTGGGCTGCCCTGCGACGTGCAGGACGTCGTCGATCGCCACTGCACCGGTTGCCACGACGCGCAGCCGATGTTCGGCGCCCCGATGTCGTTGTTCGACGTCGATGCTTGGCGCGTGCCGGCTGTGACACAGCCCGAGCTCGCGGTCGCTGCGTTGGCGTCGCAGCGCATCGTCGACGAGCAGCGGCCGATGCCCGCCACCGGCACCATGCCCGCCGACGATCTCGCGGTGCTGCAGGCGTGGATCGAGGCCGGCACGCCGTCGTCGTCGGCCGCCTGTGAAGACGGCGGATCGCCGTCCGACCCGGTTGGACCCGAGGCGCTGCCGTGCGAGCCGACGGTGGAGTTCACCGCCCACGACGGTGACGCGGGCTTCCACGTGCCGGCGCAGGGCGCCGACAACCTCTACCAGTGCTTCACCTTCGCGTCGCCGGTCGCCGCGGCCACCCAGGCGATCGCATGGGCGCCGATCACCGACGATGCCCGCGTGCTGCACCACTGGATCCTCTTTCGCACCGAGACGCCGCAGCAGGACGGTGGCTCGGGGCCGTGCAACATGCCGTCCGATGCCCTGTTCGTGGCCGGCTGGGCCCCCGGCGGCGGCAACTACCAGCTGCCGCCCGATGTCGGCCTCGAGCTCGGGGGCGAGAACGTCTCGTTCATCCTGCAGGTCCACTATCACAACGTCGCGCACCTGGAGGACGCCATCGATCGCAGCGGCGTCGCGATGTGTGTCGTCGACGAGCCGCGCGAACACACCGCTGGCATCGTGACGCTCGGCACGCTCGGCATCGACATCCCCGCGGACGCAGCGGCGCACGACGAGTCGGGCATCTGTCCCGGCTGGATCACCAGCTACCTGCCCGAGCCGCTGCACGCCATCGCCAGCTTCCCGCACATGCATCAGCTCGGACGCGGCTTCCGCACCGACATCATGCGCGGCGGCGAGTCGGGTCCGGTCGAGACCCTCGTCGATGTGCCGAGCTTCAACTTCGAGAGTCAGACCTACTATCCCCACGCACCCGAGGTGTTGATCCAGCCCGGCGACGCGCTGCGAACCACGTGCACCTACGACAATGCGGGTGGGAGTCGCGTGACGTTCGGCGAGGCGACGGAGGACGAGATGTGCTTCAACTTCGTGATGGTGTGGCCGATCGAGGTGATCGGCGACAACCGCCAGTGCGGACTGCTGTGATCTGCACCGCGGCCGCGCGCGCGAAGCTGCCCGGGCGCGTCGCGGGTTCCCGTCATGGATGGCGACCCGCGCATCCGAGTGTGTGCATCACACGTGGGCCGGCCGTGCAGCGCGCTCCGTAGCCGTGCGCGGCGACGAGGTTGCAATCCGACCGCGTGCCGACGCAAGCTCTGGGAGCGTGGATGTGGAGGCGCTGTGGCGTGCGATCGTCGTGTTGGTGCACGTGCTCGGCGGCGGCGTGTGGATCGGCGCGGTCGGCTTCAACGTGTTCGTGCTGCACCCGCGCGCCGCGCGTTTCTTCGCGACGCCCACGCGCTTCGAGGACTTCGTCTTCACCGTGGTCGCGGGCATGCGCTGGTGGGTGGTTGCGGGCGTGTCGATGCTCGCGCTCGCGGGGGCCGAGCTGTGGCGCCTGCGGGCGCTCGGGCTCGACGCCGTGCTCGCGCTGAAGGTGGCGCTGCTGTCGACCAACGCAGTGCTGTTCACGTGGCTCTCGTGGCGGATGTGGCCGGCGCGGGTGGTCGCGACCGCCGCCGAACTCGCGCCGCTGCATCGGCGCTTCACCCGTGTCGGGGCGCTCATGGTGACCCTCAACTTGCTCAATGTCTGCCTTGGGGTATGGCACCACGTCGTTCGCGATGGCCGGTGATGGATCGGGCCGAGCGTGGGCAATGCCGGGATCATGGGAACCGAGTACGGCATGAAACGATGGACCAAGCTTGCGCGCGCTGGGGTGTGGCTCATGACGGCGATGGCGGCGTGCTACGACCGCGGCTCGCTGGGCAGCTATGACAGCGGCGGGTCCGATGGTGTGACCGGCTCGGAGAGCAGCACGGCGGGCGAAGGCGGGGAGGCGTCGATCACCGGTGCCAGCGCGAGCACGGGCAGCGGTTCCGCATCGGACACCGGCGATCGTTGCGGCGGCCAGGGGTGCCAGCTGTTCGAGCCGCCCTGCGGGGATCAGTGCGGCGCGCTCGACTCGCCGTTCGATGCCCAAGGGTGCCTGCGCACCCCGTGCAGTGACGGCGGCCAATGTGCGCAGGGCGAGGTGTGCTTCGTCGCGCAGGACTATGGGCTGTGTGCCGGCAGCGGTTGGTCGTGCGAGGACTCGGAGCAGGACGCCGCCTGCGTGTGTGGCAGCGATCCGAACTGCGGCGGTGGCTACTGCGTCCCCGAGGCCCTCGCGCCCGCGGTCGAGGCCGGTCCGGTCGGTGCTGCGGCGGTGGTACGCGGGTGCCCCGATGAGATCGGCGATCGCTTCTCCTTCACGATCTACGACACCGCGATGCTGTCGGGGTGCGAGCCGGCCCAGACCGGGCTCGAGCTGCTGGAGCTCCAGCTCTACGGCGCGGTCGAGCCCGGTAGCTTCGAGCAGAGCGCGACCGAGCCGCTCGGTGTGCTGTACGAGGGCGTCGACGAGCTGGAGGTGTGGACGGTGCAGTTCGGCTTCAACGAGGACACCACCGAAGCGACCGCATCCGGCACGTTCGAGGTGCTGGTGCTCGCGCCCGACGGCACGCCGAAGCGCTACGCCGGCGAGTTCGTCGATGCGCCCGTGTGTGAGCTGCTGGTGGCGTGCGGCTGAGCGTCAGCGGCACGTCCGCGGTAGCTTGGCGAGCGCCGTCGACTCGGGGTAGGTGCGCGCGAAGCTGCGAGCGCGGGTCTGCGCCGCCGCTTCGTCGCCGTGCTGGCACAGCGCCTCGATCATCAGCGCCTCGCGCTCGCGCAGGAGCTGGCCGCTGGGGAACGCAGCGCGGTGCGCCGCGAGGGCGGTGAGCGCCTCTTCGGCGTGATGGTTCGCGAGCGCCGTGCGGATCGCCTCGAGTCCCGCGAGCTCGGCTGCGAGCGCGGAGGCACGTGCGTCACGCTCGCGGATCGGCGGCGGCGCGACCTCGCGGCCAGGCGGCGAGATCGCGTTGGTGCGGGCGTCGGCCACCGGTGCCGCGGTCGTGCCGGCGTGGGGCAGCTCGGCTGGCGCCACGCCGGGGGCGACGGTGGGCTGCTCGCCGTGGGGGCGCTGCAGCTGGTCGCCGGCCTGCTCGCGGCTGTGATCACGGGCGAGCGCCCGTGGTCGCGACAATGACTGCCACACGAGGATCAGTCCGGCTGCGAGCGCGAGCGCGGTCGCAGCGATGACGAGCGTGCGTCCGCGACGTGGCTGCGGCGCAGCCTGCCGCGGCGCTGCGAGCTCGCGTGCGAGTCGCTCGCGCACCGCGAGCTGCAGCTCGGGCGGCGCGCCACGGGCCGTGCGATAGCTGGCCAGCAGCCGATCGAGATGGTCGAGCTCAGCCATGACGGGCCTCCCGTTGTGCAGCCACGAGCCGCGCGAACCGCTGCCGTGCGAGTCGCAGGCGCGAGTAGATGGTGTTCACGTTGACCCCGAGCGCCGCCGCGACCTCGACGGCGCTGCAGCCCTCGATCTCCACCAGGCTGAACACCGCGCACTGGTCGTCGTCGAGCGAGCGCAGGAACGCTTCGATCAAGGCGATCGCCTGCGCGTCGCCGGTGGTGTCCTCGGGATCGCGCGACGGTGGTGGTGGTGGCAGGGCGGCGAGCCGCCGCCGTGCCCGGGCGCCGCCGCGAAGCTCATGGGCCACCACCCGCCGCGTGATGCCGTACAGCCACGAGCGCATGCTGCGGCCGTCGAACTCGTGCAGACGTCGGTGCACCACGATGAACACGTCGTGCACCACGTCCTCGACCGCCGCTGGTGGCGCGCCGAGCTGGCACGCGATGCGGTACACGAAGTCGACGTGCTCGCGGTAGATGCCATCGAGTGCGCCCGGGAGCGGCGCGTCGTCGCGATCGGGCGCGGGCCCAGGGGCGGCGAGGGGCGGCACATCGCGGCATTGCCCGCGGCCCGGCCGATCCGTCACGGCGTCCTCACGGGAAGCGCCCCTCGAGGCGCACCAGCGTCCGCACGAACACGGGACCCACGGTATGAAGGCGCTCGAGGCCGTCGATGTCGATGCGGCTGCGCAGCAACGGCACGCCCAGCTCCGCGCCGATGCCGATGGCCGCGCGCGAGTGGACGCGCCATAGCAACTGCGGGCCGAGCAACGCTGCGACCCACGGCCGCTGTAGCCTCCGCGCGTCGACGAAGCCGAAACCCTGCACGCGCAGCTGCCCGACCTCGATGCCGCCACACAGGGGGAACTCCAGCGCGCGGCGGGTGGGCACGCCGCAGGCCTTCGCGCCCACCGTCCACTGCCAGAATCGACCGCCGGCGGCGGCGTCGGTCCGTGCGCGCTGCTCGGTCTGCAAGCGAAACCCACCCACCAGGCCCGCGCGCCAGTGCTCGCCGCGCGCACCGAGGTCCGCCTCGAACCAGCCCGTCGCCCGCGGCAGCGCACCGATGTCGAGGCCACCGGCCGCGCCGACGTAGGCACCGATCCGACGCGCCCTCGGGCCGCTCGGGGGTGCCGGTGCGGGCGCGATTGCGGCGGTCGCCGATGCTGCGGGGGTCGGCCGCGGCGTGGCGGCCGCGGTCGGCTCGGGCGCCGGCGACGGCTCGGACGCGGGCTCGGGGATCTGCGCGGTCGGGTCGGCTTGCCGCTGCGGATCGACCGCGATCGCGATCGCGAACGCGGCGGCGTCGAGCACCGCGTGGCAATCGTCGGCCACGAAGGCGCGCATCTCACTGGCCTCACCGCGGACAATCTCGAGATCGATCCGCCACAGGCCGTCATCGCCGCGGGCGAGGCTCGCATCGATCGCGACGTCGTCGTCGAGCGTGACGCCGGCGGGCAGGCTGCGCGCGACCCGTGCCGCCAGCGAGTCGCCGCACGCAGGGCCGTCGGTGTGGACCTGCGCAGCAGGCTCGGGCACCGGGTCGGAGCCCAGCCTGAGGATCGCGAGGACGGCGGCGCACCACACGGGGACGAACCCATGACCGCGACGGCGCGGCCCCAACCGCCCAGAGACTAGCACCCTGCTAAGGTCCGGTGCGATGCGACTCGAAGGCTCGTGCCACTGTGGTCTGGTCCGGTTCTCGCTCGACTCGAGCGAGCCGGTGCCCTATCAGCGCTGCTACTGCAGCATCTGCCGCAAGGCCGGAGGTGCAGGGGGCTACGCGATCAACCTCGGCGGCGACGCGGCGACGCTGCAGGTCGAGGGTCGCGAGCACGTGCGGGTCTATCGTGCGATGCGCGAGACCGACGGGGTGACCGCGCCCAGTCGACACGCTCGGCATTTCTGCGGCACCTGCGGCTCGCACCTGTGGGCCGCACACGACGACTGGCCCGCGTTGGTGCACCCGGTCGCCGGCGCCATCGATACCCCGCTGCCGCCGGCGCCGTCGTCGGTGCACCTGATGCTGGGGTCGAAGGCGGGCTGGGTCCGCGTCGAGGGCGATGCCACCGATCCGCACTTCGACGGCTATCCCGCGCTCTCGCTCGCCGAGTGGCACCGCGAGCACGCACGAACCGTCGCGACCTGACGGGCGAGGTCCGCGGGCGCTGCGTTTCGCGCGCGCCCCGATGGTGCCGGATGCGGCCCGCGCGAGGCCGCACCGATGTGCCGCGACCACGCGCTCGTGTACCGTTCGTGCTGCCCCGATGTCCGCGCACGACGACGAGACCCCGGTCACGACGGCGCGCCTGCCCGGCATCGACGTGGCACGTGCGCTCGCGGTGTTCGGCATGGTGCTGGTGAACTTCCGCGGCAAGATGCAGGCGTATCACGACGGCTGGCCCGCGTTGGTGTGGCTCGGTGATCGCATCGAGGGCAAGGCGGGCGCGCTCTTCGTGGTGCTCGCCGGCGTCGCCGTGACGCTGCGCAGCCACGCGGGTCTCGACTTCGAGGCGCTGCGACTCGAGCGACGCGCACTGCTGGAGCGCGCGACGATCCTGCTCGGGCTGGGCCTGCTGCTCATGCACCTGTGGAAGTGGGACATCCTGCACTTCTACGGCGTGTACCTCGTGCTCGCGATCCCGCTGCTGCGGGCGGCGACGTGGGTGTTGTGGTCGCTGGCGGTCGCGATGGTGCTCGGCGCATTGCTGCTCTTCCATCAGCTCGACTTCGCGGCGCACCCCAGCCTGTGGACCCTCGACGGCGCGCTGCGCCACGTGTTCTTCAACGGCGTACACCCGGTGTTCCCGTGGTTCGCGTTCCTGCTGGTCGGCATGGCCATCGGTCGGCTGCCGCTCGGCGACGACGGGCTGCGCCGACGCGTGCTTGCGACCGCCGTGGCCGTGCTGGTGCTCGCCGAAGGCGTCGATGCGCTCGCGCGCTGGGATCAGAGCACCGGGGTGCTCGGGCTCGGCGAACTCGCGCAGTGGCTGCGCACGTGGCCGCGGGCGCCGCGGCCGTTCTTCGTGTTCTCCGGGGCGTCGCTGGCCGTGACGGTGATCTGCGTCTGCATCGAGATCGCGCGTCGACGACCCCACCATCGTTGGGTCATCGAGCTGGTCGCGACCGGGCAGATGGCATTCACCCTGTACGTCGCACACGTGCTCGCCATCCTGGTGCCGATCGATCACGGGCTCCTGCGCGGGCAGCCGATCGAGTTCGCACTCGCCTATGGCTTGGCGTTCTATGCCGGCGCGATCGGGTTCTCGGTGTGGTGGCGTCGACGCTGGGAGTACGGCCCGCTCGAGGGCCTCATCCGGCAGGTCACCGGCCGCACGCAGCCCGGCCCGTGGGGCGGCGGCCGGCTGCGCGAGCGCTCGCGCTAGCCGTCAGCGATTCGGCGCGGCGGTCCGCTTGGCGCGGGAGCGTCGGTGCTCGAGCTCCAGCGTGGCCAGCAGGTTCTCCCGCGCCGACTCGACCAGGGCCGCGACGGCGGCGTGGCGGATGCGGCGTTCGACGGTGATGGCGTAGTAGCGCTCGCGGATGCCCTCGCAGTCGCCGACCTCGGCCACGTCGTGGACGTCCTCGAGCTCCAGCGCGAGCGCGGCGCGGACCGGGAAGATGCCGCGCCCGGCACCACCGAAGGCGCGCAGCAATCCCGCGTCCTCGACCTCGATCACCGGCCGCACCGTGAGACCGCGCTGCAGCAGCCAGTCGTCGAGCCGCCGGCGCAGGGCGGTGGTGGCCGGCGGCAGCACGAAGGGCTGCCCCGCGAGCGAGCGCGGGAAGTCGCGCCGAAGCTTGCGCGCGAGCGCGGCCACGGCGTGCAGGGCGATGCGCGTCTCACCGAGCACGTGCGCGTGGGTCCGCGTGCCCGCGTGGGCGGTCGGGGTCTCGTTGGTGAGCACCACGTGCAGCCGTCCGCTCACGAGCGCCTCGAGCAGCACTGCGCTCGAGCCCTGCACCACCGTCGTGACCCCGGCATGTGGGTGGTCGAGCGAGGGCCCGAGCAGGTGGTGCACCAGCGGCTTGGGCACGCCCGGCACCACCCCGACGCGCAACAGCTCGCGGCCCGAGCTGCCGCGGCCATGCGCGACGTCGTCGAGCTCGCGTCCGAGTCGAAAGATGTCCTCGGCGTAGGCCGCCGCTTCGACTCCGAAGGCGGTGAGATGCAGGCGCTTGCCCCTGCGTTCGAACAGCGCCACGCCGAAGTGCTCCTCGAGCAGCTTGACCTGCGCGCTCAGGGTCGAGTGCGTCACGTGGAGCTTGGTCGCGGCGCGCGACAGCGATCCTTCGCGGGCGATCATCGCGAAGTGGTGCAGGTGCTTGAAGTTGAGCGCCATGACTCTTTGTCGATTGCAGCGACAAGCGTTGTCAATCTTTCGCTATTTACGAAAACACGGTCGTCGCGGATGATGGCCTCGCCTTCCGCGTGGAGCCACGGTTTGTACAGCGATACCCACGACCACGACGCGGCGTCACGCCTGCTTCCTTCCGCCATGGGGTGGCGACGGAGCGAGGACGCGTCTGTCCGCTGCCAACTCGCACGTTGCGCCTGGGCGACGGCGCAGCGCCGTGGTCGTGGGTACTTCCGAGCGCGGCAATGCGGCGCTGACGAGGCCTCTCGCAGGAGGTCGCAATGACGCCGCAGGCGGGGGAGACCGCGCGGCCGATCGTGTTGGCGGTGCCGGACGAGTGCTACGCGAGCGAGACGCTGCAGCGGGCGTTCGCGCTGGCGCGCGCGGTCGATGCACCGCTCCACGTGGTCCGCGTGTTGACCGACATGATGCCGGCGCAGCGATTGCTGCGGAGCGTCGACGTCTCACGCACGGTCGACTGCCTCCGTCGGGCCCGCGCAGCCGGACGCCGGACTTCGCGGTGGTGCGAAGAGGTGTTGCACACCCCATTCCTGCACGACGATGCCGTCCGTGTTCGCGTGCGCGCGGGCGCCATGAACCGCACCACGATCGACTACGCCCGGCGTGTCCGCGCGCGTGCGGTCTTCGTGCCGTCGCTGCCGGGCTTCACGCCCGGCATGCTGCAGCGCCTCGCCCGACGAGCCGGCTGCGCGATCATGCCGGGCGGCGATCAGCTCCGCCACGAGCGGGTGATCGACGAGGGCCCGCCCGAGCGGCGGGCCTCGTAGCGCACCGCAGCGCTCACGGCAGCGTCGAGGGATCGCGCGCCGCCGGCACCGCGGGGATGTCGTTGCACGCGGCCTTGTCGAAGCAGTTCTCGCCCCACGGCGCCTCGTCGTCGGTGCGCAGGAACTTGCCGAAGACGTGGAACATGAACCACCCCACGTCGTACAGCGAGCCGACGATGACATCGGGGGCGCACTGCGACGCGCTGCTGCCGTAGGTCTCCTTGCAGATCTGGATCGCCCAGTCGGTCATCTCGCCAGGCAGCGCAAAGCCGTGCTGCCCCTGTGGCACCGCATACGGGAACGCGGCGCCGGACATCGAGCCGAGGTCGTTTCCCCAGGTGTCGGTGCGTGAGAACGGACGCAGCGGCGGATCGAGCCGTGGGATGTTGTCGCCCCAGATGTCTGCACCGTTCGAGAAGTTGGCGACGTCGACGTGGGCGCCGAAGCTCTCGTCGAGGCCCAGCAGCCCGCGCACGTTCTCGTTGTCGGGCACGTCGAGGTACGGATAGCGACGCAGCTTGTTGACCGCCTCGGCGGTGTGCGTGTCGATGAGCACCTGGTTGGCCGGCACGCCCCACGCAGGGTCGGGGTGCAGGTAGTCGACCACGCCGGCCGCTCGCGCCACCGTGAGGCCAGAGCTGGCCGGCACGTTCATGTCGCCGACCGTCGAAACGATGAGGAACTTGGCACCGGTGCGTTGGTGCAGGTTGGGGTACTCGAATGGCTCCGAGCCGAGGTAGCGCGACAGCACGCCGGGGTCGGTCGGATCGACCACCATCTGCGCGAGGCTCATGAAGCGCCGCAGCGACGGCGTGTTGCGATCGAGGCCGAACCCCTCCGCGAGCGCGACCAACTCGCCGCCGGCGATCGGCTCGCCGACGAACTTCATCGGATTGCCCTCGCCATCGAGGGGTGCCTTCATCTTGTTGACGACGTGGAGCGGCTCGAGGCCGTCCTGCACCACGCACTCGCCCGCGCCAGCCACCAGCGCATCGCCGCGGTAGATCCTCAGCTCGGTCCGGTCGCCGACATCCGATGGCAGCGAGAGCCGGGCACGGGCCGCGACGCCGTCGCCCTCGGTGGTGTCGGGCAGCAGGTAGCCGCAGCCGACCTCGCCGTTGACGAGGTTCTCCGCCACCAACGTGTCGCCGATCTGCAGGTCGGGCAGCGTGGTGATCGGAACGTCGGCCAGCGAGTTGAGCTCGGTGACCTGGGTGTGCAGCTTGGTGGTGCCGTCGTCGGCCATGGTCGCGAGGTACAGCGGCCCCATCACGCGCACGAGCACGGCCTGCGGCACGCCACCCTGTAGCGAGCGATTGCCGATGTCGGTCAGGCGACCGCCGCCCGCGATCGGGATGATGGCCTCGACCTCGGGCTCGACGCCGCCCAGGGTGGTCGCCATGATGCCGCCGAGCGACCCGCCCAGCACGTAGATCGGCGACTGCGCGCCGATGTCGACGATACCGTCGCCGTCGAAGTCGCCCGCGAGATCGAACTTGCCGTCGCCGTTGACGTCGACCTGCTCGGGCTTGCCGTCGCCGTCGATGTCGAAGTGCCACATGGTCTTGCCGTCCCACGTGCGGATGATGCGGATGAGCTGCATGTAGTCGAGCGCCGACTGCCGCACCATGTCGCGCATGTGGAAGAGGTACGCGGTCCAGAAGTCGACGCCGGAGTCGATGGTCCCGTCCTTGTCGAGGTCCTGGTCGTGCCAGCCGTCGCCGTCCTGATCGCCGCCGCGGTTGAACTGGATCGCCTCCGCGGCGGGCCCGAGGCCAGCGGCGTCGAGCAGCCCGCCCAGCAGGTCGAGATCGGAGGGCGCCAGCGGCAGCCCGTGCGAGACGTTGTCGGTCGACAACGACGCCATGCCGAACTGCGCCAGGTAGCCCGCGAAGCCGAGCAGCTCACCGGCACGGTTGCCGCCGTAGCCGTGGCCGAGCAGGACGACGGGCGCCTGCTGACCCTGGCTGCGCACGGAGACCTCCTTGCGCGGCATCACCAGCCAGAACGGAATCTCCTCGGGCCGCGCCTTGGCGGGCGTGCGCTCGAGATCCGCGGGCCACGACTGGGCATCGAGCGGCAGCCGCTGCAGCTCGGCGTCGAAGCGATCGAACAGCTGCGGCGAGACGTACGTGCCCTGCACGTGGAAGTCGACGTAGTCGTGACTCTCGATCACCGACTTGTACTGCTGCGTGTTGGGGTCGCCGCCCTGGAACATCTGCACGATCAGCGCGAGCGGGCCCTTCCAGTCCTCGTGCGGCAGCACGTAGGGATTCGTGCGATCGGGGAACTTGGTGCCGGGGCCGATGTCCTTGAGCGGGAACAGGCGCGCGACCTCGGCCGGGAACTCGTCGGCGATGTGGGCCTGCGGGCCCTCGCCGTAGAGGCCCTCGCGCACGGCGATCCAGTCCTTGGTGATCGACTCGGTGGTGTACGAGAACGCGAACGCGATGTCGGAGGGCTCGAGGCCGTCGGGCAGCACCTCGAGCAGTGGCTCGAGATCGTCGGTCTGCGCGGTGTGGTTGACGTAGGCGAAGGGCGAGCCCACCGGGTCGCCGTCGAGGTCGACGATGCGGCGCGTGACGATGACTGCGTAGCGCGTCTTCTCGCGCAGTGGTCGAAGCGGCGAGACCATGAGTGTGTTGGTCTCGCGCTCGTAGAAGTTCATCAACGCGTCGGCGCGACCGACCAGGTCGTCGCGCGCGGGCGCGCGGCCCGGCAGGTAGTTGGGCCGATCGAGCACGCCGTCGGCGTCGCTGTCCTCGGCGAGATCGAGCACGCCGTTGCCGTTCGCGTCCTCGCCGGGCGAGAGCTTGCCGTCACGGTTGGTGTCCTCGCTGGGGTCGAGCACGCCGTCGCCGTCGAGATCCTCGTCGGTCTCGTCGAACATCAGGCTCAGGTTCCACTCGCGCGGCGAGTTGCTGCCGTACCGGTCCGAGCGCTCGAGGATGATGGGGTAGTTGCCGTTGCCGACGTCGAGGTGCTGGATCTGCCCGAACTCGGGCGAGTCGCGATCGATGTCGACGAGGTAGATGGCGTCATCGGCCGAGGCGTAGTCGGGATCGTCGTGGCGCTCGCGCAGCGCCACCACGTCGATCGGCCCCGTGAACGGAATCGTGATGGGCTGGTAGACACCCCAGCCGTCGAGGCCGTCGAGCAAGGTCCGCGTGCGCCGCTCGTAGCTGGTCGCCGCGAGCACCGAGGCGTTGACCCGCAGGCCGGTCGGCGAGGTCGCGTCGGCCCGAGTCGCGATGTCGTTGGGCAGGGGGATGTCCGGCAGCGGGCGGTGATCGAAGTCGAACTTGACCGTGATGTCGGCCGGCTCGGCCCGCATCAGGCCCTCCGGCTCTGCACAGGCGGGCAGCCCTGCCAGCACCACCACCACCGCGAACCCACCGGCCCGTCGAAACCCGCCCTGGTACGTGCTCATGCTCGAACTCCCGGCGCGGATGATAGCCGACGTTCGCTACCATGGTGGCGTGACGATCCGCATCCTCGCGCTCGGCCCCGATGCTTCGCTCCCCACCGCCGCCACGCTCGACGAGCTGCCGGCGTTGCTTGCAGACCCCAAGCAACTGGTCTGGGTCGACCTGCTCGATCCCGGTGAGGCCGAACGCAAGCTGCTCGAAGAGGTGTTCGCACTGCATCCGACCTCCGTCGAGGACCTCTTGGCCGACGCCGTCACACCCAAGCTCGAGCGTTTCGAGAGCTACCTCTACGTGGTCTGGCACGCGCTCACGCCGGGTTGGGAGCAACAGGTCGACTTCACGCTCTGCGATCTCGATCTGCTGGTCGGCAAGAACTACCTGCTCACCTCGCACAACATCCCGTTGCCATCGGTGGACCAAGCTTTCGAGAACGTACGCAAGAAGCCTGACCTCATGCGCAAGGGTCCGGCCTACTGCGCATACCTCATCGCCGACGTGCTGACCGAGCGCTTCCTGCCGCTGATGAAGCGACTCGAGCAGGACATCGATGGCCTCGAGAGCGCCATCGTGAAGAACCCCGGGCCCCACCTGCTCGAGCAGATCTTCACGATCAAGGACAAGCTGCAGCGACTGCGGCGCGTGGGCATGCACCAGCGCGAGGTGCTGAACCGCCTGTCCCGCGGCGGCGGTGACGTCGAGATCATCCCCGACGAGGTGCGGCCGTTCTTCCGCGACGCCTACGACAACTTCGTCAGCGTGGTGGATCTCAACGACAGCTTCCGCGAGATCGTGCAATCGAGCATGGATGCGTACCTGAGCATGCAGGGGCACAAGCTCAACGAGATCATGAAGGTGCTGACGCTGATCTCCACCATCATGCTGCCGTTGACGTTCATCGCCGGGCTGTACGGCATGAACTTCAAGGTGATGCCCGAGCTCGAGTGGCAGTACGGCTACTTCGCCGCGCTCGTCGTCATGGCGATCACGGCGGTGGTGTTCCTGTGGTACTTCCGCCGCAAGGGTTGGCTGTGAGCTATCGACCCGCGGCCGCGCGTGCTCGCGCGGCGTAGGGGCCCGGCGCGCAACCAACCACCTCGCTGAAGTCGCGCGAGAAGTGGGCCTGGTCGGCGTAGCCCAGCTCGGCGGCGAGCTCCGCCAGCGAAGGCGGCGACGACTCGGTCAACCGCTGCGCGACCTCGTGCAGCCGATAGCGTCGCGCGACCCACTTGGGGCTCACCCCGACGTAGCGACGGAACTGCCGCTGCAGCGTGCGCAGCTCCACGCCCGCGTGCGCGGCCGCGTCCTCGGCCCGGCGCATGCCGTGGTCGTGCTGCATGTGCTCGACCAGGTCGCGCAGGGCGGCCGCCTGCGCCGGCAGCTGCGGTCGGCGGCCCGCGAGCCAGCGCTCGGCCAGCTCGACCCGCGTCGCGAGGCTGTCGGTCCCGTCGATGGCGTGCATGAGCGCGTCGGCCTCGCCACCAAAGAGCTCCCGCAGCGGCACCACCCGATCGGTGAGCTGGTGCAGTGGGTGGGGCCACAGCGCGACGAAGCTCGCCGGTCGGAACTTGAGTCCGAACACCCAGCCGCGCCCCGCGAGCGTGCGACGGAACGCGCGGGTGGGCACGCCGCTCAGCTCCGCGCGCAGTCCGTCGGCCTGCGAGCGGCTGATGGTCACGTGCACGGTCGGGTGCGGCAGGGTCTGCGCGAGGTGGGGCGTGCGGAGCTCCCAGCGAACCCACCAGTGATGCGTGAGCACGGATGCGACGGCGTCGCTGGCACCGACGCGCTCGTGCTCGATCACGCCGTCGGGCGCGTCGGTCTGCAGCAGGCCTCGCACAGGACCTGGATCACGGCGGCTCGGCAGACGCGGCGTCATGGGCGGCGCTTCTCGGCGCAGAGCGTGGGGGTGGCGGCGAGATTTTGCAACGTGACGACGCGCGCCATCGTCGGTGATCGCGGTTGACAACGTGGTGGACCGTGCGTATCTCTTGCAGCTCGAGTCGCGAGGCAATCATGCTGACGGCGAACACCACCACCTGGGCTTCGAAGCAGGACGCGCGTTGCGACGCGCGACCGCTCGCCTTGCGTGCGTCGGGCGCCTTGCGATGGCCTGTCGCGCTACTGCTCTTCCGCTGAGACATCGGCGATAGCGCGACAGGCGGGGTTTCGAGGCGGTCTTGTGGACTTCGGGCGGCCCCTGTTGGGCGCCCGGCCGCGTCCACCCTTTCATCGCAGCCGGCGGTCTTCGAACGCGCGGGCCCGTGAACGCGAACGCGATGCGTCCGCGGCGGGCTCGTCGTGTCGGCTGCACGCACGCATCCACGACACGACATCTTCGAGAGTGAGCAAGTCATGACCACCAAGATCCACATCAACGTCGGCACCATCGGCCACGTCGACCACGGCAAGACCACGCTGACCGCCGCCATCACCCAGGTGATGGCCGCTCGTCACGGCGGCAAGTCGCTGGCGTTCGCCGACATCGACAACGCCAAGGAGGAGCGCGAGCGCGGCATCACCATCAACGCGTCGCACGTCGAGTACGAGTCCGATCACCGCCACTTCGCCCACATCGACTGTCCGGGTCACGCCGACTTCATCAAGAACATGATCATCGGCGCGTCGCAGATGGACGGCGCGATCCTGCTCGTCGACGGCTCGCAGGGGCCGCAGAAGCAGACCATCGAGCACGTGCTCCTCGCCCGTCAGGTCGGGGTGCGCAACCTCGTGGTGTTCATCAACAAGGTGGACATCGCCGATCCCGAGCTGCTCGAGATGGTCGAGATGGAGGTCGCCGAGCAGCTGGCGAAGTTCGACTATCCGGCGGTGTTCGTGCGGGGCTCGGCCCTGCAGGCGCTGCAGGCGGTGCAGGAGGGGCGGCTCGATGATCCGTGGGTGCACGGCATCGTGGCGCTGGTCGAGGCCATGGAGCAGCACATCGCGGTGCCGCCCCGCGACCTCGAGGGCCCGTTCCTGATGCCGATCGAGGCGGTGCACACGATCCCCGGTCGTGGCACCGTCGTCACTGGCCGCGTCGAGCGCGGTCGCGTGAAGGTCGGTGACAAGGTCGAGGTCGCCGGCCGGGTCGACGACGGCAAGGTCGTCGTCGTCACCGGCACGCAGGCGTTCCGCAAGGATATCCCCGAGGCCACCGCCGGCTTCAACGTCGGCATCCTCCTGCGGGGGCTCGATCGCGACGACGTCGCGCGCGGGCAGGTCCTGATCGCGCCCGGAAGCCTGCGGGCCCACGGGCGCGGCGTCGCGGAGATCTTCGTGCTCACCGCGGCCGAGGGCGGGCGACACACGCCGTTCGCCAGCGGCTACGCCCCGCAGTTCTACTTCGGGGCCAGCGACGTGCCGGCGGTGCTCGACACCGACGGCGCGGTCGAGCCGGGTGACCGCGCCACCGTGCGCTTCGATCTGGCGCGCCCGACCGCGTTCGAGCCGGGCATGCGCTTCGTCATCCGCGAGGGTGGCAAGACCATCGGCGCGGGGGTCGTGACCTCCGCGTCATGAACCGAACGACGGGCGCTCCGCGGGTCATCGCACCTGCGGGGCGCTTGGCGTCCGCGACGCCATGGCGCCAAGAACGGGCGCGCGCTCGTGGGGAACGTCCTGCGGGGCGGCGGTACTGCCCCGACGCGGCGAGCGGAGCCGGCCCTGACGGCCGGGTTCCCAGCCTCGCCGGCGCAACGGAGTCGATCCCATGTCCAGGCTTTCCGCACTCACCTTCGCCACCCTCGCTTTCATCGCACCGGCCGTGGCCGTCGCCGCGACGAAGGACGATCGCGCCGCCTCGGGAAAGGGCTCGGTGACAGTGCCCTCTCAGCCGACCAGCTCGCGCTACTTCGGGCTGAACCGCCTGTGGCTCGCGTTCACCAACGGCGATCACAAGCTGAAGTCGATCGGCGCATTGCTCGGCGCGAACACGACGACGGCGACGCTGGCCGACAACGACGGCAACGATCCCTTCAAGTACAGCTCGACCAACTACGTGTTGCCGGCCGGCACCACGATGTACGAGACCGTGAAGACCGACTGTCGCGGGCGCTGCAAGGTCGCGATCGCCAACGGTGGGTCGAACCAGGAGTTCGTGCTGGTCGGCTTCTCGTTGAAGCGGGACAAAGACGACTCGAACGTCAGGGTCGTCGCGATCGAGCCCGCGGTCGGCACCGGCTACGTCTGGGTCGAGTTCGCCGACAACGGCGTGTTCGACTACGACGTGCACCTGCAGTACGCCTATGTCTTCAAGAGCCAGCTCGTCGACGGCAAGGCCTACGAGCTCAGCGGTCGACGCACCCATGGCGAAGAAGAGCTGCGCCTGGGTGGTAGCTGCGGGGGCGGAATCGGCGTCTTGTCGGGCTTTCGGTTCCAGTTCGACAACGGTGATCACCACCTGCGGGAGCTCAGGATTGCGCTCGATCACCTCGGCGCATCGGTGCGCTACAACGACGCGGACTTCGGCGATCCGTACACGGCGAAGATCCGCGGGATGAGCATGAAGCTGTAGAGCCGACGCCGTGCGGTGGCAGCGAGCGCGAGGGCGTGCGTCGGGTGTTACCCTCGACCCCATGGGTGCGTCCGGGCACGAGGACCCCACCGAGCGGGCGACGCCGGCGAAGGCGTCGTCGCAGGACACCACCGTGGGCGCGCGGCTCATGCGGGACGCCCTCGCGCAGCGGCTCTTCGGTCTCGAGACGCCCCGCGGGCCCACCTGCGTGGGCCGCTTCGTGCTCGTGAAGTGCATCGGCGAGGGCGGCATGGGCACGGTCTACCGCGCCTTCGATCCCGAGCTCGAGCGGTGGGTCGCGCTCAAGCTCCTGCGCGGCGGCGCCGACGAGGGCGCACGGGCTCGCATGATGCGCGAGGGGCAGGCGATGGCGCGGGTGAACCACCCGAACGTCGTGCCGGTGTACGAGGTCGGCGCGGTCGAGATCGATGGCGCGCCGCGGGTGTTCGTCGCGATGGAGTTCGTGCGCGGCGTCGATCTCGCGGCGTGGATGCGCCAGCATCCGCCGGGCGACGCGGCGCGTCGGCGTGTGGCACTCGACCTGATCGTGCAGGCCGGCCGCGGGCTCGCAGCTGCCCACGACGCGGGGCTCGTGCATCGCGACTTCAAGCCCGCCAACGTGTTGGTCGGCGACGACGGCCGGGTTCGTGTGGCGGACTTCGGCCTCGCGCGTGCGGAGCACGCCGTCGTCTCGGACCCTGTGTTCCCCACCGGCGTCGAATCAGCTGCACAGGGGCTCACGCAGAGCGGCACGATCATGGGCACGCCGGCCTACATGGCGCCCGAGCAGGTCGCGGGCGGGCGCGTCGACGCGCGGGCCGACCAGTACTCGTTTTGCGTGTCGGCGTGGGAGGTGTTGTTCGGACGGCGTCCCCACCTCGACGAGACTGCGGTGGGCGACGGGCGGGATGTCGAGATCCCCCCGTGGTTGCGGGCCGTGCTCGAGCGCGGCGCGGCCGAGGAGCCGGGCGACCGCTTCTCTTCGATGACGGAGCTCGTCGATGCGCTGCAGCGCGATCCGACTCGTCGGCGTCGCCGCATCGTCGCGGCGACCGCGACCGTCGGCATCGCATGCGCAGCATTCGTCGGCCACCGGATCGAGCGTGGGCATCGCTGCGATGATGCGACAGCGGCGCTCGACGGCGTGTGGGCACAGCCCCAGCGCGATGCACTCCGCCAACGCGGCGAGACGCCCGAGCTCCCGGGCATCCCGGCGGTGGTCGATCTCCTCGGGCAAGCGGTCGATGCCCACGCGCAGGCGTGGTCGACCGCGGCGATGGAGATCTGCACCGCCGCCCGCATCCGTGGCGAGATGGCGGACGACGAGTACGCGCTGGCGGTCGCGTGTCTCGACGACCGGCTCGCGCGTTTCGAGGCGCTCACCGATGTGCTCGTCGACGCCGGGCCAGAGCAGCTCGGCGCCGCGACGAACCTGCTGTCACGGATGCTCGCGCCGACCGATTGCCGCGATCCCAAGCGGTTCTACCGGCAGCCTCCCCTGCCCGACGAGCCGGCGCTGGCCGAGCAGGTGACCGCGGTGCGGCGAGCGATGGTCCGCGCCGCCGCGGTGCGGGGTGCGGGGCACGTTCCAGAGGCGTTGGCGCAGATCGATGCGCTCATCGAACGTGCGCGGTCGCTCGGCTGGGCGCCGCTGCTGCCCGAGCTGATGTACGAGCGCGGCATGTCGGTGAGGATCGCGAGTGCCGACGGCGACCCTTCGACCGAGTTCTCCGAGGCGTACTGGCTCGCGCTCGAGGGCGGTGACGACACGACTGCCGCGAGGGCGGCGACCGAGTTGATGGGGCTGGCACACAGCGAGAACCGCCTCGCCGACGCGGCGATGTGGGGTCGGTACGCGGAGATCTTCGGCGCACGGGCGGGCGAGACGGTCGATGATCATCGTTGGCGCCTCTCGGGTGCGGCCCGCGTCCACGTCGCCCGCGGCGAGCTCGAGGCGGCGGAGCAGGCCGCCCGGGAGGCGGTGGCGGTCATGGAGGCGCACTACGGCGAGGACCATCCAGCCATCGCCGGCGCCTTGAGCGATCTCGGCGTGACGCTGCGGCGGCGTGACCGACTCGACGACGCGGTCGCGGTGCTCGAGCGCGCCATCGCGATCCAGGAGCAGGCTTACGGCGCCACGTGGTACGGCCTCGCGCTACCCCTGACGAACCTCGGGCACGTGCTCGACCAGCTGGGGCGCTACGACGACGCGCGCCGCGTGCTGCAGCGTGCGCTCGAGGTCACCCGAGCGCACTACGGTCCTCGCCACTTGAAGACCCTCAGCGCCGCGGCGGACGTCGCCACCACGTGGATGAACACCGGCGAGCTCGAGCGGGCGGTGGCCGAGATGAATGAGGTCGAGCGGGCGTACGCCGGCACCCCCGACACCAGCCCGGGCGTGTTGGTACTCCAGGCCAACTTGAGCGAAGCATTGCTCCTCGACGGACGTTGCGCCGAGGGTCTCGAGCGCCTGCGCGCCGTCGAGCCGCGCTTCGCGGCGGTCCATGGCGAGCGCGCACCGCAGACACTGCGCGCGCGCACGCGAACATGTGTCTGCGAGGCCGAGCTCGAGCCGCGGGCCGCGGGGCCGGCCGCGTGCGCCGAGGTGCTCGGCCAGTGGTTCGCCGACCGGCCGCAGGACGACGGCCGCTTCGCGGCGCAGATGTCCGTCGCGCGGCAGACCTGGCGGCGGGGTGAGCTCGAGGTCGCGCGCGATTTGCTCGAGTCGCTGGAGCAGGAGTACGAGCGCGACGCGCAGCGGTCGGCCATCGCCCGGCAGCTACGCGCCCGCGTGCTCGTCGACCTCGGCGAGGCCGAGGTCGCGGTGCGGCTGTCGACCGAGGCGTGGGCCAACATCGCCGCCACCGCGCAATTCCAGCCCACGCTGCTGGCGCAGCTCACCCTGCACATCGAGGTGTTGCGGCGCGCGGGTCGTTCCGCCGAGGCCGAGGGTGCGATCGCGCGAGCCCGGGCGCTCGCACGCACCGAGCGTCAGCGCGAGAACGTCGAGCGCGCCGCGGCGACCCCCTGAAGCGGTGGACCCACGCGGCGCGCAGTCGACCGGCGTCACTGATAGACCACGTCGATCTTCTTGAACGCGATCGACACGATGCGGGTGTCGTCCTTGCCGTTGCGGTCGTTGCTGATGTCGTCGCCGCCGGTGTCGCCCACGATGGACATCACCGCGACGGGCCCGTCGGCGGGCACGCGGTTGTGCACGTGGTTGCCCTGGAACTGCATGTCCTTGACGCCGCGGTTGACCTTCTCGACGAACGCGAGGGCCTCGCGTTCCTCTCGCGTGGGGGCGTTTCGGCCCGAGAGGGTGCCCTCGGCCTGGATGACGACCTTGACGATCTGCTCGACGATGTCGACGACCTTCTTGAAGTCCTCGCCCGGCATGAGCAGCTGGAAGCCCCCCGGCTCGCTGCGGAAGTTGACGACCGACTCCGTGTCCCCTCCGCTCCCGAGCACGCGGGCGATCCGCTTGCCCGCAGGAGCGGTGAAGATGGTACGGCGGAAGGTCTCCTCCACGGTGCTGCGGTCGCCACCCGTCTCCACCGCCTTGAAGTAGATCTCGGCTTCGACCTTGGTGCGGTCGGCGTTCGGCATCAGGCGTACGCGACAGGTGATGTCGGGCCCGTTGCCACCGAACTCCCGATCGCCGCGGACGAGGTTCTTGGGCACCAGCTCACTGGTGATGTCGGTCGGGCGGACCTCCACCGAGTTGCCGCTGGCGTGGGCGACCGTGCTGGTGGGGATGGCAACGGCGGCCAAGAGGGCGCAAGAGAGCATCGAACGAAGGACTCGCGTGAACATGTGCATTCTCCGGTTCTGCGGCGTGCGTTGGCCGCATCCGGCAGTACCGGTGGGCCGGCGGATGTTCCGTGTCGGCGATCGTTCGCGGGCGTGCCGCACAGCCCCCCGGCTTGAACGCCGTCGCGGGCTCGGCGATGATCGAGCGGCGGTGACGGACGGCGACGACGAACTGCTGGCCCGCTGGCGAGGCGGTGACGTCGGCGCTGGCAATCAACTCTTCCTGCGCTACTTCACCGCCGTACGCAGGTTCTTCGTCAACAAGGTCCCGGCCGAGGAGGTCGAGGATCTGGTCCAGCGCACGTTCACGGGCTGCATCGAGGCCCGCGAGCGCATCCGTGAGGGGGGCAGCGTCCGCAGCTATCTCTTCGGCGTGGCGTACCGGCAGCTCTACAAGTTCCTCCGCGACCGCGCGGCCGCAGCTCGTCGCGCGGAGGTCGACTTCTCGGTGTCGAGCGTGCGGGATCTGGGGCAGACGCCGACCTCCATGCTCGCCCAGCGTCGCCGACAGGAGATCCTCTTGGAGGCGCTGCAACGGGTCTCGGTCGATCATCAGACCATCCTCGAGCTGTGCTACTGGGAGGAGCTGAGCGGAGCGGAGCTCGCGGAGGCGCTCGACATCCCCGCCGCGACCGTGCGCACGCGACTGTTCCGCGGCCGTCAGGCGCTCGAGGCCGCGGTCCGCGAGATCGCCGGCGCCGCCTCGGGTGACGAGCTCGAGCACGAGCTCCGCGAACTCGGCCGCCCGCGTTGACGCTCGTGCGGTCGGCGGCTCGTCAGCCGACGCGCAGCAGGGCGGCGAGGCTCGCGATGTGCTCGTCGGAGATGCCCGCGGCTGCCAGCGCGTCGGCCAGCTCGAGCACGTACTCGAGGTTGGCGCCGCTCGGGCCGTGTGCGCTGCGGATCTGCGCGGCGAGGGCATCATCTTCGGCGGGCCCGGCCCAGTTGGGGTTGCCGGGATGGGCGATCCACACCCACGCGTCGCCGAACGCACCGCCGCCGGGGTGCTCGAGCGCCGCGCGGCCGCGGACATAGCCACCGCTCTCGCGCACGTCGAGCATCGCGAGTACGTCGTCGGCCTGCGCAGGGTCGAGCTCGTACACGACGCCGCGGCAGTGCGCCGCAGCGTCGCCTTGCACGAGCGTGACCACGCGACCCGGGGCCCCGGGCACGCCACGGTGGTCGGTCGAGGCCTGCCAGAAGCGACGCGACCAGCCGCGCAGCACGGCGGGCGCGTGCGAGCGCGGCGTGAAGCCCGGGCGCCAGATCAGCGAGCCGTAGGCGAACACGCGCAGGTCGCCGGGGGCCAGCGGTGCGGACGGTGGTCGATCGCGCATCGGTGCGCGCCGCGTCAGCGCAGCGAGGCCGGGTCGCGCTGCTCCGGCACCGTCGGGATCTCGTTGCACGGGTTCTTCGACACGCAGCCGAGCGCGTACGGGTGCAGCTCGGGCCGTCGCAGGAAGCGGCCGAAGGTGTGGAACATGAACCACCCGATGTCGAAGGTGTTGCCGACGATCTGATCGGCGGCGCACTCGGGGGCCTGGCTGCCGAGGGTCTCGCGACAGATCTTGATGGCCCAGTCGGTCATCTCGCCGGGCAGCGGGAAGCCGTGCTGGCCCTGCGGGATCGCGTAGGGGAACGCGGCGGCCGACAGCCCACCCAGAGGATTGCCCTGGGTGTCGTGGTCTCGCACCAGCCGCAGCGGTGGATCGAGGCGCGGGATGTTGGAGCCCCAGATGTCGCCGCCCTCCGCGAAGTTCTCGACGTCGTAGTGCACGCCGCGGGTGTCGTCGAGGTGCAGCAGATCGACGATGTTCGAGTTGCTGGGCACGTTGGCGTAGGTGTAGCGCTGCAGGCGGTTGACCGACTCGGCGGTGTACGTGTCGATGAGCACCTGGTTCACCGGCTTGCCGTAGCGCGGGTCGGGTCGGAGGTAGTCGACCAGGCCCGCGGCCCGGCCAACGGTGATGCCGCCGTTGGCGGGCACGCTCATGTCACCGATGGTGGTGACGATGAGGAAGCGCGCGCCGGTCTGGTCGCCGTTGGGGTAGCTGAGCGGCTCGGCTGCGAGGTGACGCGCGAGCACGCCGGGATCGGTCGGGTCGAGCACCAGCTGCGCGAGGCTCATGAGTCGGCGCAGGCTGGGCCGGTTGCGCGGCAGGCCGAAGCCCTCGGCGAAGGCCCGTACCTTGCCGGCCGGGATGACGTCGCCCTCGAAGCGCATGGGGTTGCCGTCGCCATCGAGCGGCGCGTCCATCTCGGTGATCTCGAAGATCGGCTCGACGTCGGGCACCAGCTGGCACTCCTCACCGGGCACCAGCACGTCGCCGCGATAGAACCGCAGTGCGACCGCATCGCCGACGTCGGAGGGCAACGACACGCGCGCGCGCGCGGTCACGCCGGTGCCGCCGCTCGCCTCGGGCAGCAGGTACGAGCAGCCGTGTTCGCCGTTCTCGAGGTTCTCCGCGATCATCGTGTCGCCGGGCCGCAGCCCCGACAGCGTGGTGATCGGGATGTCGGCGAGGTGGTTGAGCTCGGTGACCTGGCTGTGCACGCGGGTGAGCCCGTCGTCGCCGGTGGTCGCGAGGAACAGCGGCCCCATGACGCGCATCAATACGGCCTCGGGCACGCCGCCCTGCTGCGAGCGGTTGCCGACGTCCATCAGGCGGCCGGCGCCCGCGATCGGGATCACCGCGTCGATCTCGGGCTCGAGGCCGCCGAGGGTGGTCGCCATGATGCCGCCGAGCGACCCACCCATCACGTAGATCGGCGACTCGGAGCCGATGTCGACGATGCCGTCGCCGTCGAAGTCGCCCGCGAGGTCGGTCACGCCGTCCCCGTCGACGTCGACCTCCTCGGCCTTGCCGTCGCCGTCGAGGTCGAGCATCCACTTCCGCTTGCCGTCCCAGCTGCGGATGATGCGGATGAGCTGCATGTAGTCGAGCGCCGACTGCCGCACCATGTCGCGCATGTGGAAGAGGTAGGCGGTCCAGAAGTCGGCGCCGGAGTCGATGGTGCCGTCCTTGTCGAGGTCCTGGTCATGGAAGCCGTCGCCGTCCTGGTCGCCGCCGCGGGCGAAGAGCACGGCATCGATCGCGGGCTCGAGCCCGGCGGCGCGCATCAGCGGGCGGAACATGTCCTCCTGCTCGGGGGTGATGGGCACGCCGTGCGAGACGTTGTCGGTCGAGATCGCCGCCACGCCGAACTGCGCGAGGAAGCCAGCGAAGCCCAGCAGCTCGGTGGCGCGATTGCTGGTGTAGCCGTGGCCGAGCAGCACCACCGGCGCCTGCTTGCCCTGACCCCGCACCGAGACCTCCTTGCGCGGCATGATCAGCCAGAACGGGATCTCTTCGGCGCGCGCGGTCGCAGCGGTCTTCTCGAGCTCGGTCGGCCACGACTGCAGGTCGAGCGGCAGGCGCTTCAGATCGTCGTCGAAGCGATCGAACAGCTGCGGCGAGAGGTAGGTGCCCTGGGCGTGGAAGTCGATGTAGTCATGGCCGTCGACGATGGCCTGGAATTGCTGGCTGGTGGTGTCACCGCCCTCGAAGAACGCCATCAACAGCACGCCGAGCACGGCGCGCCAGTCTTCTTGGTGCAGCACGAAGGGGTTCTTGCCCTCGAACTTGCTGCCCGGGCTGGTGTCCTTGAGCGGGAACAGCCGCTGCAGCTGGGCCGGGAACTCGTCGGCGAAGTGGGCTTGCGGGCCCTCGCCGTAGAGGCCCTCGCGCACGGCGATCCAGTCCTTGGTGATCGACTCGGTGGTGTACGAGAACGCGAACGCGATGTCGTCGACCGCGAGTCCGTCCGGTAGCACCTCGAGCAGGGGCTCGAGGTCGTCGGTCTGCGCGGTGTGGTTGACGTAGGCGAAGGGCGAACCGACGGGGTCGCCCTCGGTGTCGTGCAGCCGCTTGGTCACCACCACGGCATAGCGCGTGCGCTCGCGCAGCGGCACCAGCGGTGCGACCACGAGCGTGTTGGTCTCGCGCTCGTAGAAGCTCATCAGGGCGTCGGCGCGGCCGGCCAGGTCGTCCTTCGCGGGCGCGCGACCGGGGAAGTAGTTGGGCCGGTCGAGCACCCCGTCGGCGTCGATGTCCTCCGCGAGATCGAGCACACCGTTGCCGTTCTCGTCCTCGCCGGGGTCGAGCATGCCGTTGCGGTTGGCGTCCTCGGCAGGGTCGAGCACGCCGTTGCGGTTGCGGTCCTCGTCGTTCTCGTCGAAGACGAGGTTGATGTTCCACTCGTGCGGATCGTTGCTGCCGTACTTGTCGAGCCGCTCGAGGATGATGGGGTAGTTGCCCTGGCCGACGTCGATGTGCTGCAGCTGCCCGAACTCGCTGGAGCTGCGATCGATGTTGATCAAGTAGATGGCGTCGTCGGCGGTGTCGTAGTCGTCGTCGTCGTGGCGGTCGCGCAGGCCCATGACGTCGATCGGGCCGGTGAAGGGGATGTTGATGGGCTGGTACACGCCCCAGCCGTCGAGCCCGTCGATGAGCTCGCGGGTCCGTCGCTCGTAGCCGGTCGGCGCGAGCATCGAGGCATTGATGCGCAGCCCGGTCGCCGAGGTGGGATCGGGGCGCGTCGCGATGTCGTTGGGCAGCGGGATGTCGGGCAGCGGTCGGTGATCGAAGTCGAAGCGCACGGTCACCGCCGCCGGGTCCGAGCGCGTCAAACCTTCGGGCTCTGCACAGCCGGCAAGCCCGGCGACGGCCACCGGCAGCGCGCGGGTGGCCGCCCGGAGCGCGTGGGCTCGCAACACGGAGTGCCAGAGGGTTCGGGATGCGTTCGTGCGTGGCATATCGGCCGTTCTCGCCGCGGATCCGGCGTCTCGCACCGCGGTTATACCGAACACGCGAAGACCCCACACGCACGGCCAGCGTTCGCGGCCGTTCGGATGCCCGCGAGCAGGTCAGCCGCGGCGCCTTGTTCGGGAACGCTGTTATTGAACCGTGTCGCGTCGCATGGGGCGAGGGTGGGCGACATGTCGTGCGAAAGCTGGTTACTTTCGCCGCCATGACAGGGCTCGGGGACGTGGACGCCTTCCGCGAGGCAATCATCGGTGCGAGCTTGGAGCTCGGCCAAGCCTTGGGGGAGGACGGCGTCACCATGCGGGCGATCGCCACGAAGCTCGGCACCAGCGCCACGACGCTGTACACGTGCTTCGAGAGCAAGGCCGCGATCATGCGCGAGCTGAGGATGCGTGGCCTGCTGATGCTGGCCCGCGCACTCGAAGACGGCCTCGCCCTGCCGTCGCCGCGGGAGTCGCTGCATGCGGTCGCGCGCTGCTACATCGCCTTCGCCCGCGACAACCCGTGGCTCTACTCGCTGCTCTTCATCGAAGACACCCCGCTGGCCGAGGCCATCCTCCCGCCCCAGCATCCGCAGCTCATCAGCATCGTCGACGACCTGCGCGGGCGGCTGATCGAGCGCTACACCGCGGTGGTCGGGCGTCCGCCCGGGGACGCCAACCGCTTCTTCGCGAAGTGGTGGTCGGCGGCCCACGGCGTCTCGGCGCTCTTGATCACCCGACGCATCCGCAACGAACACCCGGTGCTGCCGATCGACGACATCGACGCGTTCCTCGACGAGTACATCCGCGCGACCACCGACGGGCTATTGGGTTGAGCACGCGAGCGCGCGCCGGTCGAGCCCGGCGCGCGCCGACGGCGAGGTCGTCGTCAGCCGCCGCAGCCCCGCGCGAGCTCCTTGCGAGCCCACGCACGCACCGCACTCTTGGGCCCCAGCTCCTCGGCGAGGAAGCGCAGTGCCGCGTCACGCTGCGCGCGCGAGCGGGTCGGGTCGAGCGCGGCGTCGACGAACTTCATGGTCCGCTCCTGACGCTCGTCGGCCAGCTGCAGCGCGTGCTCGTACTTGTACGCGCGCCGCTGCGTCGCTGCGTCCTGCTCGGCCCGCTGGGCGCCGTGCAACCAGCTCGCGAGCGGCAGGCTCAGCGCGAACAGGCCCATCGCGGCGATGGTACCGAGCCGGCGCAGGCGATGCGGCTCGTGGGTCTCGGGCAGCGGCGCGACGCGAGTCGCACGTGGCCGGGCCCCGCGGAGGTCCTGCAATTGGGTTTCGAGTTCAGCGATGCGCGCTTCGACGTCGACTTGGGGATCCATGCGAATGACGAGCTCCTCGAAGAAACCCCAGCGTACCCGACTTTCGCAGCGCCGGTCACCCGGTGGGACGCGTGCGCGTGAAGCTGTCGCGCGCGTCGAGTGACTCGAAGCAGCGCCAAAGCCGCGGGTGCCGCTCGATCGGGTAGGTCTTGCGGAACTGCATCCACCCCAGCGCGGTGGCGAGCGCGATCTCAGGCAGACCCGGCGCGCCGGCGCAGTCGGCGGACGCGCGCCGCAGCGCGAGGCCGTCGGCGCGGTCGTCGATGCGGTCCTCGAGCCAGGCCATCGCCGCAGCCGCGCGGTCGTGCTGCTTGCGGACGTAGGCGGCCTGCTGGGCGGTGACGCCGTCGCGCGACAGGTACAGCGTGTTGATCAGCGAGTCGAGCGCGCCGTCGACGACGCTCACGACGTTGGCGAGCTCGAGGTCGTCGACGTGGTCGGCCCGCAGTGGGCCGGGCCCGAGGTGTCGCACGAGCGCCTCGGTGATCGTGCGCGAGTCGAACACCAGCGCGCCGTCGCGCAGCGGCCCCGGGCCGTTGCCGACGACCTCGACGATCGGGACCTTCCACAGCGGGGTCCGCTCCCGTAGTGCTCGCTGCCCGTCGTCGTCGTTGGTGTCCACGAGCACGTGGGGCACACCGAGCTCGAGCGCCACGATGCGGACGCGACGGACGAAGGGCGAGGTGATGGTACCGAAGATGCGCAGTTCCATGGCCAGCTGCGGAAGCCTTGCACGGGGTACTTGTTACCGCCACCGCGACGTGGATTGGTCACGCTCGGCGACAGTGCGTTCGAGCGTGCCGCGGTTGGCGGGCCCGGGGGCGCGCACTTACCCTGCGGCCTTCCCCTCGAACGGAGTCAGAACCGTGCCCGATCTCTTCTCGCCCCTCGCACTCGGCCGCATCGAGCTGCGCAACCGCATCGTGATGGCCCCGATGACGCGCTCGCGCGCGCTCGGCAACGTGCCCAACCCGCTCATGGCCGAGTACTACGCCCAGCGGGCGACCGCGGGGCTCATCATCACCGAGGGCGTCGCGCCGCTGCCCGAGGGGCTCGGCTATGCGCGCATCCCCGGGCTGTTCTCGCCGGCGCAGATCGAGGGCTGGCGCGGGGTCACCGATGCCGTGCACGGCGCGGGCGGACGGATCTTCGCGCAGCTCATGCACGTCGGACGCATCGCCCACCAACTCAACCTGCCCGCCGGTGCCAACGTGTTGGCCCCCAGCGCGGTGACGGCCGAAGGTCCGATGTACACCGATCAGCAGGGGCCGCAGCCGATGAGCGCGCCCGCGGCGATGACCGAGGCCGAGCTCGCGGCGGCGCGCGACGGCTACGTGCAGGCGGCACGCAACGCGATCACGGCGGGCTTCGACGGCATCGAGCTCCACGGCGCCAACGGCTACCTGCTCGAGCAGTTCCTCTCGCCGCACACCAACCGCCGCGAGGATGGCTACGGCGGATCGGTCGCGGCGCGCGCCCGCTTCGTGCTCGAGGTCGTCGACGCGAGCGCCAAGGCAATCGGTGCCGACCGCGTGGGCATCCGGCTGTCGCCCTACAACACGTACAATGACATGCGCGTCCACCCCGAGGTCGACGCGCAGTACGTCGCGGTCGCCGAGGGCCTGCGCAAGGTCGGGATCGCCTACGTGCACCTGGTCGGCAATCCCCACGAGGCCGCGCCGGCGACCCACGCCCGGGTGCGCAGCGCGTTCGGCGGGATCACCATCGCCAACGGCGGATTCGATGGCGAGCGCGCGCGCGCAACCGTGGCCGACGGTGGCGCGGACCTGATCTCGTTCGGGCGCCCGTTCATCGCCAACCCCGATCTCGTCGAGCGACTGCGCGGACGCTCGCCGCTCGCGGCGCCGAACCCCGCCACCTTCTATACGCCCGGTGGCGAAGGCTATGTGGATTACCCGCGCGCGTCGGAGCAAGGCGCGTAGCGTGATGCGAAGCACCGCGTGCGGGTGGAAGCCCGCCGCGCGGTTGCGTTGCACGGCACCGGCGACGGACGTCGTCGCCGTCGGTTGCAGGCGCACGAGTGATGTCGCGCGTGACGGCTTGCACTCGGACAATCGCCCGCGACCCCTTGTGGGGTCCCCGGTGGCGTCGGCTAGGCTCCGCGCGCCATGACTGCCTTGCGTCCGCTCGCCCTCACCACGGCCTTCGTCTTCGCCACCGCGTGCGCCGACACCTCGTCGCAGGAGAGTGCGACCGCGGCCGACTCGAGCTCCTCGGGCGACGAGGCGTCGTCGCAGACCAAGGGCGACGACTCGCCGTCGACCACCGCGCAGCCGAGCACGACGACCGACGTCACCACCGATGGCCCGGCCGACAGCAGCGGCAGCAGCGATCCGACGGTCGACCCGAGCACCAGCGACAGCGGCGAAGACAGCGGTGGTCCGATGCCGCTGGGTCCGTCGCCGGGCTGCGGCTCACAGCCGGGGTCGATCCTCTCGGGCAGCATCAACGCCGCCGGCATCGACCGCGAGTACATCATCCAGCTGCCGGATGACTACGATCCCGACTACGCGTACCCGCTCATCTTCGGCTTCCATGGCCTGGGTGAGAACATGGACGGCGCGCGCTGGCGCTTCCAGGCCGGCGAGCAGTGGAACGGGCAGGCCATCGGCATCTACCCGCAGGGGCGCTACTTCGCGAGCCTCGGTGCGACCAACTGGGAGTATGGCGAGGGTGATCCCGACGTCCAGCTGTGGGACGCGCTCGCGACTGCGGCCTCCGACCAGCTGTGCATCGATCGTGATCGCATCTTCGTGCAGGGCTTCTCGTCGGGCGGCTTCTTCACCCACGCGCTCATGTGCTACCGCGGCGACTACATCCGCGCGGCCGCACCCTCGGGCGCGGGCATGGTCGTCACCAACTGCGGCGACGCCGTGCCGATGTGGTCGGCTCACGCCACCAACGACGAGATCGTGCCGTTCCACTACGGCGAGGAGCTGCGCGACTTCTGGCTCGACAAGGCCGGCTGTGGTGGCATGACCACGCCGATCGCCCCGACCGAGCACTGCGCCGAGTACCAGGGCTGCGGCGACGACCCGATCGTGTGGTGCACCTTCGACCAGGGGCACTGGTACATGGAAGATTGGAAGACGCCGGCGACGACCGCGTTCTTCCAGCGCTTCGAGTCACTCACCGAGTAGCGTCTCGACCGTCGCCGACGGCGCGGCGAGTCGTCGCAAGAGCGCTTCGTCGCGCGTGCTCGCGGTGCCTGCGAGCGCGCGAGCGCGGCTGCGAGCATCGTCGCCAGCGACTTGATCGCCGCGTCGCCGCTGCACTCGCTCGACCTCGAGTAGCGCGCGCGCGGCCGCGTTGGGGTCGCCGCTGCGCTGCAGCGCGGCGGCACGTTCGAGCAGCGACACCGCGTCGGCGTCGCGCTGCTGGGCCTCGCGGGCGGCGGCCAGTGCCCGCACCGCCGCGGCGATCGGGCCCGGGTCGGCCGAGCCGGTTCGCTCGCGAAGCTCGACCAGACGCTCGGCCTCGCGGGCTCGACGTTCGACGTTGCCGGTGCCGGTCGCGGCCTCGATCGCAATGTCGAGCGCGATGGATTCCTCCATGCCACCCGTGCCGCGAACGATCGCGAGCGCCTCGTCGGCCCGCGCGAGCGCGTCGTCGAAGTGCTGCAGTCGCAGGTCGATTGCTGCGAGGTTGTTGATCGACGCGGCGACCTTCGGGTGCATGGCCCCGAGCACGCGCTTTCGCAGCTCGAGCGAGCGCGTCACGTACTCGCGTGCGGTCGCGTAGTCGGCCTGCTCGATCTTGACGTTGCCCATGTGATTGAGCGTCATCGCGACCACGGGATCGTCGGGGCCGAGCAGCCGGCGCTGGGCCTCGAGGGCCTCGCGGTACAGCGAGAATGCCTCCTCGAGTCGGCGCTGCCGGTAGCGCAGCCCACCTTGGTTGTGCACGAGGGTGGCGCGCGCGAGTTCGTCGTCGCCGGCACGTCGGACGGCAGCGTCGGCGAAGCGGCTCCACAGCTCACCGGTCTCGACGTCGCTGCGCTCGACGCCGGTGACCCACACCAGGCGCACCCACGCGTCTGCACCGAGCTCGTCGTGGTGCGCTGCGTCGGCCTGCCACACCGCCTCGAGCAGGGCGTGCTCGGCCTGCTCGAACTCGCCGCGCTTCTCCAGCACGCTGCCGAGTCGTAGCTGCACCTCCGCCGACAGCGGCGCGAACTCCAGCACACCGGCGCGCCCCTGGACCTCCTCGGCGATGATCTGAGCGGCTTCGTAGCGGCCAGCGGCCTCCTTCGCGCGCGCGTCGGCCAGTCGTTCGCGCAGCGACTCGACCCGCTCCGCGTCGTTGGGGTTGGTCGGCGTGCTGCGCCAGCCGCTGGCCGTCAGCGCGCCGGGGTCGTCGCACAGCTCGACGCGCCCGAGACCCGATGCGGCCTCGACCGCGTGCTCGACGACGTTGGCGTCGGCCGCCACCAGCTCGTCGACCAGCGCATCGAGCTCGCCCAGTCGGGCCCGTAGACACGCCATGCGGAGATCGAGCAGCTCCTGCGACTGCTCCTTGTGCACGTGGGTGGCCTCGCACGCCTCGCGATGCTGCTGTATCCACCGCTGCGCGTAGCCGTCGAGGGTCTGCGTCACGCTGGTCGCAGCGGTCTCGGCATAGGTCGCACCGCTGCGCTCGAAAGCACCGCGGAGCTCGCCACGGATCTCGTCGTCCCACACGCCGACCATGCGCAGGGCGGCGTGGGTGCAGGCGGTCGCATCGCGCGTGACCAGCACGAAGGCCAGCGAAGCGATCGCGCAGGCGCCGACCACCGCGCTGGCGGTGGCGATGCGTCGCCGCAGCCGACGCGCGCGCACGCGGTGCAGCTCGGCGAGCAGCACGTGTACGTCGGGGAAGCGCGCGCTGGGGTCGACCGAGAGGCCTCGCGTCAGCACGCGACGCAGCCACGACGGCACCCCGGTGCCGCGCGGCGGCTCCTCGAGCATGCCCCGCACCACGCTGACGGCGGTGCTGGTTGCGCTCTCGCCCCGGAACGGGCGCACGCCGTAGACCGCCTCCCACAGCACCACGCAGAACGAGAACTGATCGCTGCGCGCGTCGACGAGGTTGCCGAGGTGCTGCTCCGGGGCCATGTATGCCGGCGTGCCGAGCAGCGCGCCGGTGCGCGTGAGCTCGGCGTCGAGGTCACCGGGCTTGGGGGCCTCCGGCCCGCCGGGCGGACGATCGCGCTCGGGCACCGCGTCGAGCTCGCGTGACGCACGACGCAGCGAGTGGTTGCTGCGCGAGGCGCTGGCATCGTCGTCGTCGCGGCTCTGCGCGCGCCGTGCGAGCCCGAAGTCCAGCACGACCACGCGACCACGACGATCGACCAGGACGTTGTCGGGCTTGAAGTCGCGGTGGATCAGCTCGGCGGCGTGGGCGGCCGCGAGCCCGGCCCCGGCCGCGCACAACACCGCCAGCGCCTCGGGCCACGGGCGCGCGCGCTCGCGCAGCCACTGCCGCAGCGTGACGCCGTCGACGTACTCCATCGCCACGAAGACGCGGCCTTCGTAGGTGCCGACGTCGTGCACGGTCACGACGTTGGGATGCGAGAGCTTCGCGATCGCCTTGGCCTCGCGCATCAGTCGTTGGCGGCCGCGTGTGCTGGTCGAGTCGGCGTGCAGCAGCTTGAGCGCGACCTTGCGATCGAGCTCGGGGTCGTAGGCGGCATAGACCACGCCCATGCCGCCCGAACCCAGCTCGTACAGCACGACGTAGCGTCCGATGGTGCGGCCCCGCTCGAGCGTCGGCGCCGGCGGCTTCGCACGCACGAGATCGCCGAGACTGTCGGCCTCGGTGCCCGAGGTGATCGGGCCGCGCACGTCGCCACCGTCGTCGATCACGGCCGACACCAGCATGCCATGGTCGACGCGCCATCGCGCCACCGATCGTCGTTCGTGTCAGGGATCGTCGTTTGGATCGGTGGACTCGCGCCCGGCCTCGGCGTGCTTGTAGGGCTGCAGCGTGGCCAGCTCCGCGCTGGCCTCGGCGACCGCGCGACGCTCCTCGGCGAGGAAGCGCAGCACGCCGTCACGCAGGCCCGGGTGGCGGATCCAGTGCGCGCTGTGGGTCGGCGACGGCGCGAACCCACGCAGCAGCTTGTGCTCGCCCTGTGCCCCGGCCTCGAACAGCGGCAGGCCGCGTGCGATGCAACGCTCGATGCCCTGGTAGTAGGCGAGCTCGAAGTGGAGGAACTCGATCGCGAGATCGGCGCCCCAGTAGCGGCCGTACAGCGCTGCGTCGGTCTCGAGGTACAGCGCGCCGGCGATCGTTCGGCCATCCCGTCGCGCACGCACCCATGCGATGCGATGCGGCAGCGTCTCGCGCAGGGCCTCGAAGAAGCCCGGTCGCAGGTAGTCCTGTCCGCCGTGATCGTCGGTGGTGTTGCGGTAGAAGCGATCGATCGCGGCGATGTCGTCGTCGTCGAGCTGGTCGCCGGGGATCCACGCGATGTCGTCGACCGCGGCTTGGGCCCGCGCACGCTCCTTGCGGATCTGCTTGCGCTTGCGCGAGGTCAGCCCCGCGAGGAACGCCTCGAAGTCGGGGTAGCCCCCGGTCGCGATGGGGTTGCGCCAGTGGTACTGGAAGCTGGCCCGCGACACGAAGCCGTGGCGCTCGAGCAGCGGGGCCTCGTCCTCGCGGTGGAACAACCAGTGGATCGACGAGCAGTCGGCGTCGTCGGCGAGCCCCCGTGCGGCCTCGATCAGCGCGTCGGCGACCGTCGTCGGCGCGGGCGCCCGTCCGTCGGCGCCGCGCAGCAGCACGCGCGGGCCGGTCGCGGGTGTCACCGGGGCCGCGACCACCAGCTTGGGGTAGTAGCGAATGCCGCTGCGCTGGGCCGCGCGTGCCCACGGGAAGTCGAAGATGTACTCGCCGTAGCTGTGGTGTTTCACGAAGCAGGCCAGCGCACCGACCAGCTCACGCGGCCCATCCGCGGCCGCGTCCGGACCCACCCATTCGGCCAGGAGATAGTGGGGATCCCAGCCCGACCCGGGCCCGATCGATCGCGATCGCTCGAGCGCGCGCAGGAAGCCGTGTTCGAGGAACGGACTGCCGTGGTGCTGCAGCGCGTCCCAGGCCGCGGGATCGACGCTCGACAGCGAGCGAGTCGAGACGACGTGTAGCCCCATCCCAGCCGCCCGTCTTACGCCATGGCTCGCGACCTGACAACCCGAGATGCGCCGCCAGCCCACCCGTGACGGTAGCTCCCGGCGTTCGAACCGGCCCGAACGAGCAGCCTTGGGTGCGGGCCATGGTTTGCTAGACTGCTCGCGAGACTGGTGGAATCAGGCGAGAGCGCATGAGCGAGCGACGCGACGAAGAGCGGCAGACCGGCGTAGCCCTGCGGGAACGCGAGGAGAAGAAGGTCAAGCGACCGCGGATGTATCGCGTGGTCCTGCACAACGACGACTACACGCCGATGGACTTCGTCGTGCGTCTGCTCGAGACGGTGTTCCACCGCAGCGAGTCGGAGGCCACCGCCGTGATGCTGCACGTGCACCACCACGGCCAGGGCGTCGCGGGGGTTTACACCCACGAGATCGCCGAGACCAAGGTCGCGCAGGTCCACTTGCTCGCGCGCAAGAACGACCATCCGCTCATGGCGTCGATGGAACCGGAAGACGAAGACGATGCTGAGTGACGAGCTCAAGGAGACCATCAACCACGCCATCGAGGACACCCAGCGACGGCGTCACGAGTACCTGACGCTCGAGCACCTGTTGCTGGCGTTGGTCGACGATCCGAGCGCGCAGCGGGTGATCCGCGGCTGCGGTGGCAACCCCGACGCGATCCGCGGCGAGATCGAGGAGTTCCTCGATCAGACGATGGAGCGGATTCCCGAGGGCGCGGCGTTCACCTGCCATCAGACCATCGGGGTCGGCCGGGTGCTGCAGCGCGCCGTCTATCACGTGCAGGGCGCGGGCAAGCGCGAGGTCACCGGCGCCAACCTGCTGGTCGCGTTGTTCGCCGAGCCCGAGTCCCACGCCGTCTACATCCTCGGCAACCACGGCATCACGCGGCGCGACGTCACGCTGTTCATCTCCCACGGCATCTCGAAGTCGGCGCCGAACACCCTCGCGCGGCGCGGCGGGCCCGGGGCCGGGCCGGGCGGTGGGCCCACCGGGGGCGAGGACGCCGACGGTGGCGACGTCGCCGACGATCCGCTGACCGCCTACGCGGTCGACCTCGCGGCCAAGGCCGCGGCCGGCAAGATCGAGCCGCTCATCGGACGCGAGTCCGAGGTGCTGCGCGTGATCCAGGTGCTGTGCCGCCGCCGCAAGAACAACCCCGTGCTGGTCGGCGAGCCCGGCGTCGGCAAGACCGCCGTCGTCGAGGGTCTCGCGCTGCGCGTGCACGAGGGCAAGGTCCCCGCGGCGATCAAGGACGCGCACATCTACTCGCTCGACATGGGCGCGGTGCTGGCCGGCACCAAGTTCCGCGGCCAGTTCGAGGAGCGCTTGAAGGCCGTGATCGCGGCCATCGAGTCCGACCCCGACGCGATCCTCTTCATCGACGAGATCCACACCGTGGTCGGCGCCGGCGCCACCTCGGGCGGCTCGATGGACGCCAGCAACCTGCTCAAGCCGTCGCTGTCGTCGGGCGCGCTGCGCTGCATCGGATCGACCACGTTCAAGGACTTCAAGTCGTCGTTCGAGCGCGACGCCGCGCTGGCGCGGCGGTTCCAGAAGGTCGAGATCGTCGAGCCGTCGAAGGAGGAGACCCTGCTGATCCTCCAAGGCCTGCGCGAGGTCTACGAGCGCCACCACAACGTGCAGTACACCCCCGAGGCGCTGCAGGCCGCGGTCGAGCTGGCCCACAAGTACCTGCGTGATCGCCACCTGCCCGACTCCGCCATCGACGTGATGGACGAGACGGGGGCGGCTGCCCGGCTCGGCGCCGCGGTGCCCGAGATCTCGCTCAACGACGCGCTGACCACCGAGCCGCCGATCGGCGAGCGCGCCCACGAGTTCAGCGACGACACCCCGACCGCCGCCGACGCGCCGAAGCCGACCATCATCGACGTGCAGCAGATCGAGGCCGTGATCGCTCGCATGGCCCGCATCCCGCCCAAGTCGGTCTCGACCGACGATCGCCGCGTGCTCGCGCGCCTCGAGGAGGGACTCGGCGAGGTGATCTACGGCCAGCTGGACGCCGTGAAGACGGTCGCCCACGCGATCAAGCGCGCCCGTGCAGGTCTCTCGCGCGCCGACAAGCCGATCGGCTCGTTCTTGTTCGCGGGCCCCACCGGCGTCGGCAAGACCGAGCTCGCCAAGCAGCTGGCGCGACTGCTGGCGCTGCCGTTCCTGCGCTTCGACATGAGCGAGTACATGGAGAAGCACAGCGTGAGCCGCCTCATCGGCGCCCCGCCCGGCTACGTCGGCTTCGATCAGGGCGGCCTGCTCACCGACGCCGTCACCAAGCAGCCCCACGCGGTGCTGGTGCTCGACGAGATCGAGAAGGCGCACCCCGACATCTTCGCGGTGCTGCTGCAGGTCATGGACAACGCGACGTTGACGGACACCACCGGCCGCAAGACCGACTTCCGCAACATCATCCTCATCATGACCAGCAACGCCGGCGCGCACGAGATCAGCGCGCGCAAGGTTGGCTTCTCCGACGAGGGCCCGCAGGCCGCCGACAGCCTCAAGGCGATCGAGCGCACCTTCACGCCCGAGTTCCGCAACCGCCTCGACAAGGTGGTGTCGTTCCGCCCGCTCGACGAGACGGTGATCCAGCGCGTGGCCGACAAGATGCTCGGCGAGCTCGAGCTGCAGCTGGCCGACCGCAACGTCCGCATCACCTTCAGCGAGGGCGCGCGGGCCTGGGTCGCGCGCAAGGGCTTCGACAAGGTCTACGGCGCACGCCCGATGACCCGCACGATCGACGAGCACATCAACGGCAAGCTCGTCGACGAGCTGCTGTTCGGCAAGCTCGAGAAGGGCGGCAGCGTGCACGTCGACGAGAAGGACGGCGAGCTGACCTTCTCGTTCGCCGCCGAGGGCGGCGACGAGCACGGCGACGCCGCCGACGGCAAGCGCTACAACTGAGTCGAGGCGTCGCTCAGCGTGCGCTGTGGCGCCGGCGGTGACGTCGGGGTCCAGCGCAGCGTGGCCACGGCCGCGACCACCAGCAGCAGCGCGACCACCGACAGCGGTGCGCGCGACAGCATGGCGTGCGACCAGCTCTCGCCGAGCTCGGGCGCCGACGTGAACACCAGCAGCAGCAGCACGACGCCGAGCAGCAGCGTCAGCCAGGCGCCGCCGCGGCTGCGGCGGACGGGCTCGGATTCGGTCGGCGGGGTCGGCATGGTCCTGCACAACCACGTGCGGTCGTGCCGGGGTCTGCGCAAGCGGCCCATGCCGGGTCCCCCGCGTTCGCGGTGGCGCCGCTGCGGCCGCAGCCGGTGCGAATCGCGATCCGACCGCCGTCGACACGGATTCGGACGGGCGCGGGAAACTGCCTTCGCATGCCGCGAGTTCCGCGGCGCGCGTGACCCCCGGCCCATGTCCACGCCCATTCCACCCGTGCTCGAAGAGCGCGCCTTCGCGGCGCTCTACCGCGCGCAGGTCGACTTCGTGTGGCGGGTCGCGCGGGCCATGGGGGTCCCCGACGCGTGGATCGACGACGTCGTGCACGACGTGTTCTTCGTGGTGCGCCGTCGACTCGAGACGCTCGAGCCCGGTCGCGCGGTGCGGCCGTGGCTGGCGGGCATCACCTGCAACATCGCGATGCACGCCCACCGGAAGATCGCGCGCGACCGTCGGCGGCTCGAGCACGTCGAACCGCCGATGGCGCCGGCGTTGCCCGAGCAGCAACTCGAGCTCGGCGAGGCCGCGGCGCTCATGGAGGCGTTCCTGGCCGGCTTGCCCGAGGACAAGCGCATCGTGTTCTTGCTGTGCGAGGTCGAGGGCGTGTCGGTGATCGACGCCGCCCGCTCGCTCGAGGTCAACGCCAACACCATGTACGCCCGTCTGCGCTCGGCCCGGATCGAGTTCGACCGCTACGTGCAACGGCTCGGCGCCACCGAGCCAAGGAGCGCCGATGGCCCACGATGACGAGTCCGACGGCCTGACCGATCCGCGTGCGCTGCTGGTGGCCGCGTATCGCCGGGCCCATGCTGCGCCGCCGTCGCGAAGCGATCGCGTGCTCGCACGTCTGCGCCGGGTCGGCGACGAGCTGTCGATCGTCGCGACCGCCGAGCGGCCGCTGCGCTTCGCGGGTGGCTCGGACGCGCGGGCCACGTCGTCGACGCTGCCGGCGTCGACGCGCTCGCTGCTGTGGGTCGCAGTGTTCGCCATCGCCGCGGCGTTGCTGGCCGTGCTTGCCCTCGAGGCGCTCACGGGTCGGCTGGCCCACCGCGTCGGCGAGCGTCGTCACGATGCGGCGGTCGACGGCGCGCAGCCCCGCGATGCCGTGCAGGGCGGCATCGTGGATCGTCGCGTGCCCGCGCAGCGCCGCGGCGCGTCGCAAGGCGGCGGGCCGACGATTCCGCCGGCGCCGGGCGAGGCGGCGGCGGTCGAGCCGCTCCCCGCCGAGCTGCCACCGACGCCCGCGGCCGCGCCCGTCGTGCAGCGACCCATGGTCGGACCGCCGCTCGTGCGGGTGCCGCAGCCCGTGCCGCCCAGACAAACCGCGCGCGCTGCCCCGAGCTCGGTCGCAGCTGCCACCGCCGACGCGGCCGTCGCCCAGGAGCCCGGGGAGGTCCTGCTCGTGCGCGCGCGCAAGGCGATGGACCGCGGCGACTGGGTTGCCGCCGCCGAGGCCCTCGAGCAGCACGCGCGCGAGTTCCCCGACTCGCAGCGCGCGCACGCGCGCGAGGCCTTTCGCATCGTGGTCGACTGCCGTCACTCGCCGGGCCCGGAGGTGCGGGCGCGTGCCCGCGACTTCATCGTGCAGCAGGCCCGCTCGCCGCACGTGCGCAGGATCCTCGCGGCCTGCCGCGCCACCGCCGGCGCGGTCAGCCCGTTCGACGGGCCCAGCGACGCCATCGAGGGCCCGGTGGCGCCGAGCACCGACGCGCCCGCGCCGTGACCCTCAGGTCCGGGCCGCGAGCACACCCTCTTCGAAGAGCTCCTCGAGCTCCTCCATCGCGTCGTCGATGAACGCCCGCACCGCGGGATCGGACGATCGCATCAGCTCTTCGGGGGTGCCGATGACCGCGAAGCGGGCCTCGTGCAGCAGTGCGATGCGATTCGAGACCCCGAACGCCGTGCGCATGTCGTGGGTCACGACCACGCTGGTGCAGGGCAGCTCGTGCTGCAGCTCTTCGATCATCTCGGCGATGCGCGTGATGTTCTGCGGGTCGAGGCCCTGGGTCGGCTCGTCGTAGAGCACGACCTCGGGCTTGATCGCGATCGCGCGGGCCAGTGCGGCGCGCTTGCGCATGCCGCCGGAGAGCGCCGCGGGGTACTTCTCGAGGTCCTCGACCTTGAGGTCGACCCGCGTGATGCACTCGGTCGCGCGCGCACGGATTTCCTCGTCGCTCTGGTTGGTGTGTTCGCGCAGCGCGTAGCCGACGTTGTCGAGCACGGTCATCGAGTCGAACATGGCGTCGCTCTGGAACACGTAGCCGATCTCGCGGTGCATGCGGCTGATCCCAGCGCGATCGAACTCTGCGATGTTCTGGCCCTTGAACCACACGCTGCCGGCGTCGGGCTCCAGCAGGCCGGCGAGCAGCTTGAGGAACACGCTCTTGCCGGAGCCGCTCTCGCCGATGATGGCCAGGGTCTCGCCCGGCCACACCTGCAGGTCGGCGGCATCGAGCAGCGCACGCGGCCCGAAAGCCTTGCTCAGCCCGCGCACGTCGAACACCGGCGTGCCCTGGGGGACGACCGCGTGGCGACCGGAGTTGGCCGCGCGTGGCGAGGCCGGCACGGTGCCGCCGGGACCGGTCACGGCCGTGCCTCGGCGGCCGCGGCGGCGGTGGCCGCCGGGCTCGCGGTGCCGGCCTCGATGGTCGGCTCGACCAGCTTCCACTCGCGCTGGGTGATGAGTCGCGCGCCGCGACGGTAGCGAACATACGACCACACCCACTGCAGGAACACGAGCATGCGGTTGCGGAAGCCGATGAGATAGAAGATGTGCACGAAGCACCACGCCATCCACGCGACGAAGCCGTCGAGCTTGAATGCGTGGCTCTGCGCGACCGCGCGGGCGCGGCCGATGGTCGCCATCGTGCCCTTGTCGAAGTAGGCGAAGGGTTCACGCGCGTGGCCGCGACGGTCGGCGAGGATGGCCTTCGCGGCCGCGCGGCCCTGTTGCGTCGCCGCCGGTGCGAGGCCGGGGATCGGCTCGCCGTTCGACTCGCAGTAGGCTTGATCGCCGATGACGAACACCTCGGGGTGACCGGGGATGCTGAGATCGGGCTCCACGATCACCCGACCCGCGCCATCGCAGGGCACCCGGAGCACTCGCCCGAGCGGCGAAGCGCGCACGCCCGCGGCCCACAGCACCGTCGCGGCGCGCACGGTCTCGTCGCCGGCACGCACGCCGTGGCCGTCGATGTGGGTCACCCGGGTGTCGGTCCAGATGGTGACGCCGAGCTTCTCGAGGCTGCGCGCGGCCGACTGCGACAGCTCGATGTCGAAGCTCGGCAGCACCCGCGGGCCGCCCTCGATCAGGATCACCCGCGTGCTGCCAGGATCGACGCTGCGGAAGTCGCGGCTGAGGGTGTGTCGGCTCAGCTCTCCGAGCGCGCCGGCGAGCTCGACCCCGGTCGGGCCGCCGCCGACCACCACGAACGTCAGCAGCTCCCGGCGCCGCAGCTTGTCGGGCTCGAGTTCGGCGAGCTCGAACGCGGTGAGCACCCGACGACGGATCTCGGTGGCGTGCTCGAGGGTCTTGAGGCCCGGCGCGAACTCCTCCCACTCGTCGCGCCCGAAGTAGCTGTGCGTGGCCCCGCAGGCCATCACCAGGTAGTCGTAGGGCACGTCGCCGGTGTCCGCGTGGACGACGCGTGCGGCCAAGTCGACGTCGGTGACCTCGCCCAGGCGCACGAACACGTTGCGATGCCGCTCGAGCACCGCCCGGATCGGCATCGAGATGTCCGCGGGCGACAGCCCCGCCATCGCGACCTGGTAGAGCAACGGCTGGAACAGGTGATGGTTGCGGCGATCGATGAGCACCACCTCGACGCCGTCGCCGGCCGCTCCGAGGGCCTTGGCGGCCTCGAGCCCCGCGAATCCGCCCCCGACCACGACCACCCGGGTCGTGCGTGCGTTGGCTCGCTGGTCGCTGGTGGGAACCCCCGCGCGCGGCCGTTCGGGGGCGCCCTCGCGCGTCGGCGACCGTGCCGGGGTTGCGGTCGTGGTGGGGTCGGTCGAAGCGGTCACTGGCGGTCCATCGCTGCGTTCGCGGGTGTCCACGCGGGTCGTCGCGCGGAGTCTACCCCCAAACCGCGAGGCCAACCGCAGCACCAGACCCTCTCGCAGCCGGACCATGGGCAGGACCATGAGCCGGACCATGAGCCGGACCATGAGCCGGACCATGAGCCGGACCATGAGCAGGACCAGCCATGTCGCGATGCTCGCGACCCCCCGTGCACCCGCGCTCACCCGGGTCGTTTTTTGTACGGTGCCTGCTGGCGAACCTCCACGAAACGTGGAAAATGCGCTGCAGTCGGATGCGTCCGGCTGTGTGTGGCCCCGCGGTCCTTCGAGGGCGTGGCGCCGACGGATGAGACGATGTCGACCTCGACCCGAGCCGAACCGAAGCGAGCGCTCGATCCGTTCATCGGATCGAAGCTCGCGAGTCGCTTTCGCATCGAGCGGCTGATCGGTCGCGGCGGCATGGGCCTGGTCTACCTCGCCGACGACATCGTGGCGTCGCAGCCGGTGGTGGTGAAGTTGCTCGCGCCGCACCTGCTCGAGGACAGCCTCTCGGTCGCGCGCTTCGAGCAGGAAGGCGAGCGACTGCGCCAGCTGGTGCACCCGAACATCGTGCAGCTGGTCGAGTGCGGTCACGACCGTGCGCAGGGCTACATCGCGATGGAGTACCTCGACGGCGAGCCGCTACGACGCTTCCTGCGTCGGCGCGGTCGGCTGTCGCTGCAGGAGTTCACGCCGATCGCCGCGCAGACCCTGGCCGCGGTCGGCTACGCCCACGATCGCAACCTGATGCTGCGGGACATCAAGCCCGCCAACATCATGCTGTGCGAGCGCGACGGCAAGATGAACTTCGTCAAGCTGCTCGACTTCGGGCTCGCGAAGCTCGTCGACGGCGACGACGAGGAGGCGACCAAGTCCCACGTGATCGGCACCGCGGGTTACCTGGCGCCCGAGCAGATCAAGGGTGAGCCGGTCGACGCGCGGGTCGATGTCTACGCACTCGGCGTGCTGTTCTATCTGATGCTCGCCGGAGAGTCGCCGATCCAAGGCGAGAACGACGGTGCGCTGCTCTACAACCAGGTCCACGGCACGCCCAAGTCGCTGGCCGAGTGTCTGCCGGCCGGCCACAACGTGCCCGAGCGCCTGATCGCGCTGGTGCACCAGTGCCTCGAGAAGGATCCCGCGCGGCGCCCCGCCGACGCCAACGAGATCGCCGAGACGCTGTTCGAGTGCGTGCCGCCGCGGTTGTTCGTGCTGCCGCTGACGAACGACGAGAGCCGTGCGGCGATGAAGGCCTACCGAGAGGATCGCGATCGCGAGGACGGTGGGCCGCCGAGTTCCGAGTGGACCAAGCCGGTGGTGCGGTCCGACGCGGTCGTCGAGCCGGCCGAGCAGCTGCCGCTCGAGCCGAGCGCGAGCCTGTCGGCGGCCCCGCTGCCCCGTCCGCATCGCCCGTCGGGCCCCGACATCTCCGGGGTCCAGCCGCGCGTGCAGCCGACCGGTGCGGTGCCACCGGTGCGGGTGCCCACGCAGCCCGTCACCGAGCGCCGCAATAGCGAGCCGCTCGCCGCCGCGAACGCGCGCCCGGAGAACGACGACGACGACGGCGTCGTCGAGGTGCTCGAGTCCGGCATCGAGGAGCTCGAGCCGGAGATCGAACCCGAGGTGATCGCCGACGCCGGGCAGGGCGGCGTGCGCGAGCTCGGAGCCCCGGTCGCGATCGTCGATGGCGGCACCGGTGCGCTGCGGGCCGAGAGCCGCCCGCTGCCGACGGCGCTGCCGGTGCGACGGCGCTACCTCGTGGTGGTGGGCATCTGCGCGTTGTTGGTCGGTGGCATGTCGGCGTGGATCCTCTTCGCGCCGCCGCGCACCTCACCGACCACGGTCGCTGCGGCCGAGGCCGGGCTCGGGGCCGCCGAGGCCGCGCGGCCCGATGATGCCGGCGGCGCACAGCCCAACGCGGATGCCGATGCGCCGGTCGATCACGCGCCGATTCCCATCACCGGTGCGGCTTTGCGGGGTCGGGTCGCGGTGCGTGGGCCGGTGGGCGCGCGCGTCGTCGTCGACGGCGTGGACGTCGGTGCGACCCCGCTCGACGCGATGATCGTCCCGGGCACCCACACCATCGAGGTGAACGCGCCCGGCCACGCGCCGTGGCGCGAGAGCGTCGACGTGGTCGAGGGCGACAACCCGATCATCGACGCCAAGCTCAAGCCCTACAAGAAGCGGCCCACCGCGGCGCCCAAGGATGCATCGGCGGCGCCGGTCGACGAGGAGGAGCCCGAGCCGGTGAGCGAGCCGCTCCCCGACAAGCCGCCGCCGCTGAAGCGTCAACAGCCGCCGTTGCTCGACGGGCCCACCAAGAAGCCGCCACCGCCGCCCGATCCCAGCGCGCCGTTCTTGCCGACGGCGCCGGACGACGGCGCCGGGGGCTAGTACTGCTCGTCACTTGCGTCGGGCATCGATCGCGTAGCGACCCGGCCCCACGAGGATCATCGCCGCGAAGACGATCCCGGCCTCGATCGCATGGGATGCGCCCTGCAGGCCGTCGCCGCCACGCAGGTGCATGGTCGCGGCCACGACCATGGTGCCGACCAGGGCCGCGCACGCCGGCCGGAACAGCAGCCCGGTCGCGAACAACAGCCCGCCGAAGAACTCCGAGCACGCGGCTGCGAAGCCCCACGCGGTGGGCCAGAAGTCGATGCCCAGCTGGGCCATCGCCTTGCCGAGCCCGGCCCACTTGGTCGCGCCGCCGGCGAGCTTGGGCCAGCCGTGGGTGAGGAACATGCCGCCGAGCCCGAGGCGAAGCAGCAGCAATCCGTGATCGGGCTTTTCGAGCGCGCGCATGGCCAACGCGGGAGCCTCGCGCGTGCGGTCGGCGCGGTCAAATCCCCGACGCAACCGGGCGACGCGGCTTCACCACCCGAGGCTCGTCGCACAGCTCCGCGGTCATCCGCGAGATTAGAGCCTCGAGCTCGCGCGCGCCGAGCATGTCGTGCGCGCCGAGCTCGAGCATCGCGTCGTCGAGCAGGTCGCGCGCCGAGCTCGAGCACGGCGTCGTCCGCATCGAGGATGTCGCGCGTGTAAGCACGCGCGGCCTCGCGCGTAGGCAGCGGGCCATTGGCGCGGCCGCTGCAGCTGGTGCTCGATCCCGGCGAGGGCCCGCTCTATCGCCAGGTGGTCGCGGCGTTGATCGGCGACATCCGACGCGGGCGCCTGCCGGCCGGCGCGCCGCTGCCCGGCTCACGCAGCCTCGCGGATGCCCTCGGCGTCCATCGCAACACCGTGATCGCGGCGTATCGCGAGCTACAGGCCGACGGCTGGATCGATAGCGCGATCGGTCGCGGCAGCCGCGTCGCCGCCAGTCTGCCGGCGTCGTCCGTATCGACGACCCGGCCCCGCGCGCCCAGCTACGCGCTCGGGGCCTGCGACGCGATCACCTCGGTCGCGGACGCCGGCGTCGCCGGGGTGCTGCACCTGGGTCACCTACCCGATCCGCGCGAGGTGCCCCGTGTCGCACTCGCCCGCGCCTATCGACGGGCGCTCGCCAACGAGGGCGAGCGCGTGCTCGACTACGCCGATCGTCGCGACGGCACACTCACGTTCGGGCATCCCCGCCTGCGCGCGGCGCTGGCCGAGATGCTCGCGCGCGAGCGCGGCGTGGTCGCCACCGCCGCCGACGTGCTCGTCACCAATGGCAGCCAGATGGCGATCCACCTCGCCGCGCGGGCGCTGGTGGTGCCGGGCGACGTGATCGCGGTCGAGGCGTGGGGGCATCGGCCGGTGTTCGCGACCCTGCGCGCGACCGGGGCAGAGCTGGTGGGCGTGCCCGTCGATGGCGAAGGTCTCGACGTCGACGCGCTCGCGCGGCTGTGCGCGCGACGTCACGTACGCGCGGTGTATGTCACGCCGCGTCATCAACATCCCACCGCCGTGGTGCTGTCGCCACGCCGGCGCGCCGCGCTGCTGACATTGGCGGCCCGCTGCGGTCTGGCGGTGATCGAAGACGACTTCGACGGCGAGGTCGTGTTCGAGGGGCCGCCGGTGCGGCCGCTGGCCGCCGACGATCGCGACGGCGCGGTGGTCTACATCGGCTCGCTCTCGAAGGACCTCGCGCCCGGGGTCCGCGTCGGCCTCGCGATCGCGCCAGCCGCCATGCTGCAGCGGATGGCGAGATGGCGTAGCGCGATCGATCGGCAGGGCGATCACGCCTTGCACGCCGCGATCGCCGAGCTCATCGAGGACGGCGATCTTCGCCGTCACGCCCGACGCATGCACGGGCTCTACCTGCGTCGCCGCGACGCCCTCGTCGCGGCGCTACGCGAGCGACTCGCGGCGGTGCTGAGCTTCGAGGTGCCGACCCGGGGCACCGCGATCTGGGCCGCGGTGGCACCCGAGGTCGACGTCGAGCTGTGGCATCGACGTGCGCTGCTGGCCGGGGTGTCGTTCGCGACCGGTCGCAGTCTGTCGCTCGACGATGGCCCGGTCGCGCACGCACGCTTCGGCTTCGCCGGCCTCGACCCCACGCGGCTGCGCGAGGCCGTCGGGCGGCTTGCCAAGGCCCTGCCGATCGCGAAGGTGGTACCTGCGAAGATCGGCGAAGTGGATCCGCCCCGCGTCGTGTCCGCCCCGTAGGCTGCAGCCCGAAGTCAGGCGCGTCGCCGATGCCGACGCGAGGGGTGATGGACATGGACTCGAAGCACATGATGGTGGCGTGGGTGATGGTGATCGCGGGCTGTGGCGCTGCGCCGGGGGACGAGAGCACCACCGGCGCCGACTCGGGCGGGACCACGGAGGTCGCCACCAGCGGCGGTTCCAGCGACGGCGTCGGCTCGCAGGGGTCGACGGGTGATGGCGGCAGCACCGGCGGCACCACGCACGCCGAGGGCAGCAGCGGGGCGGTCGGCGAATCGAGCGGCAGCGAGGCCAGCGGGGGGTCGAGCAGCGGTGGCTCGAGCAGCGACTCGGGCGTCGCGCCGTCGCCCGAGTGTACGCAGTACTGCACCGAGTTCCTCGCGCACTGCCAAGAGATCCCGGACGTGGAGGTCTACGCGGACGAAGCCGACTGTCAGGCGGCTTGCGCTGGCTTCGCCCACGGTGAGCCCGGCCTCTTCACCGGCGACACCGTCGAATGCCGTGTCGATCATCTGACCTTCGATCCCAACCCTGGGCCGGGCTACTACGAGCTGCACTGCTTCCACGCGCAGGAGCACCCGACCTCGCAGTGCGTGTGAGCCGGGACGAGGGGCGGTCGTGGGCGCCGCGATGGTGCGGCCCCGACGATTGCGTGTCGGTGTTGTAAGGATCGGCGGGCTCGCGGCCATAGCCCATGCACCGATGACGCCCTGGCCCCTCGTGACCCTGGTGTGGATGAGCCCCTCCGTCGACGGGTTCGTCAGCGACGCCCCGGCGCCGCTGCCGATCGTCGGCGGCGTGGATGCGAGCGCCTGTCAGTTTCCGCAGGTGGTGTCGATGCTGAGCTTCGGTGGCTCGTCGACGATCTGCTCGGGCACGCTCATCCACCCGCAGGTCGTGATGACCGCGGCGCACTGCATCGTGCCCGAGGCCCCCATCGACGCCGTTGGCCTCGGTGAGCACGCGCCCGAGACCGGTGCGCCGGCGGCGATCCTCGACACCGCGTTCTGCGAGGCCCACCCCGACTACGCGCAGACGGGCAGCCACGACGTCGCCTTCTGCCTGCTGCAGGCGCCGGTCGGCCTCGAGATCACGCCGCTGCTCGCGGGCTGCGAGCTCGATACGCTCGCGATCGGCCAGGAGGTCGTCATCGTCGGCTTCGGCAGCAGCTTCGCGACCGTCGACGACCAGGGCGAGGTCGACTACACCGAGGGCGTCGGTCGCAAGCGGTTCACCACCCAGACCATCGACGCGATCGATCCGGGCGAGGGCTCGGTCGCGTTGGTCGGGCCCAACGGCTCGCAGTCGGCCTGCTTCGGCGACTCCGGCGGGCCCGCGTTCGTGCACCTGGCCGACGGCACCTGGCGCGTGTTCGGGACCGGCTCGTACCTCTACGATCCCGGCGGTCTGCCGCCGCCGGTGCAGCCGGGCAACGTGTGCGGCACCGGGGCCGTGTACGGCAACGGCTCGCTCGTGGTCGACTGGCTCGAGTCTTCACTCGGCTTTGATCTGACGCCATGCCACGACGCCGGCGTGTTCGTGGGCGGGCCCGGCTGCGGCAGCTTCCCCACCGAGATCCACCACGACATCGGCTCGTGGGCCAACGGCTGCAGCGGTGGCGTGCTGGCGGGTGGCGTCGAGGTGTGCGAGCCGTTCGCCGAGCCGTTCGATCCCACCGGAGGTGACGACACCGGCGGCGACACCGGTCAAGCCGACACCGGAGGCGACGGCACCGATGGCTCCGCGAGCGCGAGCGCGAGCGGGAGCGCGAGCGCGACGGGGGACGGCGGCGACTCGCTCGATGGCGGCGAGGTCGGTGAGCTCCCCTCGGACTCGTCCGACGCCGTGCCGCCACCACCACCTTCGCTCGACACCGGCGGCGACGGCACCAGCGAGGGCTCGTCATCGAGCAGCGGAGGCGAGCTCGGTCAGACCGACGACCTGCTCGGTCGCGGCTGCGGCTGCGCGAGCTCGCCCGACCGCACGGCGCCGAGCAGCGCAGCCGCGCTGGCGTGGCTGCTCGTGTGCGTGCGAAGGCGTCGCGTCAGAGCCCGTTGAGCGCGGGGGTGCCGGCGTCGCCGAAGCTCGCGAGGTCGGCACCCATGGCCTGCGCGAGCGCGGCCCACAGCGCCCCGTGGCGGAGCCCATCGAGCTGCAGCAGGCGTCCGCCATGGATGCGGCCGCTGGCACCACCGGCGACGACAAACGGCATGTCTTCGTGCAAGTGGGTATTGCCGTCGCAGACCTCGGTGCACAGCACCACGATCGAGTGATCGAGCATCGTGCCGTCGCGCTCGGGTCGAGACGCCAGCGCATCGAGGAGGTCGGCGAACTGCTGCGCGAACCACGTCCGCTGCTCGACATACGCCACGAACTCCGCGTGGGTCGGATCGTGGTGTGCACCGTAGTGCGAGGCCTGATGGCTGCGCATGTCGAAGCTGGGATCGAACATGGGTGTACCCGGGAAGCGGCTCATCACGAGATCACTCGTGTGGTGCGAGGCCTGCACCACGCCCACGCGCGTCAGCCCACATGCCATCGCTTCGACCATGAGATCGAGCTGCGCCCGCAGCACCTCGGGAAAGCGGCCCGGGTCGAAGAGGTCGGCAGGGCCGAGGTCGGGCTCCACACGCGACGCGCTGCAGTCGCCACCGCGCGGTGCGCCGTGCTTGATCCGCTTCTCGACCTCGCGCAACGACTCGAGGTGCAGGTCGAGCTTCTTGGCTTCGACGTCGCCGATGCGCGTGCGCAGGCGATCCATGTCGTCCAGCACGCCGTCGATGACGCTGACGGCGAGCGGGTCGACGCCACCCTGGTCGCCCCCCGGCCGCATCGGCACACCGAACAGCAGCTCGAACGCTGCGTTCGGATCGTCCTGGGGTGTGATGCTGATGCCCGGCGTGGGATAGCTGATGTGCTTGTCGCCGCTGGCCCCGTCGGCGGTCGCGGCCGCGCCGAGGTAGAGGTGCTTCCACGGCGCGTCGGCACCGACGCCGTTGGCAATGACGTGGTCGATCGAGGTGCCTGCGCCGCCATCGGTCGCGGTCAGCAGCTTCTTGGCGCCACCGGGATGACTGCCGCTGTCGGTGGGCCCCATCGAGAGTCCGCGGAAGAAGAGGCAGTGGTCGCGCAACGGCTCGAGCGGTGCGAGCTGCGGACCGAGCACGAAGTCGTGTTCGCTGCCGGCGGCGTGCCAGAGGCTGGGCTCGCCGTCCTGACTCGTGCCGGCGACGCCATCGGGGAAGTACAAGAAGAGGATGCGATCCGCGAAGCTGTCCGCCGCGTGGCTTCGACGCCCGCCCAGCGCTTCGAAGAAGGGCAGGGCCACGGCCGCCGTGGGGCCGAGCCTGCGCAGGAGCTGTCGTCGTGTGAGTGCAGGCATGGTCATCGCCTCGCTGCTGTCGCCCATCGGACGACGGTGTTGACGAACAGGTCGCGGAGGTCGCCGTCACTGGCCGCGAAGGCATCGATCATCGAGTCCTGCACGCACGCATCCTCGGGGGTCTCGAGCCGGCCACCCACGAAGCGCAGCACCTGGGTCGCGAAGCAGGCGTTGGCGTCGCGGCTCTCGGCGAGCAGCGCTGCGAGCTCGGGCGTACTCTGGAAGCTGACCGGCTCGCCGTCGAGCTCGCGCAGTGCTCCGTGTGCGTCGATCGTCGAGCCGTTGTCGTCGTCTCGCCAGCCACCGATCGCGTCGAAGTGCTCGAACGAAAGCCCGATCGGATCGATCAGGTCGTGGCAGCCAGCGCAGGCTGGATCCGCAGTATGTTGCTCGAGCACGTCGCGTGCGGTCTGTCCGCCGCCGGCCTCGGGAATGCTCGGCACGTCGGCAGGCGGCGGCGGCGGTGGGCGGCACAGCAGGCGCTCGAGCACGAACACGCCGCGTCGCACCGGCGACGTGCGATCGGCATACGCGAGGTGGCTCAACACCGCGGCCTGCCCGAGGATGCCGGCGCGACGCTCGCTCGGCAGCTGGACCTCGCCCTGCGCAGCGGCCGGTGGATCGACGCCGTACAGCCGAGCCAGCGCCGGAGACACGATGCTCGTCGGCGCGAGCAGGAGATCGCGGAAGTGGCCGGCACCGTCGACGATCTGCCGTACGACGTGGGTCCGCGATTCTTCGGTCATCGCGGCGCCGAGCGACGCGTCGAACTCGGGGTGGCGCGCGGGATTCTTGACCAGCGAGGAGACGTGCTCGACGTCGAGCCACTGCGTCGCGAAGCTACCGACCAGATCGCGCGCGCGCGGGTCTTCGAGCATCGCCCGGGCGCGCGCGGCGATGTCATCGGTGCGGTCCAGCCCGCCCGCCGCAGCCGCGTCGAGCAGCGCGTCGTCCGGCGCCTGTCCCCACAGCGAGAATGCCAGCACGCCGGCGATCTCGTAGGCATCGAGTCGCAGCACGCCGTGCGCGTCGGGAGCCCCGAGCTCGAAGCGGTAGAGGAAGAACGGCGAGCTCAGCATCACCCGCACGATCACCGCGATGCCGGTACGGGCGTCGGGCTGCGCGTCGGCGATCGCGACGTAGCGTGCGACCTCCTCGTCGTCGAGCTGCCGCCGGAATGCGCGCCGCCCGAACGAGCGCACGAACTGCTCGGTGCAGCCCGCAGCATCATTCTCGAGGTCGCATGGCAGATGCGCGTCGAGCTGCTCCAACAACCGCGACGCGAGGCGTTCGGCGGCGCGGAGGTACTGCTCGACGTGGACCGACGTGACCAACCCCGACTCGACGCCGTCGTCGAACGGGAACCCCGGTGCGCGGGCTTCGACCGGGAACGCGGCCGCGGGGTGCTCGTCCTGGTCGGGCGTTTCGGTGACGCCGACGCACGCGATCGTCAGCAGCGAGTTCTCGCCGCCGAAGCCATCCGGGGCGCTGGCGGCGGCGGTGGGGTCGGTCTGCCAGAGTCCGTCGACGACGAGCTTGTACGCGTGCTCGCCATCGTCGAGCGCGCGCTTGGTCACCCACGCGCCCGCGGACGCGACCCACTGCATCTCCCAGCCGCCGTCGGCGACCGTCGACGCCCAGTCGTTGAAGCTCCCCGCGACATGGACCTGCGCGAACGCGTGTGCAGGATCCGAAAACGAGAAGGTGTGCAGCGGGCACGGATCCTCCTGACAGCCACCCGCGACGCACGACTCGTGGGCCAGCGCGCAGTCGTCGTCGTGGTCGCAGGCCGCCGGCATCGAGCTCGTGGGAATCAGCGCCAGCACCGTCGCCTCGTACTCGCGGCGCGTGAGCAGACGCAGCGATCGATCGAGCGCGACATCGCAGCCATCGGCGTCAGCACCGTCGTCGCCCTCGCCACTGTCGCTGCCGTCGCCCGAGCCGTCGGCGCCCCCGTCGGCCGCGACGGATCCGGTCGCACCGCGGCACGCCGCGAGCGACAGCGCGAGGGCCATCCAACCAGACCGTACGTGACTCATTGCAGAGTTACGCTAGGAGGTCGGCGAGGGCTTGGGAAGGGGCGCGGACGCGTGCCCGTGGGGACCCGTGAAACGAGGTTCTGCGGCGCGTCGTGCCGGCCGGCGTCGAGCTCACCCCGCGGTGGGCCGCACCACGACGTTGCCGGCGTAGCGACCTTCCCACTTCGCGCGCAGGGCCGCGTTCAGCTCGCCGAGCTCGAAGTGCGCGCCGACGTGCGGCCGCATGCGGCCGGCGCGGGCCCACGCCAAGATGTCGGTGAGTCGACGGGCTCGCACGCTGGGATCGCGGTGCACGGCGATCGCAGCGGGTGAGCCCAGCACATCGAGGCTCTTCATGAGGATGAGGTTGGTCGGCAGCGTGTTCGGATCACGGCCGCCGCGAGCGACCAGCGGTGTGCTGGCCCAGCCGACCACCAGCACGCGGGCGCCGTAGGCCGCCGCGCGCAGACCCTCGCTCGACGCGTCGCCACCGACAGGGTCGTAGACCACGTCGGCGCCGTGGCCATCGGTGATCCGCTTGACCTCGGCGGACAGCCGCGGCGCATCGTCGCCGAGCACGATCACGTGATCCGCACCCTGCGCGCGCACGACCGCCAGCTTCTCGGGTGAACGACCCGCTGCGATCACGATCGCCCCTTGGAGCTTGGCCAGCGCGACCGCGGCGAGGCCGGTCGAGCCGGTCGCACCGAGCACGAGCACGGTCTCGCCGGCCCGCAGACGCGCGCGGTGGACCAGCGCGTGGTAGGCGGTCTCGGCTCCGCCGAGCAGGCACGCGCCTTCGTCGAAGGAGAACGATGACGGCAACGGCAACACCGCGTCGGCCGGCGCCACTGCCCAGCGGGCGAAGCCTCCCCAGCGGCGGTGGGCGCCCTTCGAGCGCGGGCCGGTCGAGAGCCCATCGGCGATCACGCCCGCGCCGATCTCGACGCCGGTGACGTCGCGGCCCCGCCACACGATCTCGCCGGCGTACTCGAGGCCGGGCGTGTAGGGCAGCTCGGGCACGTGCTGGTACTGCCCGCTCGACATCAACAGGTCGACCCAGCCGACGTTGGCGCTGCGCACCTCGACGATGACGTCGTCGCTGCGCAGCTCGTCGTCGTCGGGCCACGACTGCGGCGTCAGCTCGACGCCGCGCTCGAGCGCGGCGACAGGCGAGCTCGCCAGGGCACGGACGACCGCGTGGAGGCCTCGTGGGGGCTCTTGCATCGCGGTCGGCACGCTAGCAGGCGCTGCTTTGCCCCCGCAAACGCGGGCGTCGTGGCGTCAGGAGCCGGCGTTGAAGATGCCCGTCGTGACCGTGATCGGGCGGTGCTTGGGCAGCTTGAAGTGGCGCGGGGGCTCGGGCTCGGCGGGTGGCATGTGCTGCGCCCGCGTGGCCGGCTCGGCGGGGCGTCCGGTGGCGAGCGCACGCAGGGCCCGCAGCGCGTCCGTCGTCGTGAACACACCGACGACGTCGTCGCCCTCGATTACCAACGCGCAGCCCCAGCGGTTGGCCTCCATCGCGAGCGCGACCTCGCTCAGCCGCGTCGTCGGTGCGCACGCATAGGGGCGCTCGCTCATCGCGTCGCCGACCAGCAGCTTCTTCGCGTCGGTGCCGGGCGTCGACAACGCCACCGCGATGTCGCGGTTCGACAACACGCCGACCACGTGTCCCTCGCGCATCACGACGAGGTGGCGGATGTTGTCCATCGTCATGCGCTCCTCGGCGTCCGCGAGGCGCAGGCCCACGTCGGCGGTCGCGGGCAGGGCGGTCATGTACTCGGCGACGGTGGGATCGTTGGCACTCATGTCCCCAGTATGGGCCCTCGCTCGCTCCTCGCCGCCCGCGACGTCGCGAATTGCCGCAGTGCAAGCGCACGTCGGAGCGGACTTGCGATCGCGTCCGCGTGTGACGTCGCTGCGTCGCTGCGGGGATCCCGAGTCTGCGCGATCAGAACGACTGGTAGCACGCGCTCTGGCCGGTCACGTACATCACGCCCTGGTTGCCCAGGTTGACGTCGGCGAAGCGGCGCTCGAACTGCATGAGGAACTCGGGCGACGACGGCAGCCCCAGCTTCATGCCGGGGTTGGTGTCGACCTGCCGCCACGGACCGGTCGGGGTCCGCGTGGTCTGGTCGTTGCGCACCCAGATCGGGCGGCCACCGAGGCGCGCAGGTGCCTGCCACACCGCGTCGTGCAGCGCGGCGATGCGAGGGTCCTCCTGCGCCTCGGGGTCGAACACGTCGCCGGGCACGTCGATCGCCGCGAGCGCGAAGCGACGGCTCCATCGTCGTAGCGAGCGATCGGGGATCGGCCCTTGGAACAGGCCCCGCGCGACCTCGTCGGCGCCGAGGAACAGCACCGCGGTGTCGGGATTGTCCCAGTGGAACGCGCGGTGATAGCTCGCGTTGCTGAGGAACAACATCATTGCGCGCGCGCCCGGCGGAACGCCGTAGAGGTGCACGCCATCGAGATCGATGGTGAACACGTGCTCCATTCGGAGATCCCGCGGGTCCCAGCGATCGAGCGCATCGGCCTCGGACAGCAGCTCGCGCAGACGCGGATAGACCGGCCACTCGCGCTGCGTGAGTCCGACTGGGGGTCCGAACACGCGATTGAACGACTGCGTCGCCGGCGGCGCGTCGAAGTCCGGGAAGTACAACGTCAGGTTGCGCTCGTTGGCTCGGAACTGCCGAGCGAGCGCGCGGATGTCCTCGATGTATTGCGTTGCCACGTCCAAGCGCTCCCAACCCCTGCCAAGGGGGCGCATCTCGATGCACGCGGTGAGCCCCCGAAGGGACCTGCCGCCATCGCAACGAAAGACGCGCGGACGCGAGCCGGGTTGCACCGAAGCGTCCCTCGATTTCGCGTGGGAGCGCTCACGGATGTGCCCAGAACCATGGGCAAAGCGGCGACGTTCGTGCGGGCTCGATCACATCGCGTGCATCGAGGTGCACGCGGCGTCTCGACCGCCGGCGACGACGTGCCGCTCCGGACGCCGGGGGCTGCGCCTCAGCGCGGACGATAGGTGATGCGACCGCGGGTCGGATCGTAGGGCGACACCGCCACGGTGACGCGATCGCCGAGCACCACGCGGATGCGATAGCGCCGCATCTTGCCGGCCAGCTTGGCGATCACGTCGTGTCCTTCGCCAACGTTGACCTTGAAGGTGCCGCCGCTGAGGACCTCGACGACCTTTCCTTCGAACTCGATTGCGTCGTCGCTGCTCATGCGCAAAGCGCCAAGGGGTGGCGCGGGCAGGTTGTTAGCACATCCCGGCGCGGTCGTGCCGAGTTCCTTGGGGGGGCGCGTCGGAATTCGCGCCGCCCGGTTCGGGGCTGCGGGCGATCTCCCCTGCAGCGAGCTTGGTCCGTCGCGTGGGGCCGGCTCGGCGCCGTCGCGCGCAGGGCGCCCGCACGCGGCAGGCGTGCCGCCCAGTGCCGTGGCTAGACGCGGTCGGCGGCCGGCAGCCGCCAGCTGGGATCGGCCCGCCGCCAGCCCCCGAAGGCCTGCTCGAGGGCCCCGGCCACCGCGAGGGTGAGGTGATCGTTGCCGCGTCGCGCGATGACCTGCACGGCCAACGGCAGGCCCTCGGCAAAGCCGGTCGGCACCACCGTCGCGGGGAACTCGAGCACGTTGAAGAGGCCGGTGCACACGAAGTCGAACGGCGTCAGCATCGGTGCGAAGTGGCGCGGTGCGGGCCGTGAGTACGGCGGATGCAGCATCACGCCGCGCGGCCCGAGGGTGTGCTCGAGCTCGGCCTGCAGCGCGCGGCCGTCGGCGATGGCCTTGTCGATTGCACCGGGCAAGCGCGCCGCGATGCGCTCGAGTCCGACGACGGCGACCGCCGGCAGCGTGTGTCGCGATCGACCGGTGAGCAGGCGCAGGAACTCGCGACCGGCCGAGATCGGCGTGCCGTTGCCGAGCACCTCGGCGTAGCTGGGGCCCTCGGCGGCCGTCATCATCGCGCTCCAGATCAGGAACGCCTTTTTCATCCGCGGCGCATCGAGCTCGGCGATCGTCGCACCGCGCTCCTGCAGCGCCCGCGCTGCGTCGCGGATCGCCCTTCGCGTGACGTCGGCGATCCGCGTGGTGCCGTTGCCCTCGGTCGGGTACACCACCACGTCGCGCAGGTCGACCGCGTCGGGATCGCCCAGCGTCCACGGGCGCACCACTTCATCGACGCCGTCGGGCCCCGCCAGCACGCGCAGGATCGGCATCACGTCCTCGACGCGCCGCGTGATCGGTCCGCAGCCGAGGTACGCCGACAGCTCGCCGTGGGCCTGCGGCCAGAAGCCGGTGTTGGGCACCATGCGGCCGCTCGGCTTGTGCCCGACCGCGCCGCAGAACGCGGCGGGGATGCGGATCGATCCGCCGATGTCCGAGGCCAGCCCGAACGCGACGCCGCCGGCGGTCACGATCGCAGCCTCGCCACCGCTGCTGCCGCCCGCGGCATGCCGTGGATCCCACGGGTTCACGGTGCGGCCGTGCACCGGGTTGTAGGTCTCCATCCACAGACCACCCTCGGGCACGTTGGTGATGCCCACGAGGATCGCACCCGCGGCGGTCAGGCGACGCACGGTCTCGGCGTCGCGATCGGCGACGACGTGGCGCCGCGACCAGATGCCGGCCGAGAGCGGCATGCCCTCGGCCATGATGTACTCCTTGGTCGTGAACGGCAGCCCGAGCAGCGGCGGCAGCTGCTCGGGATCGTCGGTCGACATCACCCGGGCCTGCGCGAGCTCGGCCTCGCGGCGGGCGGCGTCGAAGCGCTGGGCGATGACGGCATTGAGCGCGGGGTTCACCGCGCCGATGCGATCGATGTGGGCATCGACGAGCTCGCGCGGCGAGACCTTCCGCTGGCGAACCCAGCGGGCCAAGGTCATCGCCGAAGCGTCGAGCAGGTCCGACACCGCTGGGCTCGGCTACGCCGGGGCGCCGCAGGTCGGCGGCGTGACCTCGCCGGTGGCGGTGTCGATGTCGGCCGGCAGGCAAACGTCGGGCGCGGTGCAGTCGGCATCGACGCCGCAGTCACCGCAGACACCGAGCTGCAGCAACGTCATGATGTCGACGGTCGCGCACAGCCCCGACTCGCAGGCCATCGCGCCCGAGCCCATGAAGTCGCAGCCCTGGCCGTTGGGCACCGAGCCCGGCGCCACGCAGACCTTCTCGCCCGAGATGTTGAGCACGTCGTACATCGGCGAGCACAACATGCCCATGTCGCAGTCGGCGTCGGTCAGACACTCGCTGCAGGTCGAGGCGTCGAGGATGTTGGGTACGTTGATGATCGACGCGCACACCAGACCGTCGGTGCAGACCTCGTCGCTCATGCAGCCGTCGCCGGCCGCGCCCATGTTGCAGTGCGCGCCCGTCGGCGGCTCCGCGAGCGGGTTGGGCAGGCTGCAGCCGCCCGCGGGACAATCGGCGTCGGCGTTGCACTCGCCACAGATGCCGCCGATGAGGCTGATGTAGAAGCAGAACCCCGACTCGCACTCGGTGTTCTCCTCGCAGGTCGAGCCGTTGGGCTGCGGCTCGACCGGGCCACCACTCGAGCTGCCGGACTCCTCGCTGCCCGCGGTCATGCTCGCGGCCGTCATCTGGCCGGTCATGCCCTCGGTCGCGGTTGCGCTCGCGCTCGCGCTCGCGGAGCCGCTGCTCTCGGCGCTGCCGATCGAGGCGGATACGTTGCCGGTGTCGCCGTCGTCGCCAGCCGGGCAACCCATCAACACCGTTGCCACCACCATCGCCGTCGCCAGCGAAACCCGAGTCGAACCGTGCGCGCGCGTCGTCATCATCGGAATCATCGAAGTCGTCCCCTGCAGAGAAAGCGCGGCCATCGTAGTGGGAAGCGCGCCGGCGGTGCAACCGCGCACGTGCGTTGCGGCGCCGCAGGGGTGTGTCTGTGACGCCCTCGGGCCCCAAAGGTGGTGCCGCGGGCAGCTCTCGGTCTACGATGCGGGCATGCGACGGCGCTTCGCTGCGGGGACGGCCCCCATCGCGTGTGCGATCGCGTGTGTGCTCGCGACACCAGCACACGCGGCCCGCGCCAACCCCAGCGACGGCCCGCGACCTTGGGGCCGCGACACCGTGATGCCGAGCTTTGGCTTCGGCATGGGCTTCTCGCGCGAGGCTACCTCGCTGGGCTTCGGGTTGGGCTTCCGCTACTTCGCGATCGCGGGCCTCGGGCTGGGCGTGTCGCTGTCGGACTCGATCCTCATCTTCTCGGAGTCGATCAAGTCGAGCTACCCGGGCATCCACAAGCAGGTGCCGACCAACACGGTCTTCATCACGCCGTCGGCGCAGTACGTGTTCTTCCGCTCGCGGTGGTTCTCGCCGTTCGTGCATGCCGGCGTCGGGCCGGCGATCTTCAACAACCACCGCGGTGTGGTGGGTCACTGGGTCGCGGGGCCCGGGGCGTTCATCGGCATCGGTGGGCCCGTCTACCTCAACGTCGGCGTCGACTTCTCCGGCATGTTCCCGTCGGGGAAGTGCAACGACGCGTACCGCTACCACGGCACCGCGGCCGACGTGCAGTTCTCCGGCTTCTGCTCGTTCTCGTGGTCGCCCAACATCGGCCTCGTGGTCGCGTTCGGTGGCGGCAAGAAGCGCCGCCGCGGCACCACGGCGCCCGCGCCCGCGAACCCGATGCCGGTCGACGACGCGCCGCTGCCGGCCCCATCGTCGCCGCCCCCCGTCGCGCCGGTCGAAGAGCCCACGACGCCACCCGAGACCGCGGTGCCACCCTCGCCCGAGGCGCCCGCACCGGTGGACGATGCGGCCACCGACGCACCCGCGCCGATGCAGCCCGAGCCGCCGGCCGAGCAGCCGACCGCACCGACGAACGTCGTCACGTCGCCGCCGTCGGTCGCACCGACCGCGACGCCACGGTGGTGAACGCGACGAGGTCCTGGGAACACCCGCCCGCCCGCGGCGTGTGACGACCGCGATCGCAGGTCCCCCCGACCGCGCGATCGCTGTCCCCCCTCGAGACAATCCAAGGAGCCGCTCTTCGTCGGTGCGCGCGCGTGCGTGTGCCACGAATGACGGCGACCGCCGGCGTCTTCGCGCCGAAAGAGGTGATCCATGCCCGCGTCCCTCGCGTGTGTCCCACTGCTCGCCGCTGCATGGCTGTTCGCGCCCGCCAAGGGCGACGCGGCCCCCGGCGTGCGCTTCGATCGGCCGTCGACGTCGGTGAAGCCCCGCACGACCCTGCAGACGCAGGTCACGGCGGCGAAACAGGCGGCCACGAAGGCCGCGGGCGAGCGGCCGAGCCTCACCGCACAGGCGTGGGCCCGCGAGCGCGTCGCGACCGAGCACGCGATCCTCGACGCGCAGATCACCAAGCTCGAGCGGCTCGCGTCGGTCACCGAGAAGGGCGACCCCGAGCTGCCGGAGCTGTTGATGCGCCTGGCGGACCTGCAGCTCGAGAAGCGGGCCTACTTCGAGCAGCAGGCCGGCGCGCTCTACGAGCCCATTCACGACGCCAAGCTCGCCCGCAAGAAGGCCGAAGCCGAGCGGCTCACGGCGCTGCAGCGTCGGCACGAGAAGTCCGCTCGCGCTGCGAGTACGCGCGCGGTCGAGATCTACCGCGCACTCGTCGACGACCGCGCATTCGCGAAGTACCCCAAGCTCGACGAGGCGATCTACTTCTACGCGTTCGAGCTGGGGCAGCTCGAGCGCGAGCCCGAGATGAAGGACGCGTATGCCCGGCTGGTGCGCGACTTCCCCGATAGCCGCTACGTCGCCAGCGCCTACCTGGCCTTCGGCGACCACTACTTCGGCAAGAATGCCATCGCCGAGGCCATCAAGTTCTACCAGCGCGTGGTCGACGGCTATCCCGATCATCCCGCGTTCGCGTATGCGCAGTACAAGCTGGCGTGGTGCCACCTGAACCCCATCGGCAGCGCCGATCCCGACTATGGCAAGAGCCTCGATGGCTTCGTGCGCACGATCGCCGCCACGCTCGAGGGCCGCGCCGGCAGCGAGGCCAATGCCAAGCACCTGCGTCGCGATGCCCGGCGTGATCTCGTGCGCGCGTACGTGCACGCCGGCCGGCCCTCGAAGGCGTGGGAGTTCTTCGGCAAGGTCGGCAACGGGCCCAAGCCCGCCGAGGACGCCGCACGCACGATGATGGAGCTGCTCGCCAACGCCTACTTCGGCGAGGGCATGTACGTCGAGTCGACCGCGATCTATCGCCAGCTTCAGGACGCCCACCCCGGCGACGCCAGCGACTGCGCCTGGCAGGCGCAGATCGTCGTGAACGCGCTCGCGACCGACGACAAGGCGATCCAGTGGGCCGAGAGCGAGCGGCTCGCCAAGACCTGGGAGTCGCTCGCACAGGGCAAGCCCGCCGAGACGGTGCGTCGCAAGTGTGCGGCGGACACCCGCGACACCCTGCGGCAGATGGCGACGGTGTGGCACGACGAGGCCGACAAGACCCACAAGCCAGAGACCTTCGCGTACGCGGCCAAGGCCTACCGTGAATTCCTGCGGGTGTTCCCCAAGCACGCCGATGCGTACGAGCTGGGCTACTTCCTCGGCGAGCTGCTGTGGCTGCAGGCCGCCCAGGAGGCCGGCGCCCCCGATGCCGCCAGCCGCAAGCGCTCGCGCGAGAGCTTCCTCGCCGCCCACGACGCGTTCATGGACACGCTCGCGCGGCGACCCGACGGCAAGCACACCAAGGTCGCCGCCTACGCGCAGATGTTGGCGATGAAGAACCACCTCGCCTACGACGAGACCGGCAGCAAGGGCATCGGCTGCACCGTCGACACCGAGGGCGTGTGCGTGCCGACGGCCCGCGGCGGCCGCGGTCGCACCCGCACGGCGGCGGCGCCCACCGCCGGCATCGACGTCGCGACCGCCTACCCGGCGACCGACTACTCCGGCGACGAGGCCAAGATGATCGCGTCGTATGACGCCTACGAACGGTACGTCGGCGACGTCGACGACGCCGAGCTGCCGAAGATCCTCTACCACCGGCTCAAGCTCGCGATGGATCACAACCGCTTCGAGGAGGCCGAGCCCCACGCGCGCGCGCTGGTGCAGCGCTTCGACGGCACGGTCTACGCCGCGTGGGCGGCCGAGATGCTCACCGATCGCCTCACGCTGGCGTGGCAGGACCGCGCCAACGATGCCGAGCAGAGCGTCGCCGCACGCGCCGCGCTCGAGGCGTGGACCACCGAGCTGCAGCGAAGCAGGTCGTGGAAGCACGAGGCTGCGGATCGCCTGCGCACGCAGGTGCCGACGCTGGTGGCGGCGGTCCGCGGGCAGCGGGCCGAGGCGGCGCGGCAGCGCGGCGTCGCAGGCGACCGCGAGGGCTACGTCGAGTGCGCCGACACCTATCTGTCGGTCTACAACGAGTTCGAGAGCCATCCCCGCGCCGATGCGTTGCTCTTCAACGCGGCGCGGTGCCTCGAGGCCGCGCAGCGCGTCGGCCATGCCGTCAAGCTGCGCAAGGAGCTGCTGGCGAGCTTCCCTGCGTCGCCGCTGTTCCGCCAGACCCTGCGGGAGCTGGGCGAGAACTACCACGCAATCGCGTTCTACGACGACGCGGCCCAGCGCTACGAACAGTACGCCGAGAAGTTCCCCGAAGACGCGTTCGCACCGGACGCACTGCGCAACGCGTACCTCTTTCGGCTCGGTCGCGGCGACGATGATGCCGCGAAGTCCGATCTCGATCGCTACGAGTCGATCTACCGCGCCAAGGATCCCATGATGGCGGCGAAGATCTTCTGGTCGAAGCACGCGTTGGTCGGCGACGCCGAACAGCGGCTGGCACACGCGCGCGCCTATCTCGCGCAGTACGGCAGCAAGGGCGGCGTGGATCGGGCGGTGGTTGCCGAGGCGGCCGCGGGCCAGATCCTGTGGCGGCAGTCGTGCTCGAAGGAGCTGTCGTTCGACAGCTGCATCGGGGTGCGTCGCCGACGGGCGACCACCGGCGAGACGCAGCGGCGCAAGGCCGAGGCGTTCCGCAGCCGCGTGGCCAGCCGTCGTGGTGACGGCGGCCAGTCGTTCTGTGGCACCGAGACCCAGGCGATCATCACGGTCCACGCCCGCGACCCCAAGCTCGTCGCGGCCGCGCAGAAGCACCTCGCGCGCGCGCTCGAGCTGGCGCGCAAGGCCAAGCCACCCGAGGACGACTCCGCGCGCGTCGAGGCCTTCCACAACGCGGTCGGGCTCGCGATGGTCTACACCGCCGACGCCGACTACGAGCGCTACCTCGCGCTCGAGATTCCCGGTGATCTATGGTTCGGTGCCGAGCAGCAGGCATGGAAGCGCGGGCAACCCGGCAAGCTCGGGCGCCAGTACGAGGCCGCGCTCGCCCGCGAGACCAAGGCCCGCAAGTCGTTCAGCGAGTACTTCGCGCGCAAGGTCGAGCTCGGCCGCGTCCTGCTCGAACGCTACGGCAAGGTCGCCGACAGCGGCAGCAAGCACTGGACGCTGGCCGCGGCCGCGCGCGCGGCGTTGGTCCACCGCAACTTCGCCGACCAGCTCTACCGCGCGCCGATCCCCGAGAATCTGCGCCGCGCCGAGGAGCGCGAGGCGTACTGCGACGCGCTCGCAGAGCAGGCCGATCCCGAGCTCGGCGCCGCCGCCGAGGCGCTGCGCTACTGCCTGGCACGCTCGACCGAGTACGCCTTCTTCAACGAGTTCTCGCGCATGTGCGAGGAGGAGCTGCAGCAGAGCGACGCCAACGCGTTCCCGGCCACCAACGAGGCCTTCGCTCGGGCGAGCTTCACGGCGGTGGTGATGGACCGCGTGGGCGTTCAGCTGCATGTGGAATAGCTCGCTTCGTCGCGGACGAACCGCTCGCGAGCGTCGGCGGTTCAGTAGGCGCCGTAGTCGAACTCGATCGTCACCGGCGTGCGCGCACCAGCCAGGATGTCGAACGGCACCGACCACCAGGCCCCGTCGCCGGGGTCGACGGTGCGCAGGCAGTAGCGGCCGGGCGGCACCGCGATCGCGAAGCGACCCTGGCCGTCGGTGCGCGCGTCGGCGACGAGTGTGACCTCGGGGTCTTCGCCCTCGGGATCGTCGGCACCCGCCTCGTCGTCGTACGCCGTGGCCCAACACTCGTGGTCGGTGTCGGGCGCGAGCAGCTCGATCACCTCGACCACGTGGCCGTCGAGCAGCTCGACGCGACAGGTGTGGTCGCCCGGGCCGCAGCCACCTTCGATCAACTTGACGAAGCCGTACACCGACTCCGTCGGTCGACGCGACAGCCACTTCGATGTCGCCACGCACTCATACTCGTGTTCGTACCAACCGTCGGGGCACAGCATCTCGTCGGTGCAGGCGCTGAGGAAGGAGCAGCAGGCGAGGGCAACACGGTGGAGAGCCTTCATGGTTTGGGAGTGCACCGTGCCCCCGCCACGATCGCGGCCGCCCCGGGACGGGGGGCCGGGCTACGTAGTCCGTCGTAGCCCCGCTCGGGCGCCCGGCACTGCGCCCGGCGGCCGCGTCTGCGGCGGCGCGGACGATTTCCCTGCGCCACTGCGCGCCGGGTCGTGTCCCTGCGTGCATGGTCCCTCGGTGCCTCGACTCCCGCGCCCGGCTCACGGTGATGGCTGCGACTTTCGCTGGCCCCTGTGGTTGTTTTCTCGACAGCCCGTTCGTGGACATCGACGACGGTGGTCCGACGGCGACCGACGACGGCGCCTCGAGCAGCGCGCCGTCCGAGGGTGACGGCTCGACCACCGGCGCGAGCACGGCGGGTTCGGCCGGCGCGTCACAGGGCAGCCAAGACGTGTCGAGCGGGGGCTCGCAAGGCGACAGCAGCAGCGCCGAGGGTTCGATGGGCTTCTGCGGTGACGGTACGATCGACGACGGCGAGGTCTGCGACGACGGCAACGACGTGACCGCCGACGGCTGCGAGATCGACTGTCGGCCCTCGTCGGGGCAGCCCTACTGGACCGTCGTCGAGCCCGGCGGAGGTTTCCGCGACAACGCCCATGTCATCATCGCGGCGCCGAACGGTGACGTGGTGGTCGGTGGCGCGCGGGGGACGTCGGACACCACCAGCAACCCATGGGTCGCGCGCTACGCCGCCGATGGCACGTTGCAGTGGGACGACGACGCCACGGCGGGTGAGGGCGCCGATCTCATCTGTGGGCTCGCATGGATCGACGACGACGTCGTCGCAGTCGGCTCGTTCGACACGGGCGCGTCCCTGCAGCACGGCCTCCTGCGGGTGTTCGACGGTGGCGGTGCGGAGACATGGTCGGATGGGTACGGCTTCGAGCCGGCGTCGATGATCCTGCTGGGGGTCGCACCGCGCAGTGCCGGCGGGTGGTTCGCGGGCGGGTCGACGAGCCTCGACACCGAAGCGAGCGCTGCGCTACTCGGCTACGAGGGCGTGTCGCCGGCGTGGCTGCTCACCACATCGACGCCCGAGAGCGGCACGCTCGAGGGACAGCTCGGGACGATTTTTGCGTTGGCGGAGGACGCAACCGGCCGCGTCATCGCGGTCGGCTCGGACGATGGTGGCACCGACAAGGGCAGCGACGCCTGGATCGCGATCATCGAGGCCGATGGCACGCTGCTGCACGAGGCCGCGTTCGGCGGCAGCGGGGACGACGACTTCGTCGACCTCGTTCTCGACGGCAGCACCGTCCACGTCGTCGGCCGACATGCCAGCGGCGCCGAGGCCTCGGACTTGTGGCTCGCGCGGCTCCAGGTCGACGACACGATCCAGCTCGGTTGGCAGGCGATGTGGTCCGACGCGAGCTTCACCGTGGGCAACGGCCTGGTCGCCGACGGCCGCACCCGCTACATCGCCGGCGCGACCAGCCAGGGTGGCGACCTCGACGGCTACGACGCACGGGTGCTGCGCTGGGACGGCGAGGCCGCGGCGCCGACGTGGGTGGTGCCCTTCGACGATGTCGCGCCCGGCACCGACTTCGCATCGGACGTCACGATTGCCGCCGACGGCACGGTGGTGGTCTGCGGCGGGGTCACACCCGTGGGCACCGGCGATCGGCAGGCGTGGATCCGCAAGCTCGCGCCATGACGACCAGCACGCAGCGCGCGGTGCCGTCCGCGTTCGATCGGCCGCATCTCGCACTACACTGGGTGCGGTGGCATCCGTCGAGGCTCGGCTCGATCAGCTGTGGAACGTGTGCGTGCGCGCGTGGCCGAGCGTCGAGCTCGATCGCCCTCGGTTCGTCGCCCACGTCGACGCACGGCTGCAGGCCGCCGAGCTCGACGCGCTCACGCCCGAGCGCGCGGCGGATCTCTACCTCGCGTGCGCGTGCTCGCTCGCGGTCGACGGTGCGGCGGCCTGCTTCCGCCAGTACTTCGAGCCGCTGCTGCGGTCGCAGCTGCGCGACAGCGACGCCAGCGGTATCGATGCCGCCGATCTGTTGCAGCTGGTGCTCGCGCACGTGCTGGTGCCCGCGGGGCACGGCCCGCCACGCATTGCCGAGTACGGCGGGCGCGGATCGCTGTCTGCGTGGCTGCGGGTGGTCGCGCGCCGCGTCGCGCAGAACGCCCGCCGCAACCGCCGCGACCTCGTGGAGTCGCTGCCGCAGCGCCTCGAAGATCGGCTGGCAGATGATCTCGACCCCGAGCTCGACTACCTCAAGGCCCACTACCGCGCCGCGTTCCGAGCTGCGCTCGCGACCGTGCTGGCGCAGCTGTCCGCCCGCGAGCGGACGCTGCTGCGCATGCAGGTGGTCGACGGCCTCTCCGCGACGGGTATCGCAACCATTTTTCGGGTGCACCGCGCGACCGCCAAGCGTTGGTTGGCCGAGGTCCGCGCGCGGGTGCTCGCCGACACACGTGCGCAGCTCATGGGCGAGCTCGGCGTCGAGCTCCACGAACTGGACAGCATCATGCGCCTGATCGACAGCCACCTCGCCGTGAGCGTCCGTCGACATCTCGGCGAGACCCAGGCATGAGCGACCTCTGCCCCAGCGCGGACGTCGTCGCTGCGTTTCTGGAGGGCGAACTCGACGAGCCTGGCGCCGCAGGGCTGCTGCAACACGTCGATGGCTGCGTCGCGTGCCGCGAGGTGCTGGCATCGTTCGGGCGTGATGCCGACGACGGCGACGAACTCACGCCGTTGGTCGAGGGCGAGCGGCTGGGTCGCTACCGCCTGCTCGAGCGCGTCGGTCGCGGCGGCATGGGCGTGGTGTGGACCGCCTACGATCCCGACCTCGACCGCCGCGTCGCACTCAAGCTCCTGCGCTGCGGCGACGACGAGCGCAACGGCGGTGCCCGCCGCCTCATCGTGCACGAGGCCAAGGCGATGGCACGCCTGGCGGATCCCCACGTGGTCGCGGTTCACGATGTCGGCATCGCCAGGGGCCGCATCTTCGTGGCGATGGAGTACGTCGATGGCTGCACGCTGGCGGCGTGGTTACGCGAGGAGCATCCCCGCACGCAGGTGCTCGAGGTTTTCCTCGATGCCGCGCGTGGGCTCGCGGCGGCCCACGCGGCGGGCATCGTGCACGGCGACTTCAAGCCCGACAACGTGCTGGTCGATCGTCGCGGACGCGTACGCGTGGCGGACTTCGGGCTCTCGCGCGCGGTGCCGGCCACGGCCCCAGACGACGTCACGTCGGGCGGCGCGACCCCGGTGCCGGGCTTCATCGGCACGCCACTGTTCATGGCGCCAGAGCAGTTCGCCGGTCTGCCCCCCGACGCGAGATCGGATCAATTCGCATTCTGCGTGGCGCTCTGGACGGCGGTGTTCGGTGCGCGGCCCTTCGTCGGCACGAGCGTGGTCGAGCTGGCGGCGAGCGTCACCGCCGGCGCACTCGTCGAGCCGCCGGCCGTGCCGCGGGTGCCGCGGGGGTTGCGTCGAGCGCTGCGCCGCGGCCTCGCGGTGGATCCCGCATGGCGCCACGCCGACATGCACGCGTTGATCGCGGCCCTGCGCGCTTCGATCTCCCGTCGCGTGACGCTGCCGTGGGTGGTCGGGCTCGCCGCCTGTGCGACGCCGGTGACGCTTTGGTGGGCGAGCACGCGGGATGACGACGCCTGCGCGTCGCCGCCGTGGCTCGAGCAGGTCTTCACGCCGCAGGATCGCGAGCGGATCGCCGCGCACGCCCACGAGGTCGCGACCGGCGACGGCGTCGCGATCGAGCGCCTGGGGGCCGCGATCGAGACGTTCCACGGCCGCTTGCGCGCCGCCCATCGTCGCAGCTGCGAGGCCGCAGCGTCGTCGCAGGACGCCGGGCACGAGCGCCGGGTCGCGTGCCTGCGCGCCGCCGCATCCGCCACCGCGCCGCTGGTCGCGGTCGCCCTGTCGGAGTCCCCGGTCGAGCACTGGCGCGCGCTCGCCGTGGTCGACTCGGCGCTCGAGGTGGTGGAGTGCGAAGACCCGCAGCGCCTGGCCGAGGCCTTGCCGTGGCCGCACGATCCGATGCTGCGCGAGGCGGCGCTGCGCAACTCGACCCTGCTGGTCGAGGCCGAGCTGTTGCTCCGACTCGCGTCGCTGCACGACGTCGAGTCGTTGACGGCGCTCGTGCTCGACGCCAGCGAGGGCCCAGCGTTCACGGCCCAACGTGCGGCGGCGCTGCGGCTGCGGGCGGTCGCGCGGGAGCGGCGGGGCGACGGCGACGGTCGCGGCTTGCTGGAGGAGGCGCTCGCGCTGGCGCTCGACGCTGGTGACGACCGCGAGGCCTTCGACAGCCTACGCGAGCTCGTCTTCAGCGAGGGGGCACGCCACGCACGCATCGCCGAGGCCGAGACCTACGCACGTGTCGCCGACGCGCTCGCCGATCGTGCCGGGCGGGGCGATCGCGGCCGTGCGATCGTGCTGCAGAACCTCGGCAGCGGGCGTACCGCAGCCGGCGACGCGCGCGGGGCCGTGAACGCGTTGCAGCGCGCCGTCGAGCTGCGAACGCAGGCCGGCGACCTCGAGTCGGCAGCCGGCGCCTCGCTGCTGCTGGCGGTCGGGCTCGCGCGCGAACAGCTCGACGAACTCGACGCCGCAGTGCCCTACTACGTGCGCGCGCAACGGGCCTGGGAGCAGTCGCTCGGCGCCGATCATCCCCACGTCGGGATGGCGCTCGAGTACCTCGGCATCGTACAGCGCAAGCTCGGGCGCCTCGACGATGCCGCCGCGAGCCTGCGCGCGTCGCTGTCGGTGCGCGAGGCTGCGTTCGGCGCTCGACACATCGACACCGCGAACTCGATGCACGCGCTCGCGACGGTGGAGATCGAGCGCGGCGATCTGTCGGCCGCCCGTCGTCACCTCGTGGCGTCGATCGAGGTCATGCGCGGCAACACCACCAGCGCGGTCGCGTTGGCGGTGGCGCTCGGCAACCTCGGTGAGGTCGAGCTCCGGGCCGGCGCACTGACGGCGGCGCAGACCGCCTTCGACGAGGCCTTGGCGGTGGCGGAGCGACAGCTCGGCGTCGATCACCCCGGGCTCGCGATCGTGCTGCTCGGCCAGGCCCTGTGTGCGTTGGAGCGCCACGAGCCGCTGCGGGCCCGCGCGTTGCTCGTGCGTGCCAGCACGGTGTCGGGGCCGCACGCCGACCCCCTACTGCGCGCCCGACTCGCCTTCGCCCAGGCGCGGGCGTGGTCGGCCGACGACCCCGGCCTCGCGAACTTGTGGGCGGCGCAGGCGCTCGCGCTGTGTCTCGCGTCGCGTACCGCGAGCGCGGCCGTCGTGGGCGACGAGGTCCGAGCGTGGCTGTCGGGTCGCCGGTCTAGCGTGCGACGATCCGGCCGCTAGCGCGCCGCGCCACCCTCGGCACTCTTGGGGTGACGGAACGTCGGCGCGGCGGTGCATTCGAGACCATGCCACTGCATCGGTATCCCGGTTCTCCCACCCTTCATTTGCTGCCGCTCGCGATCCTCGGGCTGCTGCCCGCCGTGGCCTGCATCGCGCCGAGCGCAGGGGTCGGCATGGTCGACGACGACTCGAGCGGCGGCAGCACCGACAGCGGTGGCGAGGGCAGCAGCAGCACCGGCAGCGTGAGCGTCAGCAGCACCGGTCTGCCCGACGAGGGCAGCGGCGGCTCGGATGACACCGCTGGGGATGCCTGCGTGCCGCCGAGCGGGGCTCCGCTGGCCTTCGACTTCGAGTTCGGCGGCATTGCGGGCGAGTTGGAGCCCGGGCAGTACACCTTCGGATGTCGCGTCACCGGCGGTGCCTTCGAGCTCGATTGCTTCGATGACACCACCGCGCCGCTCGGACATCTCACGCTGCAGTTCCCGGTCGCGCCGCTGGCGGTCGACGACGAGGTCACGGTCGCCATCGTGCTCGACGGCGGCTTTCAGCCTCGCCGCAGCCTCGCGCTGTGGGACCTCGATGGCGTGCTGCGGGTGGCGGGCAGCACCGCCGATGGCCTGCCGGCGTCGCCGCCATGGGGTGACGACCTCGCGGTCTCGCTCGTCGACGTCGGCTGCGTCGAGACCGTGATGGAGAACTGGACCGAGAAGCGCGTGGGCGTGCGGTTCACGTCGCCGCAGTTCGACGATGGTGAGGTCGCGACGTTCGTCGACGGCGAGCACGCGGCGTTCTCGATCGGCGACTCGGACACCTTCGACGTGCACGTGGACACCGCGCGGCAGATCATCGACAGCAACGTCGACGATGGGCCGTCGGAGCCGCTGACCTTCGGCATCGCGATCGCACCGTGACGTGGGATCGCGGTGGGCCTTCATCGGCCGCAGTCGTCGTCGAGCCGGGCGGCGAGGCGCCCGGCGATCCGCGGCAGCCGCTGCGCGTGGTCGTGGCGCCAGCTCGCGACCGCGGCTTCGGCCTCGTCGCGGCGCCCGGCCTGGCACAGCGCGTCGACCCGCAGGACCACGCGTTCGGGCGCCAACGCGCTGTCGGGGTACGCGTGGGCGTGGCGATCGATCCACGACAACGCGAGCTCGGCTTCGCCCTGCGCGATGGCCTCGTGGGCGTGCGCGAGCCAGCGTTGCTCGTCGCCCGGCGCGGGTCCGTCGGCGGTCGCGGTACCGTCGCGCACGGCCGGATCGTCGACCGCGCGTGGCCGTTGCCCCGTCGACGCGGGTCCTGCGTGCGCGCGCACGACGGTGGGCGCGGCGGTGGCCGGCACGGCTGCGAGCGGCGGCCGCGGGTCCGCTCGCGGTTCGCGTGCTTCGACGGCGTGCACCGGGTCGGACGCCGACGCCTGCGTCCGCGGCTCGGTCGACGGTGGCGCATCGACCGGCGGTTCAGGGCTCGAGCGCAGCGCGACCGCAGCGATGCCGGCGGTCGCGAGCACGCCGAGCATCACGGCCAGCTTGGCGGTCGAGAACCCCGCGCCGAGCCCCGCCGACGCGCGCAGGCTGATGGCGATCGCCGCCCATGCGCGGGCGCGCTGGGCCTCGCGCGGCGCACCGCCGGGCGCGGCGTCGCGGGTCCACTGCGGATCGCCGTGCCCGTGCTGCACGAGCCAGCGATCGAACTTGCCACGCGCGAGCCGGAGCCGTGCGTAGACCGTGTTGAGCTTCACCTCGAGGTCGGCCGCCACCGACGGTGCGCTGTCACCGTTGAGCTCGATGAGCGTGAAGACCTCACGTTGCTCGTCGGGCAGCTCGACGAGGAAGCGCTGCAGCTCCCGCCACGCTCGCGCCTGCGCCAGGTGGTCGTCGAGATCGACGGGCTCGGTGTCGACGCGCGCGAGCTCGGCGACGCGGAGGGTCCGTCGCGCCGCGCCACGACGGTGGCTGAACGCGGTGTTGCGTGCGACACCGATCAACCATCGCTCGAGCGGGAGGCGGCCGTCGTAGCTGGGGAGCCGGTGGTGCAGCGCGACGAAGACGTCGTGCACGACGTCCTCGATGGCCTCGTCGGGCACACCGGCGCTGCGCACCACCCACCAGACGCGTCGGAAGTGTCGCGCGTAGAGCTGCGCGATGCTCGGGAGCTCGCGCGACGCCGGGGTGGCGGCGGCGACCGTGGTGGTGAGTGCGCTCAAAGCCCTCTGGGATTGCACCACCGCCGCGGCGATCCGTCACCGCCTTCGACGAATGTGCCCGAGCCGCACGATCACGCCGCCCGTGACGCGGGCCGCGACCGGGGCCGAGCCGTAGACCGGCACGCGGCGGGGTGCCGCATCCACGTGGAACTGCACCCGTCGCAGCCCGACCAGCGCGTCGAGCCCCACCGCCAGCGCGACCCGGGGGTGCGGCCACCACTGCAGGCGCGTCGACAAGCCCGCGCCGAGCCATAGCGCGCTCGCACGGCCGGGGCGCACGCTGGCCCCGACGCCGCGAGCGGCGGTGGCCCCCAGCTCGACCGCGCCGCACAGCGGCACGCTCCAGGCCCGACGCGTCAGCACGTAGCAGCCGCGCAGCGCGATCTCGGTCGAGCGCACGCGGGCCGTGACGACCGCGGTGCCGCTGCGCTCGAACACGTGCGCGACTTGGGCCCCGATCGCCCCGCGACCGATCACGACCAACGCGTCGCCGAGCACTGCTCCGCTGGCGCGCGGGGTCCAGCCCAGCGCGATGCCACCGAGGGCGCCGAGCTCGAGGTGCGCCCGTGGTCGCGCTCGCATGTCGGCGATCGATCGCGGTGGCGAGGCCGCGACGTTCGATCCGTCGGCGACCGGCGGTGCCGCCGGCGCAGGGCCCTCGGCTCGCGGCGGACTCGGCACCTCGGCGTGCGCGGCCTCGAGCTGTTCCGCCACCCGGCGGGGATCGACCGAAGTCGCCACCACCAGCGCGGCGGCATCCGCCAGCGCGTCGCACTCGGCCGCGAACAGCTCGCGTTGCTCGACACCATGCTCGCCGTCGATGCTGAGCTCGAGCCGCCACTGCGCGTCGGCGGCCGTGACGTCACCGCGCACCCGCAGCTCACCGGTCGGGTCGAGATCGATCCGTCGCGCGAGCAGCGACGCGATCACCTGTCGCACTCGATCGGCGCCCGCGCAGCTCGGCGCCGTGTTCCACTCGAGATCGATCGCCAGCGGCCGCTGCAGCGGCGGCTCGACGCCCGGGCTTGCGCCGGAGCATCCGACCCAGGCCGCGACCAAGAGGATTGCGAGCGACAAGGCTGCACCTGCTCATAGCAGGCCCGGTCGTCACGCCACAAGCCGCAGCCCCCAAGCCCGTGCCCGCGAGCAGCCTCGACTCGCCCGCGATCAGCCCTCGACGTCGGGCGGGTCGAGCGTCCATGCACCGCGCATGTTGTGATTGTTCAGCTCCTGGCCCGGCAGCCAGATCGCAGGATGGCTGGGATCCTGGCCGGCCTGCGGGTTCGCGTCGATGGCCGTCAGCCACAGCTGCTTGCGACGGGTCGCGCCGTTGGTGTCGGTGAGCGTGTTGCCGTAGGTGCGCTCCGAGACGAACACCAGCCAGAAATAGCCGCCGCGCTCCTCGGGCATGAACGTCGGCTCGTAGCAGGCGCTGCTCTGATCGGCGCTGAGCGAGTCGACGCCGCACGCACGGCCCAGCTGGAGCTTGGTCGCGCCGGTCTCGTCGGTGATCCACAGCTCGCCCTGCGCACCGCGGGTGCGGGCTTGGGTCGCCGCACCGTAGGCGATCCACAACGAGTCGGGACTCCACGACGGGTAGACGATGGTCGGTCGCGAGGCATCGGCGGCGACGATCTGCTTGGTGTCGCTGAAGCCGGGCAGCAGCACGTCGACGCCGGTGACCCACAGCGAGGCGGCGGTGAAGTCGAGCCAGTTGCCGTTGGTGCGCACGGCAAAGGCGATCTTGTCGCCGTCGGGCGACCACGTGGGATGCACGGGTGAGCCGGTGCCGGGCATCAGCTGCGCCATCGCGGTCAGCTGGTCGAACGGCGACAGCGTGAGGTATGAGGTCGCGCCGGTGTCGTCGGCGGGATTCGACTGGCCCCACAGCACGTGCTCGCCGGTCGGCGAGATCGCCTGCAGGCCGGAGGCCGAGTCGGTCGCGTACAGCGAGCTGCCGGTGCCGGTGTCGAAGGTGCCCCACGGGCTGTAGCCGCCGTGGAACGAGGCCACCAGCGTGGCGCCATCGGCCGACACCGAGTGGCATGCGACGCAGGTGACACCCGCCGGCTTTTGCAGGAACTGCTCGGGCGCCGCGTCGCCGACCTTGAGACGCACGACGTTGCCGTTGTTGACCTCCCAATAGTAGATCGTGCCCAGCAGATCGGCGGTCGAGATGGTCCACTTGCGATCGACCGGGAGATACGCGGTGGTGCCGTCGAAGCGCTGCACCGAGGCGGTCGCGTCGCCAATCACCGAGGCCGTCAGCTTGCCCCAGACGTCATGGGGCGCGGTCGGGAAGGTGAACTGCGACGGCGGCGAGGTGCCGTACCAGTCGTACTCGAAGGTCGGCGCCTCGACGTGCACATGGTAGACATCGGTCGCGTTCGCACCCGACCACTGCACCACCGGCGCGGTGAGCCCGTGCGGGAACACCGTCTGGTCGTAGGGATACAGCACCGAGAGCGTGGGGTCGGGCGTCACGGCGCCGTCGAACATCTGCTTCACCGAGTCGTCGACGCCCTCGGGATCGTCGACGAGGTGGAGCTTCACCGTCAGGCTGGTGGAGCCCGTGCCGAACTCGCCCGAGAAGTCGATCTGCGCGACGCCACCTTCGATGCCCGACGGCAGGAACTCGCCGTTGGAGCTGTCGAGGCTGCCGATGTCGAGGTTGTCGATCGACCACAGGCCGGTGATGTCGGCCTCGCTGCCGTCGGAGCGCACGCCGATCGCGGTGAACTGCGTCGGCGTCGCCGGCTCGCCGCCGATGATCTCCACCACCGCGTCGGCGGGCTCGATGCGGACCTCGACGAACTCGCCCTGCTGACCGCCGGTCGAGTCCTCGGCGTCGCCCGAGCCGGCGCCGCTGCTGCCACCACCGGTCGGCTCGGTCTGCGCCGTGCCGCCCACGGTGAGCAGGCCGTCGGCTCCGTCACCGCCGGGTCGATCGCCCCCGTCGCTGCCGCAGGCGACGGACGCGGCGATCCACAGGCAGAGGCTCGAAGGGAGGGCAACGGCGCGAGGCATCGCGACGTTGGACAACGCTTTGGCGGCCCTTTCCGGGCCGTGCGGCCGATCTGCACGGCCGCGGAGGATCCCCGCAGCCCGCACACGCCCCTCGCGGCGCGGATCCCCGGGGACGCGGGGGGCATCCTCGCGTGTCCGCTTTGGTCGAGCTCCGATCGCGCGTGATGCGGCCGCAGTGCGCGGGGCTGCGCGCGATCGCGGGCGCGCTCGCTGGCCGCATGTCGCCGACGTGCCGCGGGTCACGCCGCGCGCAGAGCTCGACGCCTTTCGGCTTGGTGACGGGCCGCCGCGCAGTCCACGATGCTTCAATGATCTGCCGCCAGATCCGTTGGTCACGTCATGCCGCGTCGAGGCTCGGGTGCATCGGTGGCGCGCTGTTGCAGGCGTGCACGACGGCGTCACCCGACGCGGGCTCGACCGGCGCTGCGGCGGACTCGGGCGATGGGCCGAGCTCGACGAGCGCCGTCGACGGCGGCACCACGACGGCGGGCGCGGACAGCTCCGGTACGGCGGGCTCGAGCAGTGGTGGTGGTGCGGCCCCGTGCCACTTCCCGACCTTCGAGCGCGCCTCGACGTGGCTTCGCACCACCGACGAGGGCAACTGCGACGCGGCCGCGGCGGCGCGCTTCGGCGGTGACTGCGAGAACTTCCACTGGCTGGGCCTCATGGGCGACCCGTTCGTGCTGCACGACGAACGCGGCTATCGCATGTGGTACTCGGCCGGGCGTCGCGTCGGCGACAGCAATTGGACGGTTGGCATCGCCGCGGCGACGAGTGCCGACGGCATGCTCTGGAATGACCCGAAGGACCTCACGCAAGACGTCGTGCCGGTGATCGAAGGCGGCACCGTCGGACTCGACGAGTTCGGCACCGAGACCAACGCAGTCGTGCGCGCGCCCGACGGCAGCTATCGCATGTACTACACCGGCGATCGCGGCGACACGCCCTCGTCGTTGCACGTCATCGGCATGGCGAGCTCCGACGACGGCGTCGCTTGGACCAAGCGCGAAACCCCGGTGCTGACGGCCACGCTGCCATGGGAGCAGGCCTTCGACGCCGGCGGCTTCGAGGTCGGCGGCGTGCTCGAGCCCAGCGTGATCATCGAGGATGGCGTGTGGCGGCTGTGGTACCAGGCCTTCGGCCACGAGGCCGACGAGATCGCGTTCGCGCGCTTCGGCTACGCCGAGTCGAGCGACGGCATCACCTGGGAAAAGCACCCGGAGCCGATCTTCCGTGGTGAAGGGGCGATGTTCGATGCCGTCGGTGTCGGGCACACCAACGTGGTCGCCGACCCCGCCGGTGGCTATCACCTCTTCTACGTCGGCATCGGTCTCGACGAGTTCCTGCGCATGGGCCACGCGTGGAGCGAGGACGGCCTCGACTGGCAGCCCAACCCGAACAACCCCATCATCGTCGGCGCGGCCGGCGAGTGGGACGAAGGGTTGGTCGGCGGACCCTCCGCGGTGTTCGTCGACGGCGTGCTGCGGCTCTACTACATGGGCACGCCCGCGCCGGACTTCTCGCAGACGGTGCACTTCGCGATGAGCGAGGGCCGCTGCGTCGGCGACTGACGGCGGCGCAGCCACGTCCGCTTCGACGACGCGCTTGGCAAGGCCGCCCCCATCCCTCGATACTGCGGCAGCCATGGCTCGCATCCAGCTCCACGCTCCGTTCCTGGTCGCCCTCGCGTGCACGGCGTGCAGCGGCAAAGATGCGCCCGCGTCCGGCCAGGGCGCCGCGGCGACCCCTGCCGCCGCACCGGCGAAGTCGCCGTTCCAGCCCAACGACACCGTCCTCGATCAGCAGGTCTCGACGCTCGACGGCAAGAGCGTCGAGCTGAAGAGCTATCGCGGCAAGGCATTGCTGGTCGTGAACACCGCCTCGCAGTGCGGCTTCACGCCGCAGTACGCCGGCCTGCAGAAGCTCTACGGCAGCTACCGCGGCAAGGGCCTCGAGGTGTTGGCGTTCCCCTCGGACGACTTCGGCCACCAGGAGCAGGGCGACGCCGAGGAGATCCGCAAGTTCGTCGACGACAAGTTCCAGGTCGAGTTCACGATGTTCGACAAGGTCCACGCGACCGGTCCCGAGATCTCGCCGCTGTACAAGACCTTGAGCGAACAGACCGGCGAGGGCATCCGCGGCGAGGTGAAGTGGAACTTCACCAAGTTCGTGGTCGATCCCGAGGGCCGCGTGGTCGCGCGCTTCGAGCCCGACGTCGAGCCCGACGATCCGCGGGTGATCGCGGCGATCGAGGCCGCGCTGCCCAAGGGCTCGTGATCGTGTTGCTGCGCGGCGCGGTCGGTCAGCGCGGATCGCTGGCGGCGAGCTGCTCGACGCTCGTGCGATCGACGGGCCCGAAGTGGCCGGTGAAGAAGCGCTGGGCCTGCGGCGCCACGTCCTCGAGCAGTTCGCGGATGCTCGCGCGATTCGCCGCGAGATCGCACATGTAGAAGTGCGTGCGCGCGCGGTGGCCGAGGATGCCGCCGCGGAACGCGTCGCCGACCAGGACGGCGTCGCCGAGGTCGACCACCAGCGAGCCGGCGGTGTGGCCCGGCATCGGCACGAGTGTGCCGGGGATGCCCACGAGCGCGTCGAGCGGGCGGCGCTGCGCCACGGCAACATCGGTGCGCACCGGGCTGAACTGCGCGGATTGATGCCGCTGCAGCTGCCGCCGCCCGGTCGCGTCGGTGGGACACAGGTGATCGTTGCGGCCGCGCTCGAGCATGCCGACATCCGCGGCACCGACGATCACCTGTGTGCCGTACTCGCGCTGGAACCATCCTGCACCGCCGGCGTGATCGGCGTGCCCATGGGTGACGATGATCCCCCGCAGACGCGCAGGGTCGATCGCCAGGCGTCGCAGCTCGCGGGCCAGCGCGGGCGCGTCCGACTCGAGCCCGGCGTCGACCAGGAAGGCACTCTCGCCGCGAACCACGACGTGGACGTTGTTGTAGGTTCGCCGCAGGGTGTGGACGACGGTGCCGTCGCCCAGCTCGACCCGGGAATGGGCGCTCGCGCAGGCCCCCAGCAGGGGCGGGGCGAGCAGCAGGGATGCCATGGCGAGTCGCATTCGTCGGCGCACACCCTGGGGTTTACTCCGAAAGTTAACGATGTCAACATGCAAGTGTTGACGGACAAGGCTCCCTACCACCACGGTGATCTGCGGCGGGCAGTGCTCGACGCCTCACTCGAGCTCGTCGCGCGTGCGGGCCCCGACGGCTTCAGCCTCCGCGAAGCGGCCCGGAAGGTCGGGGTGTCTGCGACCGCGTGCTATCGTCACTTCGCGGACAAGTCGGCGGTGCTGCGCGAACTCGCTGCGGAGGGCTTCGCCGAGCTCGCGCGCGCGATGCTGGACGCCCGCGATCGTGCGGTGCACGGCCGCCGCGGAGTCGCGCGCGCGCGGGCCCACCTGCTCGCAGTGGGCCGCGCGTACGTCGAGTTCGGCCTGTCGCAGCCGGCTCGCTTCACGCTGATGTTCCAGTGCCCCGAGGCCCGCGGCCGCCCAGCGGCGAGGCCCGACGCCGATCCCTACGTGCTGCTCGGGCGAGCGCTCGACGAGCTCGCCGAGGTCGGCGCGGTCACGCCGCTGCGACGCCGCGGTGCCGAGACCAAGGCGTGGTCCATCGTCCACGGGCTCACCACGTTGCTGCAGGGGGGCGGCATCTCCTGCAAGGACGCACGCGAGCGCGAGGTCTTGATCGACACGACACTCGCGTTCGTCGTCGACGGGCTGTGCGGAACCAAGCGCCCGGGCCTCGCAGCCCGGGCCTCCCGACGTCGCGCCCGATCGCGACGTGCATGATCGCTCCGCGGTGCCCCCCGGCCCGCGATCACACGCCTCGGGCGCCGAACCAGCCCGTGATCAGGAACGACTGCAGGAACCGCACCGGCACCGCGATGCCGGCCTCGCGCAGCAACGCCTCGATCGCGGCATGCGGCAGGATCGCCAGCATGCTGCGCATGCGCGCCGGCAGATCGACCAGCGACTCCGGGGGCGCGCCCATGCGGCGCTGCAGCTGCGCCCACGCCTCGAGCATCGCCGGGAGCTCGGGTGCATCGAGGTCACAGCTGACCTCCACGTTCACCACGGTGCCGCCCGGGCGCGCCCGCTGCACGAGCGCGGCGTAGTAGTCGCCACGCTCGCTCGTCGGTACGAAGTGCCCGACGAGCATGCTGAGCACCGCGTCGAACCGCGGAGCGTCTGGCATCTCGTGCACGTAGCCGTGCCGCAACTCGCAGCGATCCTGCACGCCCGCCGCGGCGAGGCGATCCCGACAAACCTCGAGCATCGCGGCCGAGGGATCCACACCGACGAAACGCCAGCCCGGAAACGCCGCCGCAAGCGACAGCACTTCGGCGCCGGTGCCGACGCCGACACAGAGGATCTCCGCGTCGCTCGGCAGCGCGTCGAGCAGCAGTGCGACGAGGAAGTGCATGTGCTCGCCGATCGGCGCCAGCGCCCGGTTGCGTTCGTCGTACTGCTGCGCGACCGCGGGAGTGAAGTGATCGTGGGGTGGTGTCGACATGCGCGTGGAGGTCCCGCCCGAGCGCGAGCTCGTGGCAGGGCGAATCATCGCCGACCGGCGCCGCCCCGCGCAGTGCCCAGGACATGGTTTCTCCTGCCGGATCACCCGATCGTTCGCGGGTCGCTCGACCAGGAAGCGCCGCAACGGTGTGCGGGACTCGAGCGGTCCGGGGCACGCCCGCGGCCGACGGCCGACGATTGCGTGAAGGATCGCGCATCGCATGGCGTCGTGCCTTCGCGATGACGGGCTTCGCGATTGGGGTCGGGGACCCGCCGATAGGGCATGACGAGGGCTCGGGCACCTGGCGCAGCGCGCAGCCGACCGCGCAGGTGCGAACTCAGTATGCCGCCATCCGCAGTGCGCTCGGGGGCAATGTCTGGATGCGCGCTGCCCCGGGCGTGGGGCCGCTCATGTCGTCGAGCCGCGCGGCGATCATCGCCGTGGTCGGCGACGACGCCGTTGCGCACATGGATCAGTACTTCGAGAACGACGGCGCCGACTACCAGCTCGACCTCGAGGGCATGATCCACGAGGTTCCCAGCGCCAAGGCCAACTACGAGCGCGAGCTGGCCGACGCGCTACAGTTCGCGGCCAGGCTCGAGCCCGGCACGTACGATCTCCGCTCGACCCGCGCCAGCGGTGGCTACAACACGCGCGACGAGACCACGAACTGGTACTTCGCCGTCGGCGGCTACAGCTACTGGGGGCAGGGCCGCGTCACGATCGTGGCCGATCCGCAGGGACGCCGGCGTTACGACCTCGCGTGGGAGTTCCGCTGCTACGACCGCTACAACTGGGACAACGGCAAGCAGGTCACGCTGCCGGTGGTGAACATCGTGATCACCGATCACTTCATGGGTGAGTTCCACCGCTGCGGCCTCGCGCGGGAGTACGACCTCAAAGGCTCCGTGCGCCGGCAGATCCGCTGGGAGGGCGCGCCGCCGGCCGCGAGCGTGGCGCTCGGCGGCGGGCGGTAGCGCGGCAACGAGGGGGTGCATGCATTCGCCGTCAGGGCGACTGCGGGCGTGGCGGCAAGCGCAGCAGCTGTGCGAGTCGAGCGATGCGCTCCTTCCACTTGGCGTCGTCGGGGCGGACGGACCTGAGCAGGAGCCGGTAGGCCGCGCGGGCCTCGACGAGCTTGCCGCGACCCAGCTCCGCGCGCACCTGCCACTCGAGGATCATGGGGCTGGGCGGCATGACGGCATCGTTGAGCCGTGCGGCGCGTTCGAGCAAGGCCAGGCCCGCTTCGTGTCGACCAGCCTCGGCTTCGCAGTGCCCGTTGGCCGCGATCAAACCCGCGATGCCGGGGTTGTCCTCGCCGACTTCCGCGCCGAGCGTCGTGAGTGAGGTCGCGAGTGGCTCGCGGGCTGCGTCGCAGCGCTCCAGCAGCGCGAGCGCGACCGCGACCGTGCTACCTGCAATCTTGCGATCGAGCCCGAGCGGCGCGATCGCGGCGAGTCGTTCCTCGGCGTCGCGTGCCATCGACAGCGCGCGCTCGGGATCCGCATCCATCACGAGCTCCGCCGCGGTGGCGAGCTGACGCGCATACAAGGCACTGCGCTCGCCCGCGACCGCGCGCGCCAGCTCCACCGCCTCCTGCTGCAGTTCACGTGCGCGTACCAGGTTGCCGGTCATCGCGAGATCGGCCGCGAGGTTGGCGGTCACCAGCACGCGGCTCTCGTTGGTCGGCTCACCGGGTGCACTCACGACGTCGTACGCCCGCTGCTGCATCTCGAGCGCCTCGCTCAGGCGTCCGGTGTTGACGAGCACGGTCGCGAGGTTGACCCGCGGGTCGATGAGGCGCCGTGAGTCGGGCCCCAGAACCTCTTCGCCAAGCGCGAGGATGCGGCGCAGGAGGGTCTCGGCCTCGGCGAAGCGGCCTTCCTCGAGGTCGAGGCCCGCGATGAGATTCAGTGCATTGATGGCGAACGGATGCCGTTCGCCGAGCGCGGCGACGTAGGCGGCGTGGGCGTCGGTGGCGGTGCTACGCGCCAGCTCTCGCATGCCGATGCGGCGGTAGGTCTCTGCGAGCACGGCCAACAATGCGGCGCGTGTGGACGAGCTGCGCTCGCCCTGTGCGAGCGCGAGCGCGAGCCCGAGGTCGACGAGCGCCTCGGCGTGGCGATCGGCGGTTCGCCGCGCCAGCGCGCGCTGACCGAGGAACTCGCGCAACACGTCGGTGGGCCAGTGCGCCCGCTCCAACCACGCCCAGCCCAGCGCGGCCCACTGCTCACCGAGGCCGCGCGAGCCGTTGCGGTAAGCGTCGACGAACAGGCCTTGCGCCGCAATTTCGGCCGCGAGCGCGTCGGCACCGGCGAGCACGGCATGGCTTGCCGCCTCGCGCAGCGACGCGCTCGCGTCGGTCTCGGCACCATTGCTGGCCATGGCGACGCCCTGCTCGAGCAGCAGCTCCGCGAGCAGCCCCGGTCGCGCGAGCGCACGTGCCGAGACGACGCCCTCGCTCGCCATCTTCGCGGCCTCGTCGAAGCGGCCGACCAGGCGCAGCGATCGCGCCTGGGCGAGCCGGTCGAGCACCGGTGCGACCTCTGGCCCGCGATCATCCAAGGCGATCGCGTCGGCGTCCTGCTCGCAGCGCGTCACCGGCGTGAGCCCCTCGGCGGCGGACACCGCACGATCGACGATCTCCGGCGTGCCGCGCTCGAGCACCTCGATCAACGCGCCCAGCTCGCGTCCACGCTGTGCGAGGCAGGTGCGGCGGGCCTCGAGCTCGACGCGCGCGAGCGTGCCGGCGACATGGGTGGCCTCGCACGCTCGAGCGAGCACCGTCGCGGCGTCGTCGCGATGCTCCGCGAACGCGGCGTCGACGCGGAGGTAGGTCGCCTCGGCGTGTGCGCGACCGCTGCGGATCAGCGCGTCGTGCAGCGGTGCCGCGAGCTCGGGGCTCCACCAGGTCGACACCGCGGGGCTCGCGAGGCACTCCGGTAGGGGGTCGTCGCGTCGCGTGGTCGACCACATCGCGGTCGCGCCGATCCCCACCGCCACGACTGCCGCCAGCGCGCGCCGCCGCGTGGCCGCCGGATCGCGCGCAAGCGCGTCGAGCAGCGCGGGCATGTCGGGGAAGCGTGCGGCGGGGTCGACCGACAACCCGCGCCGCAGCACCCGTCGCACGTGCAACGGCACGTCGGCGCCCTCGGGCTCGTGCACGCGGCCGACGGTGATGGCAGCTGCGAGCGCCGGCAGATCGTCGCCCTCGAAGGGGCGACGCCCGAACAGCGCCTCGAACAGCGAGACACAGAACGCGAACTGATCGGCGCGCGCGTCGACGTCGGCGCGGCGGTACTGTTCCGGGGCCATGTACGCCGGCGAGCCCACCAGTCCACCGGCGCGTGCGGGCGGCGTCGCATGCGGTGATCCGCCGGTGGTGGTCTCGGCGGTGGCGTCGTCGACGGCCTCGTCGGCGTCGCGCGCGAGGCCGAAGTCGGCCACCTTCACGCGTCCGTGCGCGTGGCCATCCGCGTCGCGGGGCACGAGCACGTTGTCGGGCTTGAAGTCGCGGTGCACGAGCCCCTGGGCGTGCGCGGCCGCCAGTCCGCGGCCGGCCTCGAGGTAGAGCGCGACGACCTCCCGCCAGCTGCGCGGCGACGCGGTGACCCACTGCCGTGCGGTCGTGCCGTCGATGAATTCCATCGCGACGAACACGTGCCCGCGCCAGGTGCCGACGCCGTGCACGACCAGCACGTTCTCGTGCTGGATCCGCGCCACCGCCCGGGCCTCGGCCAGCTGTCGTGCGGCCGCGCCCTCGCTGCGGAGCCGATGCAGCTTGATCGCGACCTTGCGCGCGAGCGTCGGGTGGTGGGCGAGATAGACCAGGCCCATCGCGCCCTGGCCCAGCGCCCGCTCGATGACGTACTCACCCCCGAGCACGTCGCCGGCGGCCGGGCCCAGCGAGATCGCCGGCGCGCGGGCCAGCGCGGTCAACCACGACTCCCGCGAGGACACGGCCACGTCGCCGGGCGCATCGTCGGCCTCGGCGGTCCGCGAGTCCGCATGTCGCTCGTCCGTGCTCATCCGGGGGGGCGGTGGAGCATAACACCCAACGCGGGCGGAGCATGGTGCCCGCGGTCGCTCGTCGAGCCGGGGAGAGTGGCGCGTCGACATCGACGCGCTGCTTCGATCGCGGACGAGGCCGATCTACTGCGGCGCGACCGGGCCGAAGTGCCGTGCGAGCGCATCGGCCACCCGAGCGCGCGAGCGTGTTGCGGTCGCGAGCCGATCCACCCGCGGTAGGTGCTCGCGACGCCACGCGTCGGTCATGTCCCAGCGGCTCAGCACGGTGATGTAGAGGTCGACGGCCGAGAACCCCTCGGACGAGAACCACGGCGCACCGGCGATCGCAGCCTCGATGCTCGCCCAGCGCTCGAGCCATAGCGCCTTGCTTCGCTCGCCCAGCGCCGCGGCGTCGGTGCCGACGGGGGCGAAGCGCTCGGGGTGATCGACGAGCTCCATCACCGGGTAGAGATCGGTCGCGAGCACCAACAGCCATCGTAGCGCCTGGGCTCGCGTCGGCGTGCCGGGTGCGGGCAGCAGGCCACCGATGCGGTGGCGCTCGTCGAGCGTGACGAGGATCGCGACGGTCTCCGTCAGCACCTCGGTGCCGTCGATGACGAGCGTCGGCAGCTTGCGCACGGGGTTCAGCCGCGCGTACGCGTCACCGCGGTGCTCGCCGCCTCGGGCATCGAGGTCGCGCAGCTCCACGGGTAGGCGGAGCTCGGCGCACGCCGCTTCGATGATGCTGGATCCCGAGCCACGCGCACCATGAAGCACGTACGTCATGATGGCCACGGTAGCAGCAACGGCCGCAGCGCGTGGCGGCGGTGGGCAAGCGAGTTGCCGGGTGTCGCGGGAGCTCGAGCGCGCGGCTCGATTGCGGGTGCAGGCGCGCGTGATGTACGTTGGCGACGTCGGCGATGACAGAAGGATCAGAGCCTCGGGCGGTGCGCCAGGGCGGTGACGGTCGCGCGTCGGCACAGGACGATCGGCCGACGCGTACGGCGATCGTGCCCGACACGGGCGAGGTGCGATCGGGTCGCGAGGTCGAGCGCGATGCGATCGCGGCGGGCCAACGCATCGGGCGCTACACGGTGCTCGGTCTCATCGGTGTCGGCGGGATGGGGCAGGTGTGCTCGGCGTACGATCCGAAGCTGGATCGCCGCGTCGCGCTGAAGCTGCTGCACACGCAGGGGTCCGAGGTGGAGCGCGATCGCCTGCGACGGGAGGCGAGGGCGCTGGCTCGGCTCGCGCATCCGAACGTGGTGACGGTGCACGAGGTCGACGAGCACGACGGTCGCTTGCTGGTCGCGATGGAGCAGGTCGACGGCGAGACGCTCAAGGAGTGGTTGCAGGCGCATCCGCCCGATGGCGGCGCGGAGCGACTGCGAGCGGCGCTGGAGCTGCTGACGCAGGCGGGTCGCGGCCTCGCGGCCGCCCATGCGAGCGGCTTGGTGCACCGGGATTTCAAGCCGGCGAACGTGTTGGTCGGCCGCGATGCGCGGGTGCGGGTGGTGGACTTCGGCCTCGCGCGCACGATGCCGACCGTCGAAGGCGCCGGGCTCTTGGACAGCGTGCAAGACGCCGACGAGGGCCTGCTCGCCTCGCACAACGCGAGCCCCGAGGAGACGCTGACCGAGACCGGCATGATCGCGGGCACGCCCGCGTACATGGCACCCGAGCAGTTCCTCGGGGAGCACGTCGATGGCAAGTCGGATCAGTTCAGCTTCTGCGTCGCGGCATGGGAGGTGCTGTTCGGTGAGCGGCCGTTCGCGGGCGGCGATCGGGCGAGCGTGATCGCGGCGATCCGTGGCGGGCGGGTGCGTCGGCCGGAGAGCGCGGACGTGCCGCCGCTGGTCGAGACGGCGCTGCGCAAGGGCCTATCGCTGCGGCCGAAGCAGCGGCACGAGAGCATGGCGGCGCTGCTCGAGCAGCTGGAGGCGGCGCGGGCGACCCTCGCGGGCGAGCGCGCGCCGGCGAAGCCATCGCGCAGAGGTTGGGCGGTCGCGGCCGGGGTGTTGCTGGTGGTCGGGCTCGGGTTCGCGGGCCGGCGGCTATTCGTGGCGCGACTCGAGCAGGCGTGCCGTGATCAGGGCGATGCGATCGATGGGGTGTGGAATGACGCGTTCCGGGAGGCCGTGCGCGCGAGCCTGATCGCGACCGGGGCCACGTATGCGCCGACGGTGGCGGAGAAGGTCGTGCCCTGGCTCGACGATCAGGCCGAAGCGTGGCGGGAGCACGCGACCGCGGCGTGCATGCGCGCGAGCGTGGACGGCAAGTGGGATGCAGCGCAGCTCGACAAGGCGCAGTGGTGCCTCGAGCAGCGGCGGCTCGAGTTGTCGGCGTTGGTCGACGAGTTGATGCGCGCGGATCGTGATGTCGTGCAGAACGCGATCGTGGCGGCATCGAGCCTCGCGCGGGTGGACGGGTGCGTGTTGGACAGCGCGGTGGCGACGATGGTCGAGCCGCCGAGTGCGGAGCTGCGGCCGCAGGCGGCCGAGGTGCTCGCGGAGATCTCGCGTGCGAACTCGCTCGAGCGACTGGGGAGCTACGCAGCCGGGCTCGAGGTCGCGACGGCGGCGACGTCCAAGGCGGAACGCCTTGGTTGGCCACCGTTGACGGCGGCCGCGCGCGCCGGTGAGGCGAATCTGTTCGGCAGCGCCGGTGATTTCAGCAGCGCAGAGGATTCGGGCGTCGCAGCGTTCATGGAGGCGGTGCGAGCAGGGGCGTGGGACGTCGCGGCGGATGCGGCGATCGAGCTCGCCTTTCTCGTTGGACATAAACGGAGGCGGGCCGGCGAGGGCAGACTCTGGGCCGAGCATGCGGCGGTCGTACTCTCGCGCAGCGGCGATCCACTCGGCCTGAGGGAAGCGGCGCGCTTGAACGCCGTCGCCGCCATCGCATTCGCCGGCGGAGCCTACGGCGAGGCCAAGAAGCTCCACGAACGCGTCCTGATGACCCGGGAGCGCGCGCTCGGGCCCGAGCATCCTACCGTGGCCGTGGCGCTTAGGAATCTCGCTCTCGTCCGCAATCAGTTGGGTGAGGTCCGAGATGCCCGCACCCTCGCAACGAGGGCGGTGGAGATCACGAGCGCGTCGTCGGGCCCCGACCATCCCCGCGTGGCCGAGGCACTGTCCATGCTCTGCAAGCTCGACCACGACGTCGGCGCCTTCGAGGACGGGAAGTCGTGCTGGCAGCGCGTGCTGTCGATCGACGAGGTCGCACTCGGGCCCGAGCATCCGACGGTCGCGAACGACCTTCACGGACTCGCCATTGGCTTGAGCCAACTCGGGGACCACGCTGCGGCGAAGCGCAACCTCGAGCGTGCGCTGAGCCTCCGTCAGAATCTCCCCGACGGGGACGGGCCCGTCACGGCGGGAGTTCTGCTCGACCTGGGTGCCGTCAACAAGGCGACAGGCGACTACGAGGCGGCGAAGGCCTACGACGAGCGCGCACTCGCGATCTTCGAGAAGACCCTGCCGGCGGATCATCCGAGCATCGCGATGGCGCTGAGCAACCTCGGGCAGGTGCACTACCTCCTGCGGGACTACGCCGCAGCCAAGCGCGCCCACGAGCGCGCGCTCGCGATCAAAGAAGTGTCGCTCGGCAAGGACCACCCCGATGTGGCGTTCGCGCTCAACGGTCTCGGCGAAGCCTCGCATGCCCTCGGCGATCACCGCGCTGCGATCGAGCACCTGAGCCGCGCGGTCGCGCTACGCTCCGGCGACAACGTCGCGCCGACGCTGCGGGCCTATAGCGAGTGGGCGCTGGCGAAGGCGCTGTACGACGCGCCACCCCGCGACGGCCGCGACCGCACCCGCGCCCGCACCCTGGCAACGCGAGCGCGCGACACGTTCGCCACCGCGGGCCAAGGCTTCGAGCGCGACCGCGACAGCCTCGACGCCTGGCTGCGCGAGCACCCGCTCTGAGCGTTTGCTACCGTCGGCCCGAGATCCGCAACGGCTCGATCACCGGCACGCCGAAGTCCTCACCACCGCAGTAGGCCGTGAGCCCGCCGTAGACCGCGTGGTCGTCGGCGCCCTCGGGGTACACGCGGGCGAACAGCGAGAGCCCGATGCTCGTCACCTCGCCGCCACACAGGCCGGCATCCGCGGGGACGTCGAAGCGCGCGGTGTAGCCGGTCGCGCCCAGCTCGGGGTAGGCGTCGACGCGACCGCTGCCGGTCAGCGTGGCGCCGTCGGCGACGAGGCCGTAGCCCCGCGAGAGCTTCGCGCTCACGGTGACGTCGTCGCCGGTCTGCGTGACGGTGACGCGCACGTCCTGCTTCAGCTCGAGATCGAGGGTGGCGTCGAACAGCTCGACCGGCTCGGGCGCAGCGGTGGTCGAATCGCCGCTGCCGCTGCCGCTGCCACTGCCGCCCTCGGTGGTGGCCCCAGCGCTGGAATCGGCGAGGCTGCCGGGGGCGGGCAGGTCGGTGCTGCACGCCAGCGCAGCGGCGAGGATCAGGATGCAGCGTCTCATCGCGACAGCTCCCGCAGCGAGTTGATGCGACGGGCCAGCGCGATGGCCTCGTCGGCGCTGCCCTCGAAGACGTGGAACACCCACGCCGCGTGATCGGTGGTCAGCACGGTCTCGTCGTGGAACTCGATGTCGCCGGTGTCGCGCGAGACCTGGGCGGCGAGGTGCACGTGGCCCATGTCCTTGATGACGTAGAGGTCGGGGCCGAGGCTCACGACCCCGAGCGGCAGCGCCAGCGCGAAGCTGGTGAACGCGAAATCGGCGCGGGAGAACGTGTACGGGGCATCGTCGGCGAGCGCGAGCGTGGTGGTCAGCGCGTCGACCAGCTCGCCGCCGAAACGCGCGGAGATCTTGGTGTCGGTGTTCGATGCTTCGCCGGCGCTGAACTCGATGGTCACGACGTGGTGCCCGGGCGCGACCTCGGACCACGCGGTCGACATCGAACGCGTGGGATCGTCGGCGGCGAGCGTCAACGTCACCGGGCCGTCGTCGACCGCGGTGCCCGCGAAGGGATCGCCGTCGCCCTCGACCATCGTCTGTGCCGCGGGATCGATGCGCACGCGATCGAGCCCGACGCTGGCCTTGGCCTCGTCGATGACGCCGCGGGCGATCCGCAGCACCTCGGTGGCGTGGGCGAGGCCGTACTCGAGCTCGCCGCGGTAGGGATTGATGCCGCTGGCGTCGGTGACCTCGGAGAGCGCGAGCAGGCGCCACGCGGCGTCGAGGCGCGCCCGCGCGTCGACGCCCGCGACCGCGGCCGCGGTCTCGGCCGCGACCAGCTCGCGGTGCGCGGCGTAGTTCAGCGTGCGGACCTGGTTGTCGCGATCGGCCGGCGGGCCGCCCAGCGCCCAGATCGAGCGATCGCCCAGCCACTTCGAGACGCCGTTGGTCGAGCCGGGCTGCCAGGTGCCGTCGAACAGCGGCGGCGCGTCCGGCAGCGCGACGCGGTCGCGGATGGCATCGGCGTAGTCGGCGACGGTGCTGATGACCCAGCCATCTTGTTCGAGCGCCTCGAGGTTGGCCTCGTACTCGGCCACCACCGCGGGGTCGTGCTTGAACAGATCGGGGAAGTACGGGTTCCAGTCGCCGGTCGCGAGCAGCTCACCGTCGTCGAAGAAGGTCCAGGTGGTCTCGATCTGCAGGGTGCCGTCGTCGTAGCTGGCCCCCTTGGCGCCGACCACCAGCTCGACGTCGCCGAAGCGATACAGCGGTGCGGCCTCGAAGTCGCCGTGCTGCTCGATCCACAGGTTCTTCGGCCACACCATCGTGCGGTAGTCGCGTTCGGCCATGCGCGCGGCCATGGCCATGCCGCTCTGGCCCTCCTGGCAGAACACGCTGGTGCCGAGCGGCACGCCGTGGGTCTCGAACGTGGCCTGGGTGAGCGCTTGGCTGCGCGCCCAGTCCTCCTGCGGGTAGCCCACGAAGAACTGATCGGAGTAGTGGAAGCTGACGACCTCGATCTGGCCCGACAACGCGAGGTCGCGCAGCAGCGCCAACGTGTCGGGGTGACGCGCGGCGAGCACGTCGAGCAGGTAGCCCTGCAGCTCGATGTTCGCGCCCCAGGTCGGGTGTGCAGCGTAGAGCTCGAGCACCGGCAGCAGGCTCTCGACGATGATCTGGTCCTCGACCTCGGCCGGGCGCAGCTCGCCGGCGTAGCCGGCGTAGCCCACCAGCCCGCCCGCGACGTACTGCACGTTGAAGTGGAACATCGACAGCGCGTAGCGCTCGGGCGGCGCGGTGCCGGCGTGGGCGGTCGAGATCGTGCCCGGTGCCGCGAGCGCGGCGAGCAGCGAAAGCGTGGGGAGGAGCACGCGCATGGGCGCGCCGACGCTACCACGGGGCCGTCGATGCCCGACCAGGCGGGCGTTGGGGGGCAGCAACACGCGCGCAGACGCACGTGCGCCGCAGTGATTTCCGTCGGCCGGAACCCGTCGCCCGCGTATCCCATCGGACTCGAGGTCCGATGCCCCGCTGCCTTCGCCCGTCCCTCACGATGTCGTTGCTGGTCGTCGCTGGTTGCAGCGACCCCGCGTCCCATGGCGCGAGCACCCACGAGGGTGGTGGCACCGACAGCGCCGCGAGCTTCGGCGATCCCAGCACCGGCGTGTCGTCGACCGCGGGCTCGGCGAGCAGCACCCCCACCGGTGGCGCGGACTCGACCGACGGCGACGACGGCAGCACCGGCGACGTGCCCGATCCGACGCAGCCGCTCAGCCCGAACGTGGTGGTGGATCAGTTCGGCTACCGCGTCGCTGCCGAGAAGCTCGCGGTCGTGCGCAGCCCGATGACCGGCTTCGATGCCGGCAGCGCGTTCGTGCCGGGCGCGAGCTATCAGCTGATCGATGCCGTCTCGGGTCAGAGCGTGTTCGAGGGCGCACCGGTGCCATGGAACGGTGGCGCCGTCGATGCATCGTCGGGCGACCTCGCGTGGCGCTTCGATTTCACCGAGGTCGTCACGCCGGGGCAGTACTACGTGCTCGACGTCGAGCGCCAGGTGCGCTCGGACGTGTTCCGCATCGCCGACGACGTCTACGCCGACGTGCTCGCGCAGGCGGTGCGGATGCTGTTCTACCAGCGCGACGGCTTCGCCAAGGAGGCGCAGTTCGCCGGCGACGACTGGGCCGATGGCGCGTCGTACGTCGGGCCGGGGCAGGGGCCCGCGTGCGAGCTGCACACCGGCGGCAGCCCCCGCGATCTGCACGGCGGTTGGTGGGACGCCGGCGACGTCAACAAGTACACCAACTGGTCGGCGAGCTATGCGTTGGGCCTGCTGCGATCGTACCGCGAGCACCCCAGCGCCTTCACCGACGACTACGGCATCCCCGAGTCGGGCAACGGCGTGCCCGACGTGCTCGACGAGCTGAAGTGGAACCTCGACTGGCTCGTGCGCATGCAGGGCGCCGACGGCTCGGTGCTCAGCATCGTCGGCCAAGACGGCCCCGAGTACCCGCCCTTCGGTGGCGACCCCAACACCGCGCCTTCGCAGGTCACCAGCCCGTGCCACTACGGACCCGCGTCGACCTCGGCGTCGTACTCGACCGCGGCCGCGTTCGCGTTCGCGTCGCAGGTCTACGCCGCGCACGAGGACGCGTTTCCGGGCTTCGCCGCCGAGCTTGCGGTGCGGGCCGAGGATGCGTGGTCGTGGGCCGAGGCCAACCCGTCGGCGATCTTCTACAACAGCGGCGTCATCGGTGCCGGCGAGCAAGAGGTCGACGATCACGGCCGCGACATCAAGCGGCTACAGGCGGCGGTGTTCCTGTTCGGACTCACGGGCGACACCAGCTACCGCACGGTGGTCGACGCCAACCTCGGGCAGACCCAGCTGATGGGCTCGGGTTACCTCGACATGTTCGCGGTCGAAGAGCAGGACGCGCTGCTCGAGTACGCCGGCACCGCCAACGCGACCCCGGCCCGGGTCGACGAAATCCTCGCGGCCTACGCCGAGGGCGTCGCCAGCGGCAACAACCTCGGCGCGCTGCAGGACGATCCCGATCCGTACCTCGCGTACACCTACGTCTACGTCTGGGGCAGCAACCAAGTCAAAGCCGACCAGGGCAACCTCTTGTTCGATGTCGTCGCGTACGACGTCGCGGGTGTCGATGCGGCCGCGGCCGCGCGGGCGGCCGAGCGGTTCGTGCACTACATCCACGGCGTGAACCCGCTGCAGCTGGTCTACCTCTCGACGATGGAGGCGTACGGCGCCAGCAACTCGGTGCGCACGATCTATCATGCGTGGTTCTCGCACGGCTCGCTGTGGGACGAGACCGGCGTGTCGATGTACGGCCCGCCGCCGGGCTACCTCGTCGGCGGGCCCAACCCCAGCTATGCGTGGGATGGTTGCTGCCCGGGCGGCTGCAGCGGCTACGACTGCGGTGCGGCGCCGTTGTCCCCGCCCTCCGGGCAGCCGCCGCAGAAGTCGTACGCGCAGTTCAACGACGGCTGGCCGATCGACTCGTGGTCGGTCACCGAGCCGTCGAATGGCTACCAGATCCGCTACATCCGACTGCTGTCGAAGTTCGTCGGGTGAGGGCTCGCGATCACAGCAGCTCGCCGATGTGATCGGCGAGCTCGTGGTCGACGGTGCGGGCCTGGATCGCCGCGAGCGCGACGTGGGCGTCGGCGACGAGCGCAGGATCGGGCTGGGCGTCGACCAGCGCGGAGACCACCATGCCGTCGAGCTCGGCGTTGTACTGTCCGACCCGTGCGCGCTCGATGAAGCGCGCGTCGATGCGGCCTTCGTAGTGACGCTTGCGCAGCACGTCGAGCGCAACCGATGCCACCGCGCGGTCTTCGTCGGCGAGGGCGTCGAGCAGCGCGGCGGTCGCGTCCTGGCGCGGCCAGTGCCGCAGACCCGAGACCGCCTCGATGCGCACGTCGGAGTCGCCGTCGGTCGTCGCGAGCAGCAGCCGCGCGACGTCGTCGGGGCGCTTGGCGTTGCCCAGGCCGGCGATGGCACCGGCGCGCAGGAAGCCGTCCTCGTCGGCGGCGAGCGTGACCAGCCGCGCGTGCAGCCGCTCGGCCAGCCACAGGTCGTCGACGCGCTCGGCCACCACGCCCATGACATGCAGCGCGCCGCGGTGCAGCTCGTGATCGCCGGCCTCGTCGGCGGCGTCGGCCAAGGCGAGCAGGAACTCGCCGGACTCGGCGGTCGGCGCCGCGACGAAGGCAAAGCGCTGCACCAACACCATCCGCTCGGGCCACGTGCGCGCCTCGGGTTGCGACAACAGCTCACGCATCGCCGCCTGCGCCTGCAGGGTGCCGGCGGCCGCGAGCATGTCGAAGCCGAGCTGTCGGCCGCCGCCGTCGGATCGCATCACCATCGCCGAGACCTCGTCGGCGCGCTCGGGCCAGCCGCGCAGGTACGCGACCGCCTGCGAGAACTCGCCCGCCGCCGGCTGCAAGCCGCCATCGGCCGCCATCAGCGCGATCGAGAGGTCCTGCGCGGTGATCTCGGCCGCGTACTGCCGGTCGACCTCGCGTGCAGCGGCGGCCATGTCGGGGGCGGCGTTGGGATCGATCTCGATTGGGTCCAACAGCGGCATCGCGTCGCTGCGATCGACGCCGATGCGGGTCAGCGTGAAGCGATCGTCCGCGATGATCCCGTTGTCGCCGGGCAGGTCGACGCTGTCGACCAGCTCGATGCGCGTGGGCACGCGATCCGCGTCGAGCTCGATGCGCCCGGTCGCCACCAACGCCTCGGCACCGACGGCGGTGCCGGGGGCCGTGTCGAAGCGAAGCACCTGCGAGAGCTCGCGGGTCACCACGTGGTCGCCGTCTTCGCGATAGGTCGCCTCGACCAGCCCGTGTCCGCTGCGAATGGTTCGCGAGGGCTCGCCAGGGTCGCTGCCGCGCAGATCGAGCCGCGCGATGACGCCGGTCATGAGCTCGCGGAACACCGGCGGATCGGCGGGATCGAAGAAGGCCCGGTGCACGTCACCGTGTTCACCGACCAGCAGCTCCGCGCGTCGCCCCAGCAGCAACACCGGGTCGAGCTCGATGGGCAGGTTCTGTGCCCGCAGCTCGTGGCGGCGCAGGCTCGCGAACGACAGCGACAGCCGCGTGCCCTCGGGGCCCGACGACAGCACGCTGACCGCCAGCTCGCCCTCGAGATCGAGCGCGCCGGAGATGCCGCTGCCGTCGCGCCGGCGGGTCGCGTCGGCGTGCCACGCCAGCTCGTAGGTGTGGCGATCGCCGACGCGCAGGCCCGGTGCACGCGACGCCTGTTGCTCGAGGGGCGCGGGCGAGACCGCGGCCGAGGGGGTCGCCTGGCCGCACGCGACGGCCAACAGCACGGTGAGGATCGCGGTGCGCATCACTTCAACCCCATGAACGAGACGTTGGCGGCGAGCTTCATCAGCGGGACGTCGCTGAACAGGCCCTTCCAGCGGACGAGCTCGAACTCCTCCTCGTAGAGCAGGAACTCGAGGTAGAGCGAGACGCGGCCGCCGAGGGTGCCGAGCATCAGCCGCAGGTCGGAGCCGAACGTGACCGCCGGGATGCCGTTCTTGCTGCCGATGCCGAGCGCGAAGTCGATCGGCGTGCTGATCATGGTGAGCAGCAGCGACGCGCGGATGCCCGCGCTCACCAGACCCGCGATCCCGACGCCGACCTTGCCGTTGCCGAAGGCCATGAACACCGGGATGTACGCACCGTTGACGCCGAACTTCGGCTGCGTGGTGCTGCACGAGGTGGAGGCGGTGCCGCCCACCTCCAGGCCGGAGCCGAACATCAGCTCGCCCCAGACCTGGCCCGAGACCGGCACGAACCCGACCAGGATGTCGAAGCGCGGCTTCGGATCGGGCACGCTGATGCTCTTGCCGGGTGTGTCGCTCCCGCCGAAGGTCTGCGTGCCGGCCCACGCCGCGTCCTTCGACTGGTAGAGCGAGATGTCGAACATCTTCAGGTGCGCCTTGTACTGCGCGTGGCCGTCGGCGCGCGGCTTGGATCGCACCTGCACCGCGCCGCTCACGATCGGGAAGCTCTTGCCCGAGAGGTAGGCGTCGAAGCTCATGTTGCCGTGGACCGAGCCCTCGAGCTCGCACACGTCGCCGCCGGACTTGGTCGCCGGCTGCACGCGCCACCCGATGTCGTAGTCGTAGCCGGCGCCGAACGATTCCTTGTCACCGGCGTAGTCGCCCCCCTTCCAGTCCTTGCCGAGGATGCGACCGCCGTTGTTCTCCTTGTGGCCCATCAAGTACTGATCGACGGCCTTGAGCTCCTCCTGTACGACGCGCTGCATCTCGCGCAGGCGTGCGTCGACACGGGCCAGGTTCGGGAAGCCGTCCATCGAGGTCCCCGGCCAGGTGTTGACCGTCTCGAAGGTGTCCGGGGTCTTGAACGCCTTGCAGAATTGCTCGTCGGCGATCTGGGCGTCGAGCGCGGGCATCTGGATGAGCACGCTCTGCTCGAACATCTCCATCGTCCAGTCGCAGCGTCGATTCGCCGGATCGAGGCAGCTGAGTTGCCCGGCCTCCTTGCGGGCCCACTCGGCCCGCAGGAACTGGCCGATGCGACAGCTGATGGGGCCCCGGAAGTCGGTCTCCATGCCCCAGTCGTCGTCGGGCCGGATGCAGTTCGAGTTGACCTGCGGCGCGGGCCCCTGGGTGGCGGTTCCGTTGTGGGTGGGCTGTGCCGGTGCGGGCATGGCCAGCATGCCGGTTGCGGGCGCCGCCTCGCGAGCGCCCTGCTGCTGGGGCTGCGCGCCCAACTTGATCTGGTGCAGCGCGTCGGTACGGCTCTTCTGGAAGATCTGATTGCCGAAGCGATTCTTCAGCTGGATGTACTGATCGCGACGATGCTCCATGTACTTCTTCTCGAGATCGTAGCGCTCGAATGGATCGCGCGACTGCATGTCGATCGGCAGTACGAACTCTTGCTCCGCACGCTGCTCGGGAATTGCTTCGTTGGCCACCGCCGCGCGGTACTGGTCGAGCAGGCCGCGGAAACGCGCCAATCGACGCGCGTACTCCTCGGCCTCCGCCTCGCTGACCGAGATGGTCGCGAAGTGCATCTTCTTGTGGTAGGCCCAGACGTCCTTGAAGCTTCGGTCGTCGTCGCAGCCGGAGCCTTGGCACGTGCCGATGCTGTAGTACTTCTGGCCCGCCTTCAGCGCCGCCTCGAGCGCGAGGATGGCGGGGGTGTCGGCGAGCTTGGCGTCGCGACCGTTGGCCCGCACGAAGCGCTCGACCGATGGCACGAACATCTCGTTCTTGGGCTTCAAACCGGTGGGCAACGTCAGCTGTCGCGCGGTCTCGTTGTCGGCCTCGTCCTTCAGTTTGCGATCGGCGATGCCGCCGTTGCCCGCGAAGTACGCGACGTCGAACACACACTCCTTGTCACCGCGGCATCGCGACGACGCATCGATGAACCGCGCGGCGGTGAAGCTGCGCGAGTACGCGTACTCCTTGCACCCCGAGACCGCGAGCGCGTTGGTGTTCCAGCTGGGGTTGCGCCAGTACTGCAGCGCCTCGACGCCCAGCACGGTCTCCTTGCGCGCAGCCGGTGGTGCCGCCGCGGTGTCGTAGCCGCCGTAGCCCGCGAGCAGGTCATCGGACTTGGCGTACTTGGTCCGGAGGGTCGCGCGGTCCGAGGTGAGCCGGGACGACGACGGCGCGAACTTCTTGTACTTGCCGTCGCGCAGGTTCTTGGGCATCTCGCTCTTGGACGGCTGCAACATCTTGACGGTCGGCTTCGCCGACGAGCCCGCGTTGACGCCCTTGTAGTCCTCGAGCTTGTCCTCCACCGCATCGCGGCAGGCCTCGCGATTCGCGATGCCGCACGGGGTCTCGAGGTACGGGATGTCCTCGCCGTTGACCTTCACGATCGACAGGCACTTGGCCTCCGAGGGAACGGAGCATGCGCCGGCGGGGACGACCGGCGGGGTGGTCGGCGCGGTGGTGTGCGGTACCGGTTGGCTCGGTTGCACCGGCGCGGAGCTGGCGATGGCCGCGGTGCCGCCGATGGCGATCGCAACGGCGAGGGACAACGAGGTGCGGGACAGCGGCATTTCGCCGGTGGGGCCGCTCGATCGCCGTGTGACGGAGGCGCCCGCCGATTTCCTGCGGGTGCAGAATCGCTCGGGCCGGCGCCCTCCCGGCTTCGCGTCGAAGGGGCCCTATGGCCCGTACGCGCCGTAGCCCGCGGCCGCGGCGGCTTGGGCGTGGAAGTCTCCGCCGGCGGGATCGACCAGCTCGGGATCGAGCATCTGCACGCCGGTGACGCAGGCACCGCTCGCATCGCCGCCGAACACGACGTTGTCGTCGATCGCGAGCGTCCCGGCGCAGCCGTTGGTCAGCTGCTCGAGCGCGACGAAGATGTTCCGCGAGACGTTCGCGTCCGGCGTGCCCTCGTCGACATTGATCTCCGAGCGGTTGGCGCTGCTCGAGCCCGTGCCGTCCTCGACGAAGGTGTTCTGGGTGATCTCGACCGAAGAGACCGCGTTACCGACGAAGCGGATGCCCGAGTAGTAGTTGCCGTAGAAGATGTTGTTGCGGATGATGACGTTCGTCAGCGGTCCATCGTAGCCGCCACCGACGTTGCCATTGATCACCATGCCGTCTTGGTAGTCGGCATGGCCGTTCTCGAGGATGCGGTTGCGCTCGACCAGCAGGCCGTCGATGCTCAGCGAGGAGTCCTCGTAGTGGGTGTAGACCTGGATGCCCCGCGAGGCGTTGCCGCGGATGACGTTGTTGCGCAGCACCAGGTCGCTGCCGGCCGAGATGTACACGCCGTGATCGAGCGCACCGTCGTCGGTGCCGCAGCGCCCGAAGTTCTCGATCAAGCACGCCTCGACGGTGATGCCGCTCGAGCCCGAGCCGTCGTCGCGGCCGGGGATCTCGACGTGGCCCCCGCGGGCGCCGTGCTGGCAGTCGCCGGTGAGCGTGAGGTGCGTGAGCGTGATGTCGCTGCCCAGCACCGTGATGGTGTTGTAGGCGTCGGTGCTGGTCTGGGTCGAGATGTCGAAGGTCATGTTCGACAGCACGATGTGGTCCGAGCTCGAGCTGCCGTCGTGCTCGAAGGTCGCGCGGCTGCGCACGATCACGCCGTCGCGCGACTCGCCGACCCACACCAGCGGCTGCTCGGCCGTGCCCCCGCGCAAGAAGTACAGGAGCGGCGAGCCGCTGGTCTGCTCGTACACGCCGTCGTGCACGAAGAAGCAGGTCGCGTCGGTGCCGCTCTCGCCCCGCGCCGCGCTGGCCATCTCCTCGGCGTCGTGGATGTCGACCTGCACCGCGCCATCGGGGCAGGCACCGGGCTCGTCGATCCACTCGCCGATGCCGTCGTCGCCGGGGCTCGGGCCGGTGTCGTTGCCGGTGTCGCTGCCGGTGTCGGCGCTGGTGTCTGCGCCGGGTCCGGTCGCGCTGGTCTGCGCCTGGCCACCGCTGGCTTCGTCGCCGAAGGTGGTGCCGTGGCCCTCGGTGCCGACAGTGGCCGCGGAGGTGCCATCGCCGAGTGACGCCGCATCGCCGTTGGCGGCACCGTCGTCGCTGCAGGACGTGGCGAGACACACGAGGACGACCAGGCAAGCGGCGCGCGACAGCATCCGCCCACGATAGCAACGCGCGTGCGGGGGGTACAGTGGCCAGGCAGCGCCCAGGCAGCGGCCGATGCTGCGCCAGGCTTGGCGCAGCCGCGCAGGCTGATAGCATGCGCCGGATCCATGGTCGACGTGCGCCTCCATGACGTGGGCAAGCGCTTCGGCGACACCGTCGTGCTCGACGGCGTCGACGCGCACTTCCCCGATGGCGCGTTCATCGTGCTGGTCGGCAGCAGTGGCTGCGGCAAGTCGACGCTGCTGCGCTGCATCGCGGGGCTCGAGGAGGTCACCGCCGGGCGCATCGAGTTCGGTGGCCGCGACGTGACCCACGATGTGCCGCGCGACCGCGACGTCGCGATGGTGTTCCAGTCGTACGCGCTCTATCCCCACATGACCGTGCGTCGCAACCTCGCGTTCGGCCTGGAGCTGCGCAAGGTCGATCGCGCGGTCATCGACGCGCGGGTCGCCGAGGTCGCCAAGCTGCTGTCGATCGAGCACCTGCTCGACCGCCATCCCCGGGCACTGAGCGGCGGTCAGCGTCAGCGGGTCGCGATGGGCCGCGCGATCGTGCGTCGGCCGGCGGTGTTCATGTTCGACGAGCCGCTGTCGAACCTGGACCCCGCGCTGCGCAACCAGGTGCGGGTCGAGATCCGCAAGCTCCACGACGAGCTCGGCGCAACCTCGATCTACGTCACCCACGATCAGGTGGAGGCGATGACGCTCGCCGATCATCTGGTGGTGCTCGATCGCGGGCGCGTGCAGCAGATCGGCGCGCCGCTCGAGGTCTACCAGCGGCCGGCGAATCGCTTCGTCGCCGGTTTTCTCGGCAGCCCGGCGATGAACTTCCTGCCGGCGAAGGTGGTCGGCGCCGGCATGCTCGCGCTCGTCGACGGCACCCACGTGCCCAGCGCGCTGGCGTCCGCGCTCGCGCCGGAGCGCGCGCTCGAGCTCGGCATCCGCCCCCAGGACGTGACGATCGCCGACGACGGCCTGCCGTTTGTGGTCGAGCTGGTCGAGACGCTGGGGCCGACCGTGCACGTCCACGGCCGCATCGCCGACACCGCCTTCGTGGCCGCATTCGATGGGCACAGCGGCCCGGCCAAGGGGACGCGGCTGCGCCTGCGGGTGAACCAGCTGCACCTGTTCGATCGCGACACCGGGCTCGCGCTGCGCGACGAGGCTCCGCGCTCGTGAGCGCGCGGGCGCGAGGCCGGCGTGGCGTCGGCGTGCTGCTGGGCGTCTGGATCGCGCTGCTGGTGCTGCTCGCCCCGCGGCTGGGTCTGGCGGCCGAGCGCATTCGTCTGTGGCACTCGTGGCGCGGCGAAGAAGAGGCCGTCGCGCAGGCGCTGGTCGAGCGCTTCGCCGCTGCGCACCCCGAGCTGCAGGTCGAGCTGTTGGCGGTGCCGTACGATGCGTTCTCCGCCAAGCTCGGCAGTGCGATCCCGTTCGGCGAGGGGCCCGACGTCTACATCGACTCGCACGAGCGGCTCGGTGAGTACCGACGCCGGCAGCTCGTCGCGCCGGTGGGCGACGCGTGGGACGAGACCGCGTACGTCGACGTCGCGCGCGCGGCCGTGAGCCTCGATGGCGAGCCACATGCGCTGCCGCTGTCGCTCAAGTCGCTCGCGCTGTACGTCGACGACGCGCTGGTTGCCCGCGACCCGGAGCACTTCGAGGACATCGTCGCGCTGGCCCCGAGCCTGCCGCCGGGCGTGGTCGCGCTGGCCTACGAGGCGCAGAACGCCTACGCCCACGCGGCGCTGCTGCACGCCTTCGGTGGGCGCCTGCTCGACGAGCGCGAGCAGTACGCGTTCTTCGGCGAGCCCGCCCAGGACTCGCTGCTGTTCGTGCGCGAGCTGCTCGATCGCGGTGTGGTGCCGCGCGATGCCGATGGCGCGCTGGTGACCAACCTGTTCCGCGCCGGCAAGGCCGCGTTCGCGATGAGTGGGCCGTGGCTCGCCGCCGAGCTGACCGCCGAGGGCGCACGGCGCTACCACGTGATCCCGCTGCCTTCGCTGGCGCGCACCGGGGCCCCGCTGCAGCCGCTGCTCACCGTCGAGGCGGTGATGCTGTCGCCGCAGGGCGCCACCAAGCCGGGCGCCCGTGCACTGGCCGCGATGCTCGCGAGCAGCGACGCCGCGCGGGCGCGGATGGATCGCGCGCGCGCGGTGTCGGCCCGGCGCGACATCGTCGCCGATGACGCCATCGTCCGGGCGTTTGCCGAGCAGGCCGCGAAGGCGATCCCGATGTCGAGCTCGCCGCAGATGCGCGCCGCGTGGGAACCCGCGAACAAGGCCATCCGCAAGGTCCTGCGCGGCGACGCCGAGCCGGTCGCGGCGCTGGCCGAGGCCCAGCGCCGCTTCGAGCTGATCATGCGTCCGCCGCCGCCGCGTTCGTCGACGTGGCTGCCGGTCGCCCTGCTCGGCGGCTTTGCGCTGTGGGGCGCGTGGTGGCTGGTCGTGCGCGTGCGCCGACCCGAGAGTCGCCAGGCGGTGCGCCGCTCGCTGCCCGCGTGGGCGTGGGTGGCCCACGCCGTGATCGCAGTCGGCGTGCTGGTGGTGCTGCCGTTGGTGGTGGGCGCCGCGACCTCGCTCTTCGGTGGCCCGCCGGGCGACGTGCACTACGTCGGCGCCTACAACTTCGTCGAGATCGTCACCGCGCGCGGCGGCCCGCTGCTGGCGAGTGGCTCGTTCTGGCTGACACTGCTGGTCACGCTGGCGTGGACGGCGATCAACGTGCTGCTGCACGTCGGCATCGGCGTGGCGCTGGGGCTGATGCTCGCGCGCCCGGTGCTGCGCATGCGCGCGCTCTACCGTGTGCTGCTGATCATCCCTTGGGCGGTGCCGAACTACGTCACCGCGCTGGCGTGGAAGGGCATGTTCCACCGGCAGTTCGGCGCGGTCACGGGGCTGCTGCAGGCGATCTCGGCGTGGACCGACACGCCGATCGAGCCCATCTCGTGGTTCTCGCGCTTCTCCACCGCGTTCGCGGCCAACGTCATCACGAATGCCTGGCTCGGCTTCCCGTTCATGATGGTGGTCACGGTCGCCGCGCTCGGGGCCGTGCCCAAGGACGTGCTCGAGGCCGCCGAGGTGGACGGCGCCAGTCGCTGGCAGCGCTTCCGCCACGTCACGCTGCCGATGATCGGCCCCTCGCTGGTGCCGGCGGTCACGCTGGGTGCGATCTGGACCTTCAACATGTTCAACGTGGTGTTCCTGGTCTCGGGCGGCGAGCCCGACGGCACCACCGACATCCTGGTGTCGGAGGCCTACCGCTGGGCCTTCACCCGCGACGCGCAGTATGGCTATGCCGCGGCCTATGCGGTGTTGATCTTCGTGTTGTTGTTCGGGCTCACGCGCGGCCTCGATCGCCTGCGTGCGCGCACGGTCGCGAGGATGGGCGGCTGATGGCGACGCGCATGACCGCGACCGCGCGTCGCCGACTGCTCGAGTCGTTCGCCGTGCACGCGATGCTGCTGGTCGGCGTCGCGTTCGCGCTCTATCCGGTGGCATGGGTCGCTGCGCTGGCGTTCTCGGGCACGCCGGCGCCCGAGCCCGCGGTGGTGCCGTGGCCCGACCAGCCGACCCTGCGTCACCTCGAGGAGGTCGTCGGCGCGACCGCCAAGGTCGCCGGCGAGTCCGGCGACCACGAGGTGTGGCTGTTCGGGCGCCAGCTCGCCAACTCGCTGGTGGTCTCGCTCGCGACCGCGATCGTCGGCGTGCTCATCGCGATTCCCACCGCCTATGCGCTCGCGCGCTTCGAGTTCGTCGGCAAGCGGCGCGGCCTCGCGGTGCTGCTCGCGACGCAGATGTTCCCTGCGGTCGCGAGCGCGATCCCTCTGTACCTCATCCTCGACGCGCTCGCTCTGCTCAACACCCGCACCGGGCTGGTGCTGTGCTACGCGAGCACGGCGGTGCCGTTCGCGATCTTCCAGCTGCGCGCGGCGTTCGAGGCCATCCCCGTCGATCTCGAGGAGGCCGCGATGGTCGACGGCGCCACGCGCCTGGGCGCGTTCGTGCGGGTGGTGCTGCCGGTCGCGCGGCCGGCCATCGCGGTCACGGCGTTGTTCGCCTTCATGAGCGCCTACAACGAGTTCATCCTCGCCGCGACCCTGCTCGATGACGCCAGCATGTTCACGCTGCCGGTGATGCTGCAGCGCTTCGTCGGCGAGTACGACGCCAAGTGGGAGGCCTTCGCCGCCGGCGCCTTGGTGGTCTCGCTACCGGTGATGGCGCTGTTCTACGTCGCGCAGCGCCATCTGGTCGCCGGGCTCGCGTCCGGCGGCGTGAAGGGCTGACGCGGGACCTCGTCCGTGCTCGCCCCGTGGGCTGTCCCATGGGACGCAGGCGGTCCGCCACTCGGCGCGCGTGTCGTTCGGTTGCGGGTTCACGCGGTGTCGCGCGCGGCATGTCGGTTGCACAGGTCGTGCGGCATGAAGCTTCGCCCAACGAATGTCGCGCGCACCGGCGTGCTCGCTGCCTTGGCCATCACCACCGTGCTCGCACTGCCCGGCCGCGCGGACGCAGCCCCGGTCGACGACGACTACGAGCACGAGTACGAGGTCGCACACGCGATCGCCGATGCGTTCGAGGCCGGCCACGCCAAGGCCCTGCGATTCGCCACCACGACCCAGCTCGAGGCGATCCAGTACGCGTCGAAGTCGGAGCTCGAGGCTGCCCTGCGTGCCTACGTCGACGTCGCGCACGAGCGCGGCGTCCATGGTCTCGAGGGCACGCTGGTGTCGACCGCCGCCGCCCTCGGTGGGGTCGACTTCGCCGGCTTCGTTGCGGCGCGCGAGATGCTCTCGGAGCTCGCCGACACGGTCGAGGTCGAGGAGCATCCGCGACCCAACGCGCTGTTGCCGATGGTCCGCGCGGGCAGCCCGCTGGTGCACTACGTGCCGGCGGCGCTGGCCGGCACCGTGTTGGCGACCCAGGCCGCAACCGGCGTGCTCGATCTCGAGTCGGCGATGCAGGACGCGTGGTGCAGCCCCGGCGCGCTCGAGGCATTCGAGGCGCGTTGGGGCTCGGAGCTCGGCGCGATGATGCAGGCGCTGTGCGACCAGGGCGAAGGGGGCCAAGGCGGTGGTGGCGGTGGTGGCATGGGTGGTGACCTCGGCCTCGGCTACGGCGGCGAGGTCTCGCTGCTCGACTGCCTCATGTCGCATCAGGAGACCCGTGCCGAGCGCGTCACGGGCCTGATGATGGCGTGCGCCGAGTCGATGCTCGAGGGCGGCGGTGGCAACCCGCTGGCCGACAGCTATCCCTACGGCGGTGGCTCGACGTTCGACTGGGTGTTCCCGCTGCCGGAGACCCCGTACAGCACGACGACGACCAAGCTCGACAAGAACGGCGACGCGCACGTCGTCAGCGAGTCGTTCTACACCTCGCCGCCGGACGACGGCGGGCAGCTGGTCTACGAGGTGCGCTACAACGACGATGGATCGACGACCACGAGCTACGCCAACGGTGCTGGCGTCACCGCAATGGAGGTCACGCGCAACGCCGACGGCGAGATCACGCATACCAGCTACAACGACCCCTCGGGCGCACCCCTGCGCGAAGAGACCCGCAACTCGGACGGCACCAGCCATACCACGGACCATGGGCCCGATGGCTCGCGGCTCGAGACCGACTACGACGCCGACGGCAACATCGTGTCGCAGCAGGAGTACGACGCCGATGGCGAGCCGGTGCCGCCGCCGGCGCCCGGTGAGTCGGGCAGCGAGCTCGGCAGCGAGTTCGCCACCACCGCGGAGTGCCGGGCGCTCACGCTCGAGCTGCTCGAGATGAGCGATGCGCTCGCGTTGATCGAGGCCGGCGCCATCGATCCTCGCACCGTCAACCCCAACCCCGAGGGCGAGGTCCAGCCGTCGTCGGATCTCGACTGTCTGTCGTTGTCTGGGGGCGCGCTGGTCGACGCGTCGTTCGAGTGTCGTGAGAGCCTGATGCTCTGCAACGGTGGGTTCATGCTGGACGCCGGCTGCAACTGCCGCTCGGCGCCGACCGGGGCGAAGCCCTCGCGACAGTGCGGGATCTACATGCGCTGTGCCGACGGCGGCAGCTCCGAGTATCGCGATGGGGCCTGCCGCTGTGGGGACGGCGTCGATCCGATCGTCGATGGTGGCACTGCACCCGAGCCGCGACCCGCACCCGTCGATCGCCGCGGTGGTCGACCGCTGGACCCGATGTAGCCCGCGGGCTACATCGGCGCGTCGTCGAGGAACGCCTGCGCGAGCACGGTCCAGTCGTGCTCGCCGTGGCCCTCGGCGATGAGCGCATCCATCCGAGCCGCGACCGGCGGCAGCATCGTGAGCGGCACGTCGGCGGCGTCGCACTCCGCCTGCACCAGCCGCGCGTCCTTGCGCGCCATCGCGAGCGTCCACGACGGCCGATCCCACGGCTTCTCGAGCATGCGCGCGAGCCGGGCCGGCAGCGATGCGCCGGGGTTGAAGTGCTGCAGCAGGGTCGTCAGCGCCGCCGGCGGCAGCGACATCGATTGCGCGAGCGCCAGCATGTCGGTGAAGCCCGCGGTGATCGCCATCAGCAGCAGGTTGCCCAGCAGCTTGAAGGCCGCGGCTGCGTCGACGCGCTCGCCGAGGTCGACCAGCTTGCCGGTCATCGGTGTGAGCAGCGGGGTTGCCTCGGCGACGCGATCGCGATCGCCCGAGACCAACATCAGTCCGGTGGCGGCCTCGGCGTTGCCGGGCCCCATGAAGACCGGCGCGTGCAGGTAGTGGACCCCGCGCGCGCGCATGGCCGCGGTGCGGGCGAGCGCACCGGCGGTGGAGGTCGTGGTGTGATCGTAGATCCGCGTGCCAGCGGCCGGCGTCGCGGCGGCCAGCACGGCCTCGACCGCAGCGTCGTCGGACAGCACCACGTGGATCCGCGTCACGCCCTCGACCGCCGCCGCCGCGTCGACGAACGCGATCGCGCCCGCGGCCTCGAGGGCGTGCGCGCGCTCGGGGGTTCGATTCCACACCCGCACGACCTCGCCGCGCCGCAGCATCGCGCGCACGAAGCCGGTTCCCAGGAGGCCGCAGCCGAGCACGGTGATCATTGCCGGCGAACCTAGCAGACCGCGATGAGACTCCGCGACGGGATAACACCGCCTCGGCCCCGATGCCGACGGGCGCAGCCGCGAGCGTCTTGCGAGCGTCTTGCGAGCGTCTTGCGAGCGGATGATTTGTCGGCCAGCATCGTGGTCATGCGTGGCTTTGTTCCGCTTGCAGTCCTGGGTTCGCTGTCGACCGCGTGCTTCTCCCCCGATCCCCTGGTCACCAGCGGGACCACGGACACCGACGCCGGCACCTTCGGCTCGACGTCGAACGCCGACGTCACCGCGTCGGATAGCCTGAGCACGCAGTCGGCCACCGTCGACAGCGCGAGCAACACCAGCCCCACGTCGGTCACCACCACCGGCGAGACCGATCCCACGGTCGACCCCGATTCGAGCACCGGCGCGGCGGAGCTCGGGCCCCGCATCATCATGAGCGTGCCGATGGACGGCGACGCGAACGCGCCGCTGTCGGGCTACTTCCTGCTCTACTTCGATCGCGTGGTGAGCACCAACGACGCGGTCGGGCACATCCTCGTGAGCCAGAACGGCAGCGCGCCGCAGCCCATCTCACCGATGCCGTGTCCGCCCGATGCCGATCCCACCTGCATCGCGGGCGTGTTCCCGGCCGCCTTCCTGATGCCGGACACCAACCAACTGCCGGGTGGCACCACGCACACGATCACGGTCGAGGCCGACTTCCCCGATCCCGACGGCATGGTCAACACCCTCGATCAGGTCGTGGAGTTCACGACCTTCGACTACGACCCCGACTTCTTCGACGACTCCGACGCGGTGGTGCAGGAGTTCGGTGGCATCGCCTACGACGAGGGCTCGCAGTCGCTCTTCATCACCGGCGTGCCATCCAACTTCGGCGATCCATGCGTGGTGCGACGCATCCCGATCCCCGGCGGTGTCGCCGGCGCGGCCTCGACGGCGGCCTCGCCCACGAGCTCGTACCTGTGCTACGGCATCGATGCGATCGAGGGTGCGCTGTTCGTGTCGGGCAGCTACAGCAGCAACGTGTTCCGCTACACGAACCTCGCGAACATGGACCTGCAGCCGAGCCAGACCATCATCGCGAGCCCCACGCTCACGCCGCCGCTCGACAATCTCGACGAGGTCTGGAGCGTGGCCCGCGGCGGCGGGGCGACCTTCTTCTCCCACGGCGAGTTCTTCGGCGGCACCGAGGACACCTCGATCCTCGCGCTGTCGGACGCCAACGCGTGGAGCGAGTTCGAGAGCGGCGAGAACCTGTGGGACAACGCATCGGGCGTCGTCATCGAGGGCGCGGCCTTCGACGGCATCGATCACCTGATGGTCGGGGCCAATGACACCGTCTACAAGTTCCGCATCGCCGACGGCAACATCATCAGCCAGTTCGATCTCAACCTCGGCTACGACGCCGACCTCCACGTCGACTCGCAGGGCCGCCTGTGGGTCGGCACCGGCAGCGGCCTGCACGTCTACGACGCCGCCGACGACAGCTACACCGAGCTGGCCTCGCGTCCCGGGCTCGACACCACCCGCTTCGCCATCCGCGAGGACGGCGACACCGTGCACGTCTACTACGCCCGCTTCCGCGACGTGGGGCTGATCGGGCACCTGTCGATCGACTTCTGATTGCCGATTGGCAGGCGCGCGGCGGTCGGCGATCATCGCCACCATGCGTGGGTTCGCGTCGCCGATGACTCTCGTCCCCGTCTCGCCCCCGATGATGCGGCCGGGCACGCAGGCCGCACGCCTGCGCTTCGCGATCGTCGCGTCGGTTGCGATCGGCTGTGGGCCCACGGTCGGAGGTGGCGACGGTGGTGACAGCAGCGGCGCCGTCGCGGACTCCGGCGGCACCGACGGGACCCAGGGTCCGGGCAGCGCGGACACGGTCACCGGGGCGATGACGGCCACCGCGGCCAGCGTGACCTCGAACGTCACCGTCGCCGATTCCTCGGGCGCCGATACCACGTTGAAGTACGACCTCGGGGCCTTCGACGTCGACCCGGATCCACCGGGCCCCGTCGACCTCGGCGAGCCACCCGACATCTGCGAGCTGCCCGTGGTGGACAACGCCGACATCGTCGGCACCGGCGATTTCGCGGCGCTGTCGCTGCACGCCGCCGCGTTCGGGCGCGCGGGTGGCGGCAAGTGTCCCTTCGGCCTCGACGTCAGCGTCGCCACCGACGTCGCCGCGCTCGCGGCCTGGTCCGAGTCGAACACCATGCCGGTGGACTCGCTGCTCATCAACCTGGAGGTGCCCAGCGACGAGCTCGCGCCGGGCACCTGGGACGCCGACTTCGTCGTGATGCCCGGGGGCTACTTCTTCGACGTCGCCACCGTCGAGGTCTCGGCGGTGACGATGCTGGACGTCGCCGAGCCGATGATCGAGGGCGCCTTCATGTTCGATGCGCCCGAGGGATCGATCAGCGGCACCTTCAGCGCCCGCTACTGCGACCTGCTCGAGGGCGGTGGCTGCGGCGCTTGAGCACCGCTGTGGCGGACCGAGCGGTGGCTGTTCGATCGGCCGCGATCATTCGGCCACGCAGATCGTCGAGCGCGTGAGCGCGACCTGCAGCCCACGCGTTCGATTGATCGCGATCATTCGGCCACATCGATCGTCGCGGCCGCTCGGCCAGTGATGATCTTCGTGTGGCGGTCGCCGCGAGCGATCGCCGTGGTTCACCGCGAGACCCATCGTGCCGCACCGTGCAGCGATGAATTCGTGATGCTGTGACGAATCGATTGGATCAACACGCGTGCTCGGTGCAACGTTTCGAACTGGGCCAGTTCGTTTCGCCCACGGTCATCGCCGATGCACCCACACGACAAGCTGTTGCCGCTGTTCGTTCCGTTCGTCTCTCGGATCAACCCGGCCGTCGACGAAGCCGACGCTCGTAGTGTCGAGTGGGCGTTGGTGGCCGGCTTGGTGAACCCCGTCGGGGTCGCCCGCCTGCGCGCCGCTCGCTTCGCGTGGCTGTCCTCGCGGGCATATCCCACCGCGCCGGTCGAGGGCCTGGTGCTGGTCTCGCGCTGGAACCTGTGGTTGTTCGCACACGACGACGCCTGCGACGCCGCAGCGATCGGCCGCGACCCCGAGGCGATGTCACGACTCTATGCGCGGCTCGTGCCGGTGCTGCGCGGCGGGCCGGTCGATGCCGCCGATCCCCCGCTCGCGGTCGCGCTGCACGATCTCGTGGCGGGCATCTTCGCGGTGGCCCGGCCGGCGTGGCAGGCTCGCTTTGCCGCCGCCGTCGAGACCTACTTCGAGGGCTGCTTGTGGGAGGCCCGCAACCGCGCGGCCCGCCGCACGCCCGGGTTGCAGGAGTACATTCACATGCGCCGGGCCGCCGGTGCCGTGCAGACGGCGATCGAGCTCATCGAGGTCTGCGAAGAGCTCGTGCTCGATGACGAGATGCTCGACCACCCCGACGTCTCGGCGCTCGCCGTCATGTGCAACGACGTGGTGTGCTGGACCAACGATCTGGCGTCGCTGCCCAAGGAGATCGCCGAGGGCAATGTCCACAACCTGGTGGTGGTGCTGCAGCACGAGCGCTGTCGGGGCAACTGGGCCCACGCGGTGGCACTGGCCCAGCAGCAGCTCGACGCGCGCGTACGCGAGTTCATCGCGCTGGCCGACAACCTGCCGTGCTTTGGCGCGCCGCGGGACGCCGAGCTCGCTCGTTACGTCGAGAACCTGCGTGCGTGGATGCGCGGCAACCTCGACTGGGCGATGGAGTCGGGTCGCTACCGCATGGCGGGCGCCGGCGAGCTCCCGGCCGATCCGGGGGCGCCGGCTGCGGCGCCGCAGCCAGGTTAGTGCGTCGGCATCGCGGTCGCGGGATTGCTAGCGCGGTGCCGCGGCGCCTTCGTCGATGCAGGCACGCAGGGCTTCCTTCAGCGTTCGCATGGTCCGCACCCCGCCGAGATCGACGCCCATGCCGACGAGCGTGCGCGCGATGTTGGGACCGATGCCGGTCACGAAGCAGCGCGCGCCGAGCAGGCCCGCCGCCCGCGTCAGTCTCACCAGGTGATCGGCCGTCGCGGTGTCGACGACCTCGACGCCGGTGAGGTCGATGATGACGGCGCGGGCGCCGGACTCGACGATGCGCGCCAGCAGGCGCTCGGTCATCTCGACCGCGCGCTGGGTGTCGATGACGCCGACGAGCGGAAGCGTGACCACGCCCTCCCAGACGTCGATGATCGGGGTCGACAGCGCCGAGATCGTCATGCGCTGCTGCTCGATCGCCCGCTGCGCCGCGGCCTTGGCCTCGGCGAGCTCGCCGATGAAGATCTGGAACGCGCCCTCGAGCAGCCCGAACTCGTCCTCGGCCGCCGGCGTCACGTGCGAGTCGGGATCGTCGAAGCGGTCGACGGAGACGCAGGCGAGCGCGCCGAGCAGGCGATCGATGCGAGATGCGTCGATCTGGACGCTGCGCGGGGCCTTCATCGATCACCTCCTGCGGCCTCGGCGAGCTCACGTCGGCGCTGCGCGAGCCACTGGCGCGCGTCCTCCTCGCTGCTCGCGTAGTGGGTGGGGTTGTCGGTGCCGCGGACGAGATTGATCACCTTGAACAGCATCACCGCGACGGTGCGGATCGTGAAGCTGGCGCCCGTGATCACGACCCCCCGAAACGGCATCCACGCGGTCAGCTCGGGCACGATGCGCCGGACATCGGCCGGGATCGTCGTGACGCCGGACAAGTCGGCGAGCAGCAGCATGTGCGGCCAGTCGCTGCACTTGCCGCGCAGGTACTCGATGCCGCGGCCGAACTCCGTCGGCGTGAGGGCACCACGCCAGCGCATGATCACCACATCGGGTGGATCTATCTCGAACTCGTGTTCACCGATTTTCGTGGCCATCGCGATCCTCGTGCGGGGGCAGAAGTCGCCGGTTCGATGCCGGCGCGATGTCGAACGACGACAGGGCGTCTTCGAGGTTGCGTACCGTGGAGATGCGGTCGAATGACACGCCCATGGTCTCGAGGGTGAGCGCGATCTCCGGGCTGATGCCGCTGACGAAACTGTCGGTGCCCATCAGGCGTGCGGCGGTGGCGAGGTTCGCCACCACCGCGCACAGGTGGCTGTCGATCAGTGCCACGCCGGACAGATCGATCACCAGGCCGCGCGGCCCCGTCCGCGCCACGTGGTGCAGGACGCGATCGGTGAGTTCCTCGGCGTGGTGATCGGAGATCTCGCCCTGGAGCGGGACCAGCACCACGTGCCACAGACGGATGATCGAGATCGGAGCGCCGTTCATGGGGTCACATCTGCGACGAGCACCGCCGCGTCGTCGGTTTCGCGGCCCCACTCTTCCAGTAGCGCCGCGCTGGCGGCCTGGGCAGCGAGGGCACGGCGATGATCGGCGCGCAGCCGGCCCGACACGCCGTCGCTGAACACCACCATGCGCACGCCGGGGACCAAGCGCGCGGCGAAGGTTCGAGGGCGCACCGCCGGCCCGCGACCGAGCACGCCAGGGGTCGTGACCACGCCGATCCGCATGCCGATGGTGCGCAGCTCGACATTGCCGACCCCGCAACCCTCGAGTTCGTCGCCGCGAACCAGGCACAGCATCGCCGCGGCGCCCCGGCCCCCACGCAGACCGAGGTCGAGCTCGCGCACAATCGTCGCGATCGGCTCGCGCAGCGAAGTGCCCGACAGCAGCTCCGTCGCACGGTTGGCCGCCGCGGCCGCTGCGGTGCCGTGGCCGAGCGCATCGACGACCCCGAACAACACCGCGTCGGCGTCGTTGTGGATCACCGCCGCGTCGCCGGAGCACGCCTCGCCGGGATACGCGCGCACGGTCGCACCAAACTCGAGCATCACGAGACCAACACCTTCGCGACCACCAGCGTGCCCTCGGTGCCGCTCGAGATCCGCATGTCGTTGACGAGTCGCTTGACCCCGAGGATCCCGAGGCCCAGGCCGGTACGGCTGCGGTAGCGGCCGGCGAGGATCTCGTCGAGATTGGCGATGCCGGGCCCGCGATCCGTGGCCCGCACGGTGATCGAGGTCTCGTCGCTCATCAGATCGATGGCGCCGCCGAGCGAGTAGGCGACGATGTTGCGAGCGAGCTCGCTGACGACCGTGAGCACGCGCTGCTGGGCGAAGCTGTTGATGCCGTGGGCCAGGCAGTGCTCGCGCGCTGCGAGACGTGCCGCCACGATGTCGGGCTCCGCGCGGACCTCGACGCGCGCCGGTGGCGGCACGGTGACGGTTCGCAGCGCGCGGAGCTGGCCGAGGACATACGATGCGGTGGCGTCGCCGAGGAACGTGCGCAGCCCGGGGGTGAGCGGCGCGAGCAGCAGCTGCACGTGATCGAGCCGGAGGGTGTCGGGCGTGAGCTTGCAGCTGACGAGTGCGCGGGCCAGCAGCGACTCGGCATTGATCCGCGACATCGATGCGCACATCACCGCGAGCACACGACGGTGGGCGTTCATCGTCATCGCCGCACCCTCCGCGCGCGAAGTCTCGCCGCCACGAATTCGACCCCGCCACCGCGTCGAGCACGGACGTCGACCTCGTCCATCCAGCGCAGCACCGTGGCCAGGCCGTGCTCGTCGCGTACCGTGGCCGGGCGCGCACGCACCTCGTGCAGGTGGGCCGCGAGTCGCTCGGGCTCACCTCGGCCGCGGTCGTTGGCCCGCAGCACCACACGCTCGTCGTCTGTGCCGACCTCGAGGCGGCCGCCGCCGCCGTGGCGCACCACGTTGCTGGCGAGCTCCGAGGCACAGGTCGCCAGCTCGGCCGCGGTCGTGCCATCGAGACCTTCGCGCGCAGCCCAGCGCCGGACCAACGCGGCGGCCACCGCCGAATCCGCGAGGGTCACCAGTTCGATCACCAGGCATGCGCCGCTCGCCGTCACGAATCGCCGGCGATTGTTCACGGACCCAGCGGCGGCGTGCAACCGAGCGCTCACGACCCGCGCCATCGATCGCGCGGCTATTCGATCGCTGGCGGAGAAGATGGGGTCTCGCGCTCGCTCGACGGGCGAATCGACCGTTCGATCATCGCGGCGAGACGTCGCCGACGCGTGTCACTCCTGGCGCTGCTTCGCGGATCGAGTACCCGAGCGACGCCCACGACTGGCCGAACGATCGTGGACCCGCGCGCACGCGCACCCACGTCGACGCCGCGAGTGTTCCGTCTGGAGCGGCGCTCCCGGCGGTCTATGGGTTGCACGCATACGCGATGACGCCGGGGAAGCAGGTCATCACGTCCATCGGGTGCTTGCTGCCGTCGGCTGCTTCGTACTGGAACGACCGCGCACCGATCTCGAGGCCGATCGGATCGGCGACCACGACCTTGGTGCCGGTCGCACCGATGGCGCTGCAGAACTGCGCCACGAACATGTCGGGCACCTCGTCGTCGCAGTGGGCACCGACCGAGGCGAGCACATCCTGGTAGCACTCGTAGACCTCGTGGAAGCCGGCGGGGATGCCGGTGGCCGTCAGCGGCTTGATCTCGGCGATCTCGATCACGGTCTCGCTGGCGGAGCGGGACACCACGCGCAGCACGTCGATGGCACCGTCGCCGCGGGCCTCGAGCGGGTCGAGGGTGTCGCACGAGGCCTTGCCGCCGAACGGCACCGTCACCTGCGTGTACCAGTCGGGCCCGTTCTCGCTCTTCAAGATCGTCTCGAGCTGATTGCCGGCGCGCGAGCCCACGGTGGCGGCCGAGCCCACGCTGGCCGGACAAGCGGTGGTCTGGCCATTCATCGCCTTCGTGTTCAGGCGCGTCTGGCAGTCGGCGGTGACGCCGTAGTACTCGTTGCCGTTGGCGTCGGTCTGGCACGGCGGTAGTGCGGGCGAGGTCTCGTAGCAGCCCTCGAGCGTGCCGCCGACCGACTCGTCGTCGGAGCTGATCACGACCTCCGAGCAATCGACCAACGTGCCGGAGCCGCCCTTGTTCTGCGACTCCATCGTCTCCGCGTCGTACTCGATGGTGTAGCCGCTGCAGCCTGCACCGGGCTCGCCGACGTGTCCGTTCAAGCCGCCTTCGGTGGGACACGATTGCATCGGACCCAGCACCAGCGGTTCGGGGCACAGGTAGCCGTCGGTGTCGGAGTAGCAGGCGCAGTGGAACTCGGTCTCGTCGCGGCGGGCGTAGCCCGAGCAGCCGCCGCCGTCTTGGCCCATGAAGCCGTTGATGTCGGGACACACGCCGTCGACCGGCTCCACGGGACACACGAGGTCGCCGATCTCGTCGCCGGCTCGACACGCACAACGCGTGATGGCGGGCGGTGGGGCCTCGCAGCTCGCCGGCGCGACGTAGGCGTCGCTGAAGTGCGTCGTGTAGCCCGATGCGACGCCACCGGCGGCGATACCGATGCTCGCGAACGCGTTCGCGTCGCCCTCGACCGACCACAGCAGCGTCCCGGCCTGGGTGTCGTCGAGCTGGATCTCGACCCACACCGGCTGCGCGAATGCGAGGCCCGCCGGCTCGAAGTGCCAGCGCGGCGAGATCGCGTCGTCCGGCGCCTCGAGTATCGACATCGAGAGCATCGTGGTCTCGGTGAGTGCACCGGCCGGCACGTGCAGCGCGAGGTGTTCGTCGGCGAGCACGCCACCGTCAGGGCCGAGCTCGACGGTGACGACCTCCATGGGTGCGGGGGCACCAGAGTCGCCCACGGGCCCGGTGTCGTCACCGTCCCCAGTGATGAGGCAGCCGGGCGCGAACAAGGCGGCGGGGAGCAGCAGGTTGCGGTGAACGAACATCTCGCGACGTTCGAGTCGGCGAGGTCGCCCGATGTGACGGACGGGTGCTGGGACGCTTGCCGATACGCCGAGTCGGTGAACCGGGTGAAACGAAGATCGGGTTCGTATCGCCGCTGGCACGGCGAGCGCGCGTGCTACATTCGACCCGCCATGGTCGATGTTCGTGCGCTGGTCCTTGGTGCGGTGCTCATGCTGGCGGCTTGCTTCGATCCTTCGAGCGCCGGCGGCGACTCGGGCCTCACCGCGGCCGGCACGACGACATCGACCGGCGGCGGCGGCGAGACCTGCATGGGCGCCGCGGGCTGCGACTGCTATCCGAACTCCACCTGCGACACGGATCTCGAGTGCGATCCCAGCGGGCGCTGCGTGCCGCACGAGTGCACCGCCGGCACTGCGGGCTGTCCGTGCATCGAGGGCGCTTGCCTCGATCCGCTGGTGTGCGAGGCGCAGCTGTGCGTGCCCTCGGGCGCCGGCGAGAGCAGCGGTGGCAACGACAGCACCGGCGACGCGAGCTCGAGCGGTGGCGGCAGCGAGGGTGGTCCGTCGACCTGCGATCCGGGCTCCGAGCCGAGCGGCTTCAGCACCGTCGACGTGTGCCCCGACGTGGTCGGCGCGCCGCTGTGCTCGGAGGGCGCGGAGCACGTGGCGCAGGACAGCGTGATCGATTGGCTGCACGATCCGCCGGCCTCGGGCACGCACTACCCGACCTGGGAGACCTGGGGCGAGCACAGCGAGGTCGTGCCGCGCGGCAATTGGGTGCACAACCTCGAGCACGGCGGCATCGTGCTGCTGCACCGCTGCCCCGACGGCTGCCCCGAGCTCGACACCCTCCGCATGGTCATCGCGATGCGACCCGACCTGCGGATCCTCATGACGCTGGATCCGCTCTTGCCCGGCGACGACCGCTTCGCCGCACTGTCGTGGACCTGGTCGCTGCGCTTCGACAGCCCGGATCTGGCGCAGCTGCTGTGCTTCGCCGATCAGCACGAGAACCACGCGCCCGAGGACGTCTTCCCGTAGCGCCGGGGCCGACGATCGCGGCCCGAATCGGAGCCGACATCAACCCGCGCGGGATGCGTCCGATGGTTCGGACGACGTGCAGCCCCACGGGCAAGACGCCTTCGACGCGTCGATCGAGCACCACGACGTGTTCTCGGCGGCGATGTGGGGCAACGCGTGGGTGGGGTACTGGCACGCGCACTCCACCGCCGACGGCTGCGATGGTGCGGCCGAGTCGATCCGCAACTATGCGCACCTCGTCGACGCGCCGATCGATGTCGTCGCGGTGCTCGGCCCCGAGGTCGAGCCGCGCTTCGACGCTGGCGTCCGACAGGCCGCAATCCGGGCCACGCAGACGATCGGCGAGGTCATGGGCCGTGGTGCCGTCGTGATCGCCCGACGCGGTGTGCTCGGCTCGCTGATCGTGAGCCTGAGCACCGGCATGTTGCTGATCGCGCGGGCGAGCAGGGTCCGGGTGTTCCTCGACGCACGCGATGCGGGGGCCTGGATTGCAGGCGGTGGTCGCTGCGAGGCCGCGCGGATCGTCGGCGCGGTCGAGCGGCTCGCGCGGCCAGCTCGCTGACCACCCGTCGCGCGCGAGCATGGCGGCGCGTCGCTGGGGTAGATTCGAGTCCGTCGATGTCCTTGTGGTTCGCGGCCGTGCTCGGGCTGGCGCCCGCAGCTCCGGTGTCCTCGGACGCCGAGGCGGGCGCGATGGTGCTGCAGTGGGACGCACCGGCGACGTGTCCCGACGCGAGCGCAGTCCTGGCCGATGCGGTGGCGTTGCTGCGGGATCCGTCGCCGCAGCGACCGCTGCGCGCGCGTGGTGAGGTGAGCCGCGGCGACGGTGGTTTCGCGGTCGCGCTATCGATCACGACCGACGGCGGCGAGGGCTCGCGACGCATGGAGGCCGCTGGCTGCGACGAGCTCGCGCGCATGGTCGCGCTCGTGCTCGCGCTGGCGATCGATCCCCGTGCCGCGGAGGCCGAGGTCGAGACCGATCCCGCACCGGAACCCGGGCCACCGCCGCAGCCCGAGCCCGTCCCGGTGCCTGCGCTCGAGCCCGCGGCCGAGCCGAGCGCAGCGCCGGAGCCACGCCGCGATCCCACGCCGACGTCGTTCGTCGCCCCGCGGCGGCGACCGCTGCGTGCGCTCGTGATCCAGCTCGGCGCCGGTCCGGGCTTCTTCGCGCTGCCGGCGGCCAGCGCGTTGCTCACGTTCGGCCTCGCGTACGTGCAGCCGTGGGTGCGCGCCGAGTTTGCGCTGCAGTACTGGACGCCGACGACCACGCAGTCGCCCGTGAACGCGTTGGTCGGCGGACGATTCCAGCTGTTCGTTGCGTCGCTGCGCGGCTGTTTCGCGCCGAGCTTCGGCCGTGTCGAGCTGCCGGTCTGCGCAGTCGTCGATGCGGGCGCGCTGTTCGGTCGAGGCACCGGGCCGCTGCAGCCACCCGGCACCGCGGCGGCCCCTTGGGTGGGGTTCGGTGGCGGTCCGGCGGTGATCGTGCGGCTCGGACCCGCGCGGCGTTGGGGGCTGTGGGCGCGGGTCGAGGGTGTGGGCGTGCCGCTGCGGCCCAACTTCGAGACGACGCCGTCCGGGAGGCTGTGGCGCGCCCCCGCGGGGGCATTGCGGGCCGCCGCCGGGGTCGAGCTACGGTTCGGCGTCGGCGCACGAGAAACTCCGGGCCGGCCATGACGGATGCGCCGCCGGGCGGACTACGAGCAGCGATGGGGGCGACCGCGTCCGCGGATCCGCGACACCGAGGCCAGTCCGATGCGAAGCCGACGATCGCCGAGATCTACGAGCGCCACGCCGAGTTCGTGTGGCGCGTCGTGCGTCGTCACGGCATCCCCGACGCCGAGGCCCAGGACGTGATGCACGAGGTCTTCCTGATCGCGCAGCGTCGGCTGCCGCAGTACGACGGCCGCGCGTCGATCACCACGTGGCTGTTCCACATCGCACGCGGGGTCACGAGCAACCTGCGTCGCGGTCGCGCGCGGGAGCAGGCGCGCCTGCGCGTGGTTGCCGAGCAGCCCGCGGCGCCGGCGATCGATGCCGACCCCGAACACGGGGCCTCACGGAGCGAGGCGCTCGCGTTCATGCGCGGGTTCCTGGCCGAGCTCGACGACGGTAAGCGCGACGTGTTCGAGCTGGTCGAGCTCGAGGGCGCAGCGATGCCAGAGGTCGCCGAGAGCCTCGGCATCAATCTCAACACCGCCTACTCGCGCCTGCGACTGGCGCGGCAGGCCTTCTCGCTGGCGGTCGCGCGCTGGCAAGGGCGGGGGACGCCGTGACCGACGACGAGCTCGACGACGCTTCGCGCGCGGTGCTCGAGATCTGCCGTGACGGCGATCGGCTCCCCGATGCGGTGCGGCACGCGGTGTGGCAGCGACTCGAGCACGGCCTCGCGCCGCCGCCGGTGGTCAGGTCGTCGCGGTGGATCTGGATCGGCGTCGCCGCGGCCGCGGCGGCCGTACTCGCGGTCGCGCTGGGGCGCATGTCGGTGTCGCGGGAGCAGCCCGCGGCGCGCGAGCTGGCGCCGCTGCAGCGTGGGCCTGGCATGTCACCGCAGACCGTCGAATCGAACACGCCGCCGGCGCGTGCGCCCGAGCCGGCGACGTTGCCCGAGATCGTTGCCGCGCCCGCCACGGGCGATGCGGACGTGCCGGCAGCGGAGCACGTCGATGCGGATCGCGCTGGTGCGGCCGCGCGATCCGGGCGGGCTGCGGGCGCCGAGCCGCCGGCAGCCCCTCGCGAGCCGGGCGCCAGCGAGCTCGAGCTGGTCCGCGCCGCGACCGCGGCGACGCGGCAGGGCGATGCAGCGCGTGCGCTCGCGCTGCTCGCCGAGGCACAGCGCCGCTTCGGCGACGGTGCGCTGCTGCCCGAGCGGGCCGCCGCGCGCGTGCTGGCGCTGTGCGCCGATGCCCAGCGTTCGCAGGCGCGCCGCGAGGCCGACGCATTCGTCGCGCGCTGGCCCGACTCGCCGCTGGTCGCCCGCGTCCGCCGCGTGTGCACCGACGACGTGACGGACGGACCTACGGGCGGACTATGAGCGTTCGAGGAGTGTGGTGATGACGATGCGTTCGATTGGATTGGTGGCGACGGTGATGATGACGGCCGCGGCGTGCGATCTGCCGCCAAAGAACCTCGGCAACGAGACCGAGGGCAGCGGCTCGGACACCGCGGGTGGCTCGGGCGGCGGCACGGATACTGGGGGTGGTTCGGGCGGCGGCGGCAACGAGTGCCAGCCCGGCGACAGCAAGATGGTCGATTGCAACACCTGCGGCTGCCTCGACGGCTACTGGGCGTGCACCGAGCTCGGCTGCGACGGTGGCGATGGCGGCCCCGCAGAGTGCGAAGACGGCGCGACGCAGGTCGACGAGTGCAACACCTGCGAGTGCTACGAGGGTCACTGGGGCTGCACCAAGATCGACTGCGTCGATCCAGTGCTCGAGGTGTGCGAGGGCCCGAAGGATCCGCTGTTCGTGCAAGGCGCCATGATCGTCGACGATACCCTCGAGGTCGCGGTGAGCTACGGTGGTGGTTGTGAGCCGCACGTGCTCGGTGGCTGTTGGAGCGGCCTCTTCGCAGAGTCGGATCCCGTGCAGATCTGGGCCTTCGTGTCGCACGAATCCAACGACGACCCCTGCGAGGCGGAGCTGAGCGACACCGTCACCCTGGATCTGTCGTCGGTGCGTGCCGCGTACGAGAGCGGCTACCAGACCACCACCGGCGAGATCGTGATCCACCTCGATGGGTGGGCCGACGCGCTGGTCTACAGCTGGTGAGCGAGGGCGTGCGCGGCCCACGGCCCGCCGCCGGCGCGGCCGTGCGCGCGCGGCCGCTCGGCTGCTATCGTGGGGCCGGTGGTCGATGCGACCGATGACGATGCAGCCCTGCTGCTGGCCTGGCGCGGCGGCGACGCGCGGGCCGGCAGCGCGCTGGTGCGGCGCCGGATGCCGGAGATCATCCGCTTCTTCCGCAACAAGGTCACGGCGGAGTCGGACATCGCCGACCTCGTGAACCAGACCTTCCTCGGCTGCGTCGGCAGTCGCGACGAGTTCCGCCACGAGACCAGCGTCCGGCGCTTCATCTACCAGATCGCCAACAACGTCCTGTTCGCGTACATCCGCAAGCGGGCCAAGCGCGAGCGCGAGGGCCTCGACTTCGCGGTCGTGTGCGTGCACGAGCTCGCACCGCAGTCGGCGAGCTCGATCATCTCGGCACGCCGCGAGACGCAGGCGCTGGTCGAGGCCCTGCGCGAGATCCCGATCGAGGACCAGGTGGTGCTCGAGCTGATGTACTTCGAGGGCCACAGCGGCGCGCAGATCGGTGAGCTGCTGGCGCTGCCGGAGGGCACCGTGCGCGGTCGTGTCCGTCGCGGCCTCGCGCGGCTGCGCGAGCGCGTGCACGCGCGCCTCGTCGGGCCCGGTGACGCCTCCCCGCCGAGCGAGGATGACCTGCTCGCATGGGCCGAGCAGGTGCGCCAGCAGATCGCGGGCAGCGGCGGCAACGACGAGTCGCCGGGATGACCACCGGCGGTCCCGGCAAGCCGCTGCTCGCCGACAGCTTCGCCGACGCGGTGATCGCCGCGCAGGTCCACGCCGCGCTGTTCGGGGCCGACGCTCCCCCGACGACCCTCGGTCGATTCCGCGTGGTGCGTGCGCTGGGCTCGGGCGCGATGGGCACGGTGTGGCTGGCCCACGACGACGAGCTCGATCGCGCGGTCGCGGTGAAGCTGTTGCGCACGCCGTTGGCCGGTGATCCCGAGCTGCAGGCGCGGCTGCTCGGGGAGGCGCGCGCGTTGGCGAAGCTGGCCCATCCCAACGTCGTGGTCGTGCACGAGGTCGGCACCGCCCACGGCGGTGGCTTCGTCGCGATGGAGTACATCGAAGGTGAGAGCCTCGCGCAGTGGCAGGCCGAGTGCGCCCGCTCGCCCGACGAGATCGTCGCGATGTACCTGCAGGTCGGCGCCGGGTTGGCCGCGGCCCACGAGGTCGGCGTGGTGCACCGCGACTTCAAGCCCGACAACGTGCTGGTGGGTCGCGACGGACGACCGCGGGTGGTCGACTTCGGGCTCGCGCGGCCCAGTGGCGCCCGCGAGGGCGCCGATCCGCTGTCGCTGATGCAGACCCACGCCGGCGCGCTGCTGGGCACGCCCGCGTACATGGCACCCGAGCAGCTCGCGGGCGCGACCGCCGACGCGCGCTCGGATCAGTTCTCGTTCGCGGTCGCGTTGTACGAGGCCATCGTCGGTCAGCGACCATTCGTGGGTGACGACCTCGCGTCGTTGCGCACCGCGATGGCCCGCGACGGCGTGCCGGCGTGGTCGCCGAAGCTGCCCCGCGCGCTGCGGATCGTGCTCGGGCGCGCGCTGGCGATCGCGCCGGCACAACGCTGGCCCGACATGCGGTCGCTGTTGACCGCGCTGGCGGCAACGCGCCGCCGGCGATGGCGACTCGCGGTGCCGCTGTCGCTGGCCGCGGTCGCGGGGGCGTGGGCGCTCGGCCGCGATGATCGCTGCCGCGACGCCGGATCGGCGGAGCGCGACGCGTGGGGCGAGTCGCGGCGCGCGGCGCTGCACGACTCGTTCGAGCGCTCGTCGATGCCGTTCGCGACCACCGCCTGGGCCACGACCGCGGCGGGTCTCGACGCCGCGTCGGCGCGCATGGTCGACGCAGCCAGGGCCGCGTGCGTCGCCACCGGTGTGCGCGACGACGCCGACTTCGCACCGGCGAGCGCGTCGTGCCTGCGTCAGAGTCGCGACGAGGTGGAGCGCGTGCTCGCGGGCATGGCGAGCGGGTCCCCGGGGGCGATCGCGGCCGCGCCCCACCGGGTGCTGAGCCTCTCCGATGCAACCGCGTGTGCCGACCCGCGTCGCGCCAAGCTGGTCGCGCTGCTCGATCCCGACGACGCGAGCAGCCTGGCGGCGGCGGCCGATGCACTCGCGGCCGCGCGCTTGGTGCACGCGGAGCTGGTGTTCGCGGCATCTGACGACTTCTCGGCGAGGCTCGAGGGCGCGCTCGTCGACGCACGCCAGGCCGCAGCGGGGGCGGAGCGCCTCGGCGCGTGGGCGACCGCGAGCGGGGCCCGTGTGCTCGAGGCCAAGCTGCTGCAGCGCCAAGGCGACATGCTCGCGGCCGAGCGCGCGGCCGCCCGCGCCGTCGAACACGCGACGGTGATCGACGATCCATCGCTGCGCGCGCATGCGACGATCCAACTGATCTACGCCATCGCCAGCGATTCCACCCGCGCCTCGGAGGCCCGCGCGCTCGCGGAGCAGGCTGCCGCGTTGCTGGCCGCGATGGGTGATCCGCCGCTGCTGCGCGGACAGCTCGAGAACGACCTCGGCCTGCTCATCGCACGCGGGGGTGGTGACGATCGCGAGGCCGCGGTCACCCACCACCGCAACGCCATCGCGGCGTTCGAGCAGAGCCTCGGCGCGGCGCATCCCGACACCCTGGCCGCACGCATCAACCTCGCGAGTGCGCTCGGCCGACTCGATCGCGCGCGCGAGGCCCTGACGGAGCTCGAGCCCGCGGTGCCGCAGGCGCTGGCGGTGTGGGGCGAGCACCACCCGAGCACCGCGCGGCTGTTCGGGGTGATTGGCAATGCGTGGCTGCGCGAGGGCGACCTCGAGCAGGCCGGGACTTGGCTGCGCCGTGCGCTCGCCAGTGCGCGGGGTGGTGCGGCCGACGACCTCGAGGTCGCCAACGCGCTCTACAACCTGGCGGCCGTGCTGCGCCGCTCGATGCTGACCACCCCCGCCGACGCCCGCGAGGCGGTCGCGGTGCTGGAGGACGCGATCGCGATCCGCGAGCGCATCGAGGGCGCCGCATCGTCGAACCTCGCGGCCTACCTGGTCGCGCTCGGCGAGTCGCAGCTGGCCGCGGGTCAGCCGGTCGCGGCCGAGCAGGTGCTGCGCCGCGCGCTGCGGGGCTGGGAGCGCGAGGGCGCGGCGGCGGCCGACTTCGCACGGGTGCGACTGATGCTCGCCGAGGCGCTGGTCGGCCGCGACGACGCCGAGGCCCGCGTGCTAGCCCGCGACGCGCGGGCCGACTTCGCCGCGCTCGGCCGCACGAGCGCGGTCGAGCGCTGCGACGCGCTGATCGCCTCGCTGCGGGGGTTGTGACCGCGCATGCGAGGGCCCGACGCGGGCGGTTGCGCCGTTGGTGTGCGGCGGGTTCGCACGGCAACCCGCTGCGGGCCCCGATGCTCGGCTTCAGTCCACCACGAACACGTCGACGCGCAATCCCACGGGTAGCTCGCTGCCCGGATCGAGCTCGATCATCGCATCGAGGACCTTTCGATCCTGGCGCTCCTGCGGGCGCTCGGTGGTGACCGTCTTGCCGCCGACCCGACGCCCGACCCGCGTGACCCGCCCGCCGTAGCGCTGGCCCGGGTACGCATCGGCGACGACCTCGACCCGATCGCCCTCGTGGATCCGCGCGACATCGACTTCGTCGACCTCCGCGCGCACCATGCGATGCGAGAGATCGCCGACCACGAAGAGCACCGTGGGCGGCTGCGTGCCGACGGTCTCGCCTTGGCGACGGAACCGGCGCAGCACCGTGCCCGCCACCGGCGAGCGCACGTACGACTTCTCGATGGCGGCGTCGATGGCCTCGAGCCGCGCCTCGGCGACGGCGATCTGCGCGTCCGCGATCTTCACGTCGTCGGAGCGCGTCGCCGCCTGCAGCAGGGCGAGCTGCTTGCTGGCCTCGGACGACTGCGCGGTCGCGGACTCGACCCGCTCGAGGGCACGATCGAGCTCCGCCGCCGTGAGCACGCCGGTCTGCGCGAGCGGCTCGATGCGCGCGTGCTCCTTGCGAGCGAGGGCGAGCGAGGCCTCGGCCGCGGCGACCCGGGCCTTCGCCGCCTGGCGCTCCTGCGAGCGGGCCCCGTTGACGAGCCGCGCCCGCTCGGCCTTGCGCAGCTCGATCGTCGCGAGCGCCGCGGTGCGCTCGGCCTCGAGATCCGAGCGATCGATCTCGGCGAGTACCGCTCCAGCCTCGACGACGTCGTTCTCGTCGACGTGCACCGCGACCAGCAGGCCAGGCATGCGGGCTCCGATCTCGCGCTCCTCGCCGGCCGGCTCGACGCGTCCCGGGGCGGCGAGGCCCAGCGGCGCCGCAGCGACCACTGGCGCTGCGGGCTCGTCCTGCGCGCGCAGGTTCAGGCTCGCGCCACCTGCAACCGCCGCGGCCACGGCCGCCATGCCCACCCATCGTGACGTCTTCATGCGTGTGCTCCCTGGGCGTCGGCCCCGTGCGCGACGGCGTGATGCGTGCCGGGCACGACCACGCCGTCTTCCATCTCGACGATGCGATCCCCCGCGCCGAGGATGCGGCTGTCGTGGGTGACGATGACCACGGCGCGACCCTGATCGGCCAGGCGTCGGAACAGCCCGACGACCTTTGCGCCGCTGTGCGAGTCGAGCGCGGCGGTGGGCTCGTCGGCGAGCACCACGGCCGGGTCGGCCGCGAGGGCGCGGGCGATCGCCACGCGCTGTTTCTGGCCGCCCGACATCTGCGCGGGAAAGCTCTCGGCCTTCTCGGCGAGGCCGACCTCGGCGAGCAGCTCCCGCGATCGCCTTCGTGCGTTCGCGCCGCGGATGCCGATGAGGTCGAGCGCGACCTCGACGTTCTCGGCGGCGGTCAGCGTGGGGAACAGGTTGTACGCCTGGAACACGAAGCCGAAGTTGGCCAGCCGCACCCGACCGAGCGCCTCGAGGTCGAGGCCGTCGAGCGACTGCCCGCCCAGGGTCAGCGTGCCCGAGGTCGGGCGCAGCAGGCCGCCGATGACCTGCAGCAGCGTGGTCTTGCCCGAGCCCGACGGGCCGAGCAGCAGCACGACCTCGCCGCGCTGGATCTCGAACGAGACCCCGCGCAGGGCCTCGAACGCCGTCGGTCCGCTGCCGTAGACGTGGCGGATGTCGGTTGCGCGCAGGATCGATGTCATCGGAACACCCCCACCGGGTCGATCGCCATCACCTTGCGGATCGACAGCACTGCCGCGCCGATGCACATCACCAGCGTCAACGCGCCCAGGCCGAGCGCGAGCGACACCGGCAGCACCGGCGCCGCACTGGCCTCGCGTGACGCGAACACGAGACCGATGACGATCACGATGCCCGCCGCGTAGCCGATCACCGCGCCGATGCCCGCCTGCGCGACGATGATGCGGTACAGGTACGAGTTGGGCGCGCCCATCGCCTTCAGGGTCGCGTACTCGGGCAGGCGATCGATCGTCGAGGCGTAGAGCGTCTGCGCGACGATCACGATGCCGACGACCAGGCCCAGCAGCGCCGAGATGATGAGCGAGAAGCCGGCCCCGGTCGTGAACAGCCAGTACGATGACGACGACTCGGCGAACGCCGCGCTCTGATAGACCTCGACCTCGGGGATGCGCGCCTCGATCTCGGACTCGACGGCCGCCGCGTCGGCACCGGGCGCCAGCGCGAGCAGCACGTAGCCCACCGTCGTGCCGGGCAGCCCGACAAACTCGCGGGCGTTGGGCAGCGACGTGAACACGTAGGGCGACTGCGTGAAGGTGCGGATGCCCCGGGTGAAGCCGACGACGCGCGCGCGACGGCCGTTGATCTCGACGGTGTCGCCCACCGCCGAGACCCCGAGCTTGCCGGCGTAGAGTCGGTCGACGATGACGCCGTCGGGGCGCCGCAGGTCGTCGATCGATCCGACCTCGAGGTTCCACGGTCCGCCGAGCACGTCACCGAGCTGGTGACCCACGAGCTGGATCGACTCGGTGCCCCCGTCGGGCTTCTTCCAGCGGGCGAAGTTGACGAGGTAGGGTTCGGCCTTCGCCACGCCAGCGACCGCGAGCGCCTGGTAGCGCCGGCGCTCGTCGAGCGGTCCGCCGAGATCCACGTCGAGCGTGCCCTTGGGCACCATCCACAGGTCGGCCCGCGCGTTGTCGACCAGCCCGGTGGTCGTGCGCGTGAAGCCGACCAGCAGACCCGACTGCATCCCCATCAGCACCACCGAGAACACGATGCCGACGAGCGTCACCACCAGCCGCACGCGATCGTGCGCGAGGTTCCGCCACGCGAGCTTCGTGGTCATCGACCACGTCCACGGCGACGCGCGCGAGGCCGGGGCGGCGGGGGCACTCTCGAGGGCGGTGGCGGGCATGGCGAGTCGGAACCGCTCGGTTACCAGTGTTCAGTGAACGCCGTTAACATAGCCGATGTTACCCGTGCCGCAGGGCCGATTTCGTGGCATGAACAGGGGGATGGCGGCGAAGCGGCCCGTGACCCGGCAGCGCAAGAAGGCCGCGCCCAAGAGCGTGCGGAAGCGCCGGGGTGAGGGGGCCGACCGCAAGGACGAGATCATCGCGGCCGCGACCAGTCTGCTGGTGTCCGACGGCTACGAGGGCGTCTCGATGCGCAAGGTCGCGGCGGCCGTGGGCATCTCGTCGACCGCGCTCTACCTCTACTTCCAGGAGAAGGACGAGCTGCTCGACACGGTCTGCCATCAGGTGTTCTCGCAGATCGCTCCGGCGCTCGACGCCCTGTTGGCCCGCGACGACGCGCCCATCGATCTCCTGCGCGAGGGGCTGCGTGCGTACCTGCGCTTCGGGCTGGCCAACCCCGATCACTACCGCGTCGTCTTCTTGACCCGGCGGCCGCGCGACGACTGGGATCACCGAGCGCCGCTGCAGCACATCGATCGCTGGGGGCGGCCGCGCATCAACACGTTCATGTACCTGGTCGAGGGCCTGCGTCGGTGCCAGGAGGCCGGTCAGGTGCGTCAGGGCGATCTCGTGACGATGGCCGAGACCGTGCTCGCGGCCCAGCACGGGCTGCTCGCGCTGCTGATCCTGTCGCCGCAGCAGAAGTGGTCGGATCCCGAGGTGCTGATCGAGGAAAACGTCGGTCTGATCCTCCGCGGGCTGGCGCCCTGAGCCAGCGGATGTTGATCGCGGCGTTCGTTCGCGCGCGCGGGGCCGGTCGGGGCGCCGCAGCGAGGGCACTTTGGGGGGCCGTGGGCGGGAGCTCGACGTTCCCATGAACCGATCGACGCGCCGCGGGTCTTCACCTCCCGAGGTTCACCGTGCCGCGACGCATCACGACCATCCCGTTCCCGCACCTGCTCGCCGTGGCGTGCGCCTCGGATCCCGCCGGCGACTCGGCCATGAGCGACTCGGCCGTCACGGTCTCGACCACCGGCGGTGCCTCGGACAGCGCGTCGAGCACAGCGTCCACCGCGGACGGCTCCGGCACCCTCGACGACTCCGCCTCCGATCCGACCACGGCCACGAGCGACGACACCACCACCGGTGACGCGCCGGATGAGTGCTCGCCGCCACCGGCCGAACCTCCGTGCGAGGCGAGCGGCGACGGCCGCTGCTTCTACATCGATCCCGTCGCGGGCGACGACACTGGCGACGGCTCGGCGGCGTCACCGTGGCGCAGCTTCGTCAACCTCAACAGCAGCATCTACTACGGCGTCTATCCCCCGCCGGCGCAGTGGACTGCGCTCGCGCCGGGGGACGTCGTCTACGTGCGCGACGGCACCCTCACCGACGTGTTCCACCCGGGTGACGACTCGGGCCCCGAGGGCGGCGGCAGCTACGTGCTGTACCTGCGCGGCGTCCACGGCGAGGGCGCACCGATCACGATCAAGCGCTATCCCAGCGAGCGGCCGATCCTCGCACCCGAGGGCGACGCGCTCGGGGTGCTCGTCGCACAATCCAGCGACATCGTGATCGAAGGTCTCGAGGTGCGCGAGGCCCATGGACGCGGCATTCGCATCGAGGAGGCCGAGCGCGTCGACATCGGGAGCGTGCTCGTCTACGACACCGATGGCGTCGCAGCCGACAACGTCGCGGGGCTCGAGATCCTGGGCAGCGGCGACGTCGTCGTCCACGACAGCGTGTTCGCCGACAACTACGACCGTACCGCCGCCGCCGCCGGCACCCAAACCGAGAACAGCGGCAACTTGGTGCTGTTCTCGAACGACGGCGCGGTCGAGCTCCGCCACTGCGCCTTCTACCAGAGCGAGGGCCCCGACTCGCAGTCCTCGGGGTTCGGGGTGAAGTACAAGCACGCGAGCCCCACACCCGCGGGCACCTTCGAGGTCCACGACTGCTACTTCGAGGGCAACGTGTTCGGCGTCGGCATCGGCACGGCGCACGCGCACGTGCACCACAACGTCGTGGTCGACAGCGCGGTCGGGATCTCGAGCATCGACTTCGGCGGTCCCACGCACCAGTGGGATCAGTGGATCGAGGCCAATACGTTGATCACCACGGTGGGGATCTACGTGTCGCCGACGCTCGATTGGCAAGGCGAGGGCTGGGCCGATCTCACCGACAATGCGATCGAGCGCAACCTCGTCGTCGACACCAGCAGCGATCACAGCGGCGAGCGGCGCACCGTGCTCTTCAATCCTTACATGAGTGATGCGCTGCACGACGCCTACGCGGTTGGTGTCACGCTGGCGGCGAACTGCTATCACGCCGAGTCTGGCGCCGCGTCGTTCGGCTTCGCGGAGGCCGAGAACTACGGCGCGGCGGGGGGCGCATTCGACCTGGCTGGGTGGCGCGCGACCTACGGCTTCGATCTCGACGCCGTCGAAGCCGATCCGGATCTCACGGGCTTGGTCCCCTCCGCCCAGGGTCCATGCCAGGCCATGGGCGCGATCGTGGGCGGCCACATGCCGGCCGTGGACCTCGCGGATCCGCTGGCGTGCGGTGATGCGGCGTCCCTGCGACGGTGGGAGTGAGGCCAAGGCGCGATCGAACGCGCCCTGTGAACCGCAGTCGCGCCGGGGCATCCCATCGTCTGCAGCCCAACAGACACCATGAGCACCGACTCGAAGAAGCGTTCCATCCATGTGTTCACCGCGATGCCGTCGAACGACAACGACCAGACTCGCGCGTGGATCCCCGACGGCGGCGCGCTGGTGCTGAAGGACCACCAAGGCGGCTACTTCACCAACGCCTACCTGGGTGCGGTGGACATGGACGACAGCAACATCCAGGCCGGCCAGGGCCAAGGACACATCTCGTTCACCATCGAGGACGGCGGCGACGAGGCCGGCAAGATGCTGATCGACGAGTGGCGACAGGGGCGCATGGAAGTCATCGTGGTCTACCGCGAGTGGAAGCTCGAGGGCGGCACCGGCGTGTGGGAGAACAAGAAGGTCGTGACGGTGTGGGGCTACCTCGACGGCTCACGCCTCGCGCGCGGCACGTCGACGATCTCCCTCGAGGCCCACGTGTTTCGCAGCACCAGCGTCAACGATGCGCTCGGCACCCGCGACTACAGCGTCGACTGCATCACCGGCAGCACGACCATCAAGGGCGGCTCGCTCGGTGTCCGCACGCCGATTCACCTGCCGCCGCCCGGCGTGCCCGAGGCGTCGAACTGGGATCCACCGCTGTCGTGAGCGGCTCGAGCGGCGCGGCCCCCCGCCCGCGTGGGGCGGCATGCGGGCGCCATCACATCTCGAGGTCCGCGAGCGAGCGCGGCGCGAGCTCGAAGTCGTCGTCGGTGAAGCGCAGCACGCCGGTGATCGCGGCGTAGGTGGCCCCGGCCGCCGGCGAGGGTGCCTGCGCGCCGAGGAACAGATCGTCGACCCGCAGCGCGCCGGTGAGGGCGAACTCGCCGGGGCATACGCCGTCGTCGCGGACGGTGGGCGTCGCGATGCGCACGAGCGTGCTCTCCCACGGCGCAGGCCCCGAGCTCGGTGCCGCGAGCTCGTCGGCGGCGAGCGTGGTCGCGTCGGGGATCGGTGCGTCACCATCGTCGACGACCTCGCCCAGCACCTCGTCGACGACGATCTGCGTCGAGCTGAGATCGATTGCGACGCGGCCGACGACGCGCACGCGCATGCCCGGGTCGACCGCCGGCACCGAGGCCGGTACGTGCACGGAGATGCCGGAGTACTCGCCGCCGTCCACCGCTTGTACGAACAAGAGGCTGCCAGTGCCCACTGCGACCACCGGAGCGATCACGACCACGTCGGTGATCTCGATCAGCGTGCCGGGCCCGAACTCACCGCCGCGCACCGCGAACACGGTCGCGCCGATGGGGATGTCGTCACCCAGTCCGCCGCCGCTGTCCTCGGCGCTGCCGCCGGTGTCGCTGGTCATGCTGTAGCCGTTGCTACCGTCGTCGCAGCCCGGCGGCACACCGTCGTCGGCGGCACCCGCGGTGTCGCCGGCACTGATGCCCGACGCGTCGTCCGCGACCCCACCACCGCTGCTGCTCGCCTCTGCGCCACCGGACGACGAGCCCGGCAGCGCGTCCGCCGACTCGGCGCCGACACAAGCGCCGACCGAAGCGACCACAGGAGCACAGTGCAGCACCAGCGCGCCCAGCCTCCATCGCCGGCCCCCGCGGCCTCGGCCACTCCACCCGTCCATACCCACCATGCAAGCCAGCGTAGCAGCGGAGCCCGCGGGCTCGCAACGAGGCGAGGGGCGCGCGATCGCCCGGTCGTGGCCCGAGATTTTTTTCTCCCTCGCCAGCGATCGACGGCCCCGAGGTCGACACTCGTACGGTCGAAGGCGCCCACCTGTCGGGGCGCGGAGGCGAAGTTGGATGCGTAGAGTGTGCATGGTTGGCTTGTGCGTGGGTTCGATGGCGGTGGCGTGCGATGTCGAGAAGGACGACGGCAATGACGTGGTGTCGAACCAGGCCTCGGCGAGCCAGGGCGACACCGACGACGATGGCGACACCGACGGCGACACCGACGACGACACCGATGGCGACACCGACGACGACGCAAGTTCGTCGACCGGCAACGAGGCGCCACCGGTCTGCGACGCGGCCGGCGTGTCGCGGACGTGCGCCAGCGACGAGGTCCCCGAGGGCATGCAGTACTGCGATGGCGAGCAGTGGGGTCCGTGTCTGACGCCGGCGTGCAACCCGGGCGACATCTCGGAGTGCCCGGGCAGCGGGGAGCTCGCGCACTGCGAGCTGGTCGAGGGCGCGCCGACGTGGACCTGCGAAGACCCCATGGGCTGCGTCTGCGCCGGCAACGGCGGCGGCGAAGAAGGCACCCCGCTGGTGTTCTCCTTCGATCGCAGCGAACCCGAATACGCCACCGGCACCGCCGCGTTCGACCTCGACGTGAAGGGCGCGTGCCTCGGCACCGACTGGCCCACCGCCACCACGCCGTGGCTCGCGCTCGATCGCGACGGCGACGGCCTCATCGGCGATGGTCGCGAGCTCTTCGGCTCGGGTACGCGGCTGGCCAGTGGCGCCCGCGCGAGTCAGGGCTTCATGGCGCTCGCCGAGCTCGACGACGATCATGACGGACGCATCACGCCCGCGGACGCCGCGTTCGATCGTCTGGTGCTGTGGAGCGATGTCGACGGTGATCGGCGCGGTGTCGCCGGCGAGCAGCTGCCGCTGTCGGCCTTCGGTGTGCTCGACATCGAGCTGGGCTACCAGGTCGAGCAGCGCTGCGACGATCGGGGCAACTGCGGCGTCGAGCGGGCGTCGTTCACCTTCGTCGGACGCGGCGGCGCGATCGAGCACGGTGCGGTGATCGACGTCCACCTCGCCTGCCAGTAGTGCGGGTCTCCCGAGACCAACCTCGGGCCTGCGCGCCGGTACGTCGGCGCGAACGATCCAACGGCCCACGCTCGCGACCACGGTCGCGGGCGCGGGCCGAACGTCGTCAGGTCGCGCGCGCGTCCGCGTCGCGCGGGCTCCGATACGCTAGCGCGGGCATGGCCACGCCCGAGACGTTTCGCGGTTCGCTCGATCTCTCCACGCTCGAACGCCCGGCCATCGACCTCTCCTTGGCGCGCCGCGGGGAGCTGCGTCTCGAGCTGCTGCGCGACGTCGACGACCCCGAGGAAGTGCCGGCGTCGCAACCCTCGCTCAGCCACGACGGCTTGGCGTGGATCGCAGGTCGAAGCCTCGCGGCGGCTGTTGCGGGTGCCTCGCGCGCAGCGGTGATCCAGGACGCCCGCGCGCAGGCGATCGCGACCGAGTCGACCGTGCGTCGCCTCGTGCAGACTCCGCTGTCGCAGCGTCAGCTCGACGCCATCGTGGCCCACGCGCAGCGCATCGGCATCGACGCGTTCCGACACTCGCCGCTGTTGGTCGACCTCGATGCCGGCGTGCTGGATCGTGTGGCTGCCTACCTGGCGGCCGACGAGCTCGCGATCTTCGAGGGCGGAGACTACGGCGACGTGCCCGACGACCCCGAGATCGACTTCGATCGCGAGATTCCGCTGGCACGCGTCGGTGACGTCGAGACCGTGCTCGATCCCGACGCGGTCGTGCGCGGGGGCCCGCCGGCCTTCGCTTCGCAGGGCCGGCGTATTCCTCGATGGGATCGCGTGCGCATCGACGAGCGCTCGGCCGACGACGCCCACGTGCGGGTCTCGACGCCCGCCGGCGCGACGATCGGCTGGACCCTGCGGACCAACCTGGGCGGCTACTTCAAGGACGACCCCAAGCTCGCTGCGGTCGCGCTGGCGCCTCCGCAGCCGCTCGCGATCGACGACGCGTGGCCCAGCGGCAAGGCTGCGATCGCGCGCGCGTTCAATCGCTTGGGCGGTCTCATGTATGCCATCCACGAGCAGACCGGCATCCCCATCCCCGCGGTCCTCGCAGTGTGGAAGGTCGAGAGCGGTGGCGCCGCGCACACGTCGGGCAAGGCCATCATCCGCTTCGAGAACCACCTCCTCTACAACCGCTGGGGGCGCGAACACGTCGCCGCCTACGACGCGAGCTTCCAGCACGGTGGCCACGCCGGCGTCGGCGGCTCGTCGTGGAAGAACCATCGCTTCCGCGTCGATCCGAGCGCGGCGTGGCAGACCTTCCACGGCGAGCAGAGTCGCGAGTACGAGGTACTGGCCTTCGCGCGGCAGCTCGCGGGCGACGCCGACGCGCTGTCGTGCATCAGCATCGGCGGGCCGCAGATCTTGATCAGCAACCGCAGGCTCATCGGCTACGAGAGCGAGCGAGCGATGTACGACGCGTTCCAGGCCGACGAGCGCGCCCACGTGCTCGGCTTCTTCGACTACTGTCAGTACGCCACCGGGTACATCCACCGGCGCCGCGAGCTGTTGCGGGATCTCCGGGCGCTACGGTGGGTCGAGTTCGCGCGCGGCTACAACGGCGGTGGACAGGCCGAGGCCTACGGGGATGCACTCGCGAGCGCGTACGCGACCGCGGCGAGCCTGCCGCTGCCCCCGCCGTCGGCCCACGCCGCGCCGGCCGAGTCACCGCCGCCGACACCGTTGTCGCCGCTGCTGCTCTCGGCGCGCGTCCGCGCGGTGCGGCTCGGCGCGACGCGACCGTGACAGGTTCGACGCGCTGCCGTTACGCTAGCGCGAGCATGAGACTGCAGCTTGGCGTCCTCCCCCTGTTGGCGATCGGCCTCGGTTGCAAGCACGACCCCGCGGCCGGCGATGGCACCACCGGCGATGACGTCACCACCGCCGCGGCCGACAGCTCGTCGGGCGATGCCACGACCACGACCGGGGTCGCCGACAGCGGCGAGTCGAGCAGCTCCACCGGCGAGCCACTGCCCGAGCCGCTGCCGCCGTTGGACGAAGCATTGCTGACCACCGAGGTGCGACGCGTGCCGGTGCACGCGATCGCCGACATGATGGAGAACGACCCCAAGGATCCCGCCCAGCTCGAGCAGATGATCGTCGATGGCTACGGTGACGAGGACGACGCGCCGGGCGAAGACGTCGTCGACGTCACGATGGACGGCACCGATCCCCCAGCGGCCGGTGCGGCGGCGGCCCGCGTCGCGCGCTTCGTGCATCTGGCGGACACCCAGCTCGCCGACGACGAGTCGCCCACGCGCCTGATCGGCTTCGACAGTCCCGGCGCCGCCGCGGGCGCGTTCCGACCACAAGAGGCCTACGCCTGCCACATGGTCAATGCCGCCGCGCGCACCATCAACGCGGTGCACGCGGCCGATCCGCTCGACTTCGTGATCCTCGGGGGCGACAACGCCGACAACGCGCAGACCAACGAGGTGCAGTGGTTCCTGCAGCTGCTCGACGGCGTCGGCGCGGTCGAGTGCGACTCCGGCATCGACGACGATCCCGTGCCCGGCGAGGCCAACGATCCCAAGGATCGCTTCACGCCGGTCGGACTCGACGTGCCGTGGTACTGGGTGATGGGCAACCACGACGTGCTCGTGCAGGGCAATTTCACGATCGCATCGCGGGCCGACGCTGCCATCGGTGATCACGTCAATGCGCTCACGCGCGACTGGTCGATGCCGGGTGGACCGCCCACGATGGGCCCGATCCCCGCCGACGACAACCGTGCGCTGCTCGACGGCGGGGCGTTGCTCGAGCTGGTTCGCGCCAGCGGTGACGGTCACGGCGTCACCGACGACGCAATCGCGGCGGGCAAGGCCAACTACGTGTTCGATGTGCCCGACACCAACGTCCGCTTCATCGCGCTCGACACCGCGGCGCAGACCGGCGGCGCCGAGGGGGTCGTACGGCAGGCCGAGGTCGACGCGTTCCTGCGGCCGGCGCTCGACGCCGCGGTCGACGACGGCAAGTTCGTGTTCGTCGCCAGCCACCATGCTTCGACCTCGCTCGGCGACGGCGGCGGTGTGGGTGGCGCAGTGCAGCCGGATGCGCTCACCACCGACGAGTTCCAGGCCCTGCTCGGCGAGTACGACAACGTCATCGCGCACCTGTGTGGCCACTCGCACGTCCACCGCGTGATCGCGGTGGAGCCGATGGGCGGCCACGCCTATTGGGAGGTCATCACCTCGGCGATCGCCGATCACCCGCACGAGATGCGCGTGCTCGAGCTGCGCAACGAGGACAACGGCTTCATCAGCCTCACCTCGGTCGCGCTCGATCTGGCGTTCGACGGCGATGCACTCGGCACCGAGGGGCGACTGCGTGCGATCACGGATCTCACCTCGGGTTGGCAGCTGACCGGCGAGGGCACGCCCGAGGATCGCAACGTTCGGCTTTGGCTCCCGCTGCCCTGACGCGCGCGGCGGTGTGCTCGCTCGTCCTCGAACATGTTCGTGATCAGTTCGGGCCTTCCCCCGTCCACACTGACATGCGCCTCTTCTCCACCTCCTTGCGAATCATCTGCTTCACATCCCTTGCCCTTGCGATGGGCCTCGGTGCCTGCTCCGCCGACCCGGACGACACCGCCGAGTTCCAGGACCTCGCGGCCGAACTGGCCGACCACGTCGGCGCCGAGGACTACCAGGTCGTGCGGCTCGACGATGAATTCGTGGTCCCCGCGCCGGGCGATGACACCGACGTGCCGCCGAGCGCCTCGCTCCCCGACGAACTCGTCAGTGACGACGAGCCGCTGATGGCCTGCAGGCTGACGGGCTGGATCGGCCACAGCCAGGTCTGCCAGGTGTGCTCGGTCGACTGGATCTGGTGGGGGTGCGTCGAGTCGGTCAGCTGCTTCGACGGCGGCGCGACGACGTACCGCGTGTGCGAGCGCTAGTCCGCTGCCCTAACGCGGCAGCGGCCCGCCGGGCGGCGGCATCGCGCCCGGCGGTGGTGCGCCCGCGGGCGCGACACCGGCGGCGTGCAGCACCGTCGCGGTCGCCTGGCTGGCGAGGTCGGCTCCGCCGGCGAGCTCGCGGCCCAGCGCGCGGCCCATCTCGGCCTCGATCTCGATCACGCGGTTGGCCCCGGCGGCCATCAAGATACGGCCGTGTCGTGGTGAGATCGCGCGGGCGATGATGGTCTGCACGCCCACCTCGCGCAGCGCCGCGACCGTGAGCACGGCGTTCTCGAAGTGCTCGCCGACCGCGACCACCGCAGCGTGGCAGCTGGTGGGATCGATCGAGCGCAGCGCGTTCACGTCGGTCGCGTCGAGCTCGAGCGCATAGGTGACGCGGTTCTTGATCGCGTCGATGTGGTTCATGTCGTTGTCGGCGGCGACGACCTCGCAGCCGTGCTGGGCGAGCGCCTCTGCGACGGCCGCCCCGAAGCGTCCGAGTCCGATCACGAGGATGCGTTTGGCCATGGGTCTTCCTTCATCCGATGGGCAGGCTCTCGCGAGCCAGGCGATAGGGTGGCTTGCTGTGCTCGGCCGAGGCGACCGCCAGCGCGACGGTGAGCGGACCACAGCGGCCGATGAACATGGTCGCGACGATGACGAGCTTGCCGAACGCGGTCAGCGAGCCGGTGATGCCGGTCGAGAGGCCCACGGTCGCGAAGGCCGACACCGACTCGAACAGGAGCTTCATGAAGTCGTGCTCCTCCGTGAAGCTGAGCAGCGTCACGGCCACCAGCACGATCGCGGCCGAGATCGACACCACCGCGGTCGCGCGGCGGAACACCTCGGGGGCGATGGCGCGGTTTCCGAGCACGGGCTCGTGGCCGCGTAGCTCTGCGCGCAGGGTCGCCAGGAGGGTCGCGAAGGTGGTGGTCTTGATGCCACCGGCGGTCGAGCCCGGCGATCCACCGATGAACATCAGCACGCACGTCCACAGCAACGTCGGCATTGCCATGGCGCCGACGTCCACCGTGTTGAAGCCGGCGGTGCGCGTACACACCGAGTGGAACAGCGCCGCGAGGAAGCGCTGCGGCACGCTCAGGTGCACGAAGCCCTTGCGCCACTCGACCGCCAGCGTGATGGCCATGCCGACCAGGATCAAGGCGGCGCTGGTCCACAGCACCACCCGCGTGGCGAGCGACATCAGCGGCACTGCGACCTGATCCGGTCGTCCGCGGGTCAGGCGGTGGGCGACACGAAGCCGCACCAACAGCACCAGCTCGCGCATCACCGGGAAGCCGATGCCACCGAAGATCACCAGCACCATGATCACGCCCTGCACGCCGAAGTCGTCGGCGAACGGCGTCAGGTTGCCGGGAAACAGCGCGAAGCCGGCGTTGCAGAACGCCGAGACCGCGTGGAACACCGCCAGCCACAGCGCCGAGCCCTGCACGCGCGGGTCGCCGTCGAACTGCAGGTACAGCAGCAACGCGCCGACCGCCTCGATCGCCAGGGTGCCGACCACGATGCTCTGTACGGTGGTGCGCAGGTCGGTGAGCGTGCGCGCGTCGAGCATCGCGGCGTAGCGCAGCTGGGTCGCGAGCGCGGTGTCGCGGGCGAACGCAAGCGTGAGCGCTGCCAGGGTCATGATGCCGATGCCGCCGAGCTGGATCGACAGCAGGATCGTGAACTCGCCGAAGAACGTGTACGAGAGCCCGGGGTCGTTCACCGTCAAGCCGGTCACGCACACCGCCGAGGTCACCGTGAAGAGCGAATCGACGAACGAGACGTAGGAGACGTTCTCCACCGAGACCGGCAGCGTCAGCATCAGCGTGCCAACCAGGATCATCGCCGCGAAGCTGCTGGCGAGCATCATCGCCGGGCGCTGCGCGAGCTTGAGTGCGAGCCGCACCAGGCGCTCGGGCATCGCTGCCGAGAAGCCTTGGAGCGCGCCGATGATGAGGAACACGACGTCGTAGATGCGGGCGGCCTTGTCGTACTCGTCGCTGGGACCACCGAACTGCTGCGAAAGGATGTAGCCGCGCGCGATGAACATCGCGAACAGCGTCAGCAAGATGATGGCGTCGGCGCCGACGAGCGCGCTGGCGAGTCGGCGCACCCGCATCGAGCGGCTCCGCAGCATGCCCGCGAGCAATCCGATGAACAGGCCGAACATCGCGAACTCGGCCAGCATGCCGGTGATCGTGCCCGGCCAGGCGAGGTCGAGCCCGAGGCAGCCCAGCGCGATCAGGACCGCGAGCGCACGACGGATGACCGACTGCGGTTCGTCGCCGAGCGGGCCGTGCACGATCCGCGGCGTGTTCGGCCGCATCGGCGGCGGGGCAGCGCCTGCGTCGCGGGGCTCCATGTCGCGTGATTGAAACACGAACCGCGCGGCTTGGGGGTATGCTCCTCGCCGTTCTTGCAAGGGCAACGGTGGACCATGGCGATGCAGCGGCGGGAGTTCTTGCGTGCGACCCTGGCGAGCGTGGGCGGCTTCAGCGTGGCGTGCGGCTCGGGCGAACCGCGCGCGGCCGTACCGGCGCCCGAGCTGTTCCCGCAGTCGGTTGCCTCGGGTGATCCACAGCCCGACGCGGTGATCCTCTGGACTCGCGTGGAGACGGGTGACGACGGCGACGTCGAGGTCGAGCTCGAGCTCTACCGCGACGTCGAGCTGCGCCAGCGCGCGCAGTGGGATCGCGCGCCCCGGGTGCTGGCCACGCTCGACCACGACCACTGCGTGAAGGTGCGCGCCGCCGGTCTCGAGGCCGACACGGTCTACTATTACCGCTTCGTCGCCGAGGTCGATGGCGAGCTCAAGGCCAGCCAGATCGGGCGCACGCGCACCGCCCCTGCGGTCGACGCCGATCGCCCGGTGCGCTTCGCATTCGTCGCCTGCCAGGACTACGGCGGTCGCTACTACAATGGCTACGCCCACCTCGCGCAGCAGCCCGAGCTCGACTTCTTCGTGCACCTGGGTGACTACATCTACGAGACCGCCGGCGACGCGGGCTTCCAGCAGGGCAGCGAAGGGCGCGAGGTCGTGTTCGAGGACACCGCGGGCGTGCTGTCGGTCGATCGCACCGGCGACGGCGGCTTCGAGGCTGCGCGCTCGCTCGACAACTACCGCCAGCTCTACCGGCTGTTCCGCTCGGATGCCGCCCTGCAGCGCGTGCACGAACAGCTGCCGATGCTCGCGATCTGGGACGACCACGAGTTCTCCGACGACTGCTGGGGCGCGACCGCGACCTATCAGGACGGTCGCGTCGACGAGACCGACGTGCAGCGGCGCAGCAATGCCAACCTCGCGTGGTTCGAGTACATGCCGGTCGACTACGCCGGCGACCCCAGCTTCGAGTACGACCCCGCGGTCGCGCCGCCCGACGACATCCGCATCTGGCGGGACTTCCGGTTCGGTCGTCACGTGCACCTGGTGCTGACCGACCTGCGATCACGCCGCTCCGACCACCTCGTGCCCGAGGACGCTTATCCCGGTGCGGTGGTGCTGACGCAGGCGCAGCTCGAGGGCTCCGGTGGCGTGCCCGACGACGCCGGGGCCTACGTCGAGGACATCGCGACCTTCGCCGGCGGCATCTACCGCGACGCGTTGGTGCAGGCCGCTGATGCGGCCGGCTATCCCAGCGATCGCGTGAGCGGTGCGATCGCTGCCTCGTGGATCAACGACGTCGTCGCCGAGCTCGGTGCGCCCGCGGCCATCGACGAGGCGATGCTCGCGACGCTGCCCCTCGGCTACGCCTGGGCCAACCTCATGAAGGGCAGCCTGTGGTCGCGCATCGGCTCGCGCTACCTGGTCGCGCGTGACGCCTTCGCGCGGCTCGCCGCCGTGCGCTGGCAGGATTCCGGTGGCGCCAGTGAGCAGGCCATGGGCGACGCGCAGGAGCAGTGGTTTCTCGACACCATGCAGGGCTCGGACGCGACCTGGAAGGTGTGGGGCAACGAGTTCTGCCTCATGCCGCTGCAGATCGATCTACGGCTGTTGTCGGTGCCGCCCTCGTTCCAGCGCGTCTTCCACATCAACGTCGACGACTGGAACGGCATGGGCAACCGCCGCGACGCGCTGCTGCGGGTACTGTCCGACGTGCCCGGCGTGGTCGCGATCACCGGGGACATCCACGCCTTCTTCGCCGGTACGCCGGCGGTGCGGGATGATCCCTCGCGCTCGGTCCTCGAGTTCGTCACCAGCTCGATCAGCTCGACCACCTTCCAGCGCCTTCTGCAGAACCAAGTCGAAGACGATCCGGTGCTCAGCATGGTCTCGGGCGCCAGCCAGCTGGCGGGTGCGATCCGCGATCTGCTGCAGCTCACCGACGGACCCAACCCCCACCTCGCCCACGCTGACGTCACCTCGCACGGCTACGCGGTGGTCGAGGCCGACGGCCTCGCGCTGCAGGTGACCTTCCACGCCCACGCCGAGGATGTGGTCGCGGTGCAGCACTACGACGACCCCGGGCTCGACGGCCTGTTCGCCACCACGCAATTCCGGGTCGACGCCGGCACCAAGTTCCTGCAGCAGCGCTTCGGCGACACCTGGAAGCGCTGGGATCCCACGACGCAGACGTGGATCGCGTGATGCCGCCCGTCAGTGGACCGGGGGATCTTCGTCGTCGCGCTCGCCGTCGAGGGTCGGCGCGAGCGCGAGCCCGAGCGATTCGAACAGCGTGGTGAGCTGCGCCTGCGCCAGGCGGATCGTGATCGCGCCGACGCTCACGTGGTACACGCCGCAGGAGCAGCGCTCGATGCGACACTCGGGGCGCTGGACCAGCGTCTTGCGTTGATGCCCGCTCACGGCCGGCATCGTAGCAGAGCCGCTCGACGGCGCCCGTCGCCCTGGCCTCGCCGGATGGTCGGGATCGGGCGTCAGGGGCCGCTGGCGCCCGATCCTGCCTCGATGCCGCCGGCGTGACGGAAATCCCGGGTGGCCCCCACTCAACGGGTGGCCATGCGCTACGCCGCCGAACTCGATGCCGTGCTGCGGATCCGTCGACCGCCGGCGATCACGCGCGCCTTCTGGTCCAAGCGCTGCGCCTGGCCCGGCGACAGCCTGTGGCTGCACGTCGAGACCCGCAACGTCCCGGACGACACGCCCATCACGCTGACGCTGCTCGAGGACGACAGCGACGAGGGCAACCCCGACGACGTGCTCGGCACGCTCGCCGGCTCGCGAACGATCCGTGGTGGCAAGTGGTCGGGCGAGTACGTGCTCGATCTCGCCGAGCAGGCACTGGGAGCCCCGCTCGAGGTCGAGGGCGATAGCTACGAGTTCGTGTTCGAGGTCGCGATCGAGCGCTACGGGCTGCTGCGTCGATCGACCCGTCTGTACGTGCCCATCGAACCCTTCGAGCCCTCGCGCTGACGACATGGCCAGCGAACTCGACATCGACCCGCGCCACTTCTGGGACGTCGCCGCGCTGTTCGTGGACTACGACTACGCGTACGCGGAGCACAAGCTGTTGCCCACCGACGAGGCCGGCTATCCGGAGGATCTGCTCGCGCTCGCAAAGGCCAACGGCGCGGGTGGCTTCGATGGGCCCAACGCCGACGCGATGCGCGGGCGCGACGGCCATCGGTTCACCAACTGCTGCATGTTCGTCGAAGCGGTGCTGGTCGGTGCGGCGCTGCGGACCCACGGCAGTGCGTTCGGCTCGCGCTGGGGCGCCGGCCAGCACGACTGGGCGATGAACAACGCCAACAAGCGCTTCGCGTCCGATGGTGGCTTCGGGCCGCCGCGCGCCTACGTCGAGGCTGGGGTCGCCGAGTTGCTCGACCTCGACGATCGACTCGAGCTGGCGCCGGGCGAGATCTATGTGATCCAAGGCGGTCACCACAACTGGTTGATCGTCGACTACGACCCCGCGACGCAGCTGTGCCTGCGCCTCGAGGCCAACTTCGGCGACGACTTCAAGCCCAGCGGAGCGCGCTACTTCGGCGGCGTCGGGCACCGCGGATGGCGCCACGTCGGCGCGCGGCCGGATCGCTCATGGGTCGCCGGGGTTTCCGCCCGCGCGGACAAGGGCGCCAGCAACAGCTGGCCGGCGCTACGCGCAGGACTCTTGGTCGATCAAGCGTCCGCGGGTGGACGCGCGTACGTCTCGATCGCGCGCGTGCACATGCGCAAGGACGGCGGCGGGCCGTGGTTGCCGATCTCCTACGGCGGAGCCGATGCGCCGCCGACCGGCGAGGTGGCGCTCGCGGGCGCATGGGACAAGCTGCTGGGCGCCAAGGCGCCGTTCCCGATCGGCGGCTCGCGAGCGTGGCACGACGGCATCCACCTGCCCGCCGACGGACCCGTCGACGTGCTGCCCTTCGCGGGCGGCGAACTCGTGGCAGCGCGCTTTCCGGCACGCGTCGCGGGTGGCGTGGATGCCGGCGCAGTCATCGTGCGGCATCGCTTCGATCCCAAGGCCCTCGCGCTGGTGCCACCGGCGGCGCCCCGCCGCGCGGGGGAGAAGCTGCTGTTCAGCGCGCTCGTTCACCTCGAAGGCGGCGCAGCAGGGGCGCAGACGCTGTTGCGTGCGTTGTGTCCGACGGGCGCTCGTCCCGACGCGCGCGTGCGCAAGGAGGCCGGGCTCGACGTGATCGCGTTCGACCGCGACGACGTCGCGCACAGCGTGGCCGCCACGGCCTGGCCGTCCGCGAGCGATCGACCGCGACCCGCGGCACGCGCGATCGAGGTCGCCGGCGTGGGCGAGCGCTTCGCGGTGGCGCTCGGCGACGCGGAGCGCCACGCGGGGGCGTGGACGATGGCCAAGCCGCAGCCGCTGACGGCCCCCGACGACGCGGCGGTCGGCGTGCGCAGCCATCTGAGCGGCGCGTTCATCGAGCTGCCCAAGCGCTGGACCACCAAGGCGCTCGCGCTGCGCGTCGATGCCGATGCGGCGCAACACTGGTCGCTCGCGGTGCTCGACGAGCGCGACGATGGGGCCTGGGTCGAGCTCGCTGGCACGCTGCCGCGCGTCGCTGGTACGCCGGTGTGCAGCCACGACGCCAACGAGCGCAACGCGCTCGGGGCCGCGGGCGGTGACGTGGTGATGACCCGTGATCACGCGCTGCGGGTCGAGCTCACCGTCGCCGGGGCGAAGGTGGCCGGCGTGGTCAAGCTGCCGGCGAAGCACGCCGCGGTGGCGGTCGACGACGCAAGTGCCCAGACCCCGCAGACCCGCTGGCGCGTGTGTGCGACGCCGACGAAGGACGAGCGACGCACGGGTGAGTTCGGACGCAGCGCCCACGCGCTGTTCGTTCACGACGGCCAGCGGGTGATGTCGGTGAACGCCAGCCACGGGCTCGCCGGCATCGTGCTCGGCGAGGCTGTGCCCGGCGCGCCGCTGCAGGTCTTCGTCGATGCCACGGTCGCGGTGGTCGTCGACGCGCGTAGCTGCTGTTCGCATCGCGCGGCCGAGGCCGCCGAGCTGGCGGGTAGCTCGACCAAGCTGTCGATCGCGACCCTGCGCGACGACGGCGGCGTCAGCCTCACGGTGGGCACCGTGACGCAACACGTCGCACCGACGACGCTGTTGCTCGAGCGCGATGGTCGCGGCGACCTCGCAGCGGTGCCGTGCGTGTGGCTGGCCCGCGAGGCCCTCGACGCGTTGCGGCAGGAGCTCGCGGCCGCGCGCACCCACGCCGGCGGTGGCATCCGCGATCGCCTCGCCAGTGGTCACAGCTGCCTCGCCGTCGCGCGACTCGGGGCGACTGGCTTCGCGGTCGGTCGCGACGGTTGCGTGTGCCCTTCGCCGAAGGCGAAGGCACTGGTGTTGGCGTTCGATCTCGACGCCGGGCGCCACGGTTGGCGCTTCATCGGCAAGCAGGAGCTCACGCTCGAGGGCTTCCCGGAGGGCCTCGCGTGGCCGTCGCTCGGCCTGGTCAAGGACGCCCATGGTGCCCAGGGCGCGCTCGTCGAGGTCGTGCTGGGCGCCAGCGGCGATCAGTTCGAGGACGACCTCGGCATCGCATGGGATCGCCGTGACGCGCGGCTGCGCGAGCTCTCCGACGCGATGGTCGCGGGCTGGGTCGACGTGCCGTCGGCGGTCGACGCCGACGTGAAGGAGTTCGGCTGCCCACCGTGGCATCACCTCGAGCAGCGAACGATCGGCCGTGCGGGACACATCACGCCGGCAACCCACGGCGTCCACCTCGAGGTCTTTGCCGACCAGCACGTGCTCGCTGGCGCGGCCAACGGTCGCTGGCGCGTCTTCGGTGCGCAACACGACGCCAAGCCGCTGACCCCCGCGTTCGAGCGAGTGATCGCCGAGCTGGCGGCGCTCCCGAGTCTGGGTGCCAACGCGGCCGCCGCACGCTTGCGCGCCGAGCTCGAACGCGGCGCGCACAACCCCGAGACATTCCACTCGTTCTGTGCCGATCGCGAGGTCGCGGCGCAGCTCGCCGAGCTGGTCGCCGTGCACGAGTGCGAGTGGACGCAGCCGTGGGCCGAGCACGTCACCGCACGCGATCGCGGGGGGCCCGGGCACGCCCATCCGCCGCTCGAGCAGGCATGGCCGCCGGACCCCGCGAAGCTGGGGTTGCCCACGGGGAAGCTCCACTTCTACCACCCGCTACGATTGCTCGAGTGGCTCACCACCGGCGTGGAGCTGACGGTGAAGCTGGCCGACACATCGGCGGACGAGGTCGATGCGACGCTCGCCCTGGCCGACAAGGACATCGCAGTCGTTGCCGACCGTCGCGCCGGTGAGGTGCGCTTCACGATGCACGGCCTGCTGCGGCGCTCGTTGCCGTCGGTGCCGGCGAGCGACATCATTGCCGAGCTCGAGCTCTCGCTGCTGAAGGTCGCGGTGCCGAGCATGGCCGTCAAGCTGCATCGCGGGGAGATCACGCGGGTCTCGGTGTGCGAGCCCGGCGTGCGCGTGATGCCGGCGAGCTCCCCCTTCGCGGGCGTCGAGCCGGACAATGGCTTCCTGCTCGCCGACGACACCCGGCGCTTCGGCGACGCGGCGGCCAACGTGGTGGCGGTCTCGATCGCCCTGCAGTGGGCCAAGGCCCCGCCCGACGAGATCGAGCTCGCGCTCGACGGCAATGACTTCCGCATCCTGCCCGTCGACGGCGCGTACGTCGAGCGTGCAGGCGGTACCGACGGCCGTCGTGTGCTGGTCCCCGGACCCGCGCTCCAGCTGCCTGCGGCGCGCGAGTGGCCGGCGCGCCACGGCACGACGGTGCGGGTCGAGGTGGTTGCGCGTGCGGCCGTCGATGCATCGTCGAAGCTCGAAGTGACGGTGTCGGGGGGCGATCTGCCCGAGACACGTCGTGGTGAGCTGTCGGTGGCGACCCGCCTGCTGGGCAAGCGTGCCGGTGAGCACGGCAACGACGTCGGCAAGCTGCAGCTGTATCTGGCGCGCATACTCGCGGTCGGCCTGCCATGTCTGCGCAAGAAGGAGCCGCGCGGCGAGCAGTGGAAGATCCAGCGCGCCGATGGAGGCTTCGGCCCGGGCACCACCGATGCGTTGTGGCGCTTCATCCTCACGTATGGCGGGCGCTCCGGCTGGTCCGCGGGCTTCACCCGCATCGCGTGCGAACGCGGCGAGCATGTGATCCCGGCCGGCGGCTGGCGACCGAGCGTCGACGGTGATGCGATGTCGCTGCTCGAGGACGAGGTCAAGGCGGTGGCGAGGACCCGCGGTCGACCCACCGTCGACGCGGCGATGATCACCGAGCTGGTGCGCTTGGCGGTGTTGCCCAACCTGGTCCCCGCGATGCAGCTCGAGGTCGGGCAACCCAGCGTGCCCGCGGATGTCGCGGCCTTCGTCGCCCGCCTCGACGCTGTCGGTCGCGCGCGGCCGCTGCCGCTGACGGCGGTGGCGCCGACCCAGGTGATCCAAGTCGACGTGCGCGCGGAGCCGGTCGGTGGCGACGCGAACACGTACATGGTCGACATCGCGTACGCCGGGGAAGGCTTCGCGCTACACGGCGCTGCGTCGCGCTCACTTGCGGACTTGCTCACGCACGGCATCGCGCTGGCGCCCAGCGGCACGATCGACAAGCCGGACGCGAAGAACACCCTGGTGCTGTCGCATCTCGGCCGCGAGCTCGCGAGGCTCGAGCTGCCGGCGACCCGCGATCTGCTGACGGCCGGCGACGGCAAGGGCATCGATGCCCTGCTGGTGCAGCACTGGCTCACGCGGTGGCAAGACGCCAAGCGAAAGCCCTATCTCACCAGCGTCGACGGCAATTGGGGTGGCTCCTCGCGCAGGGCGCTGGTCCGCTTCAAGAACGAACAGCTCGAGGCAACCGCGGACTTCGCCGCGGTCGTGCGTCGGCTGGCCAGCACACCACCGGCCGCAGGGGCGACACCGTGAGCGCCATGGTTGCGATCGACGACGACCTACGTCCGTGGGCGCGCGCCAGCGAGGGTGACACCGACGATGCCGCGCGTCCGTGGTGGACGGATGCCGACGTGCGCTTCGCGGTCCCGATGACCATCGACGAGCTCCACCGCGCCGACGAAGCGCCGGAGGGCCTCGATCCCTGGCGCTCGTGGGAGGAGTGCCCCGGTACCCGGCGCCCGAGCGTCGGCGGCAGTGCCGGGCCGACGCCGGTCGAGAGCACGCCGCTCGAGTCGCTGGCGACCCGCCACCGCGTCGCGTTCATGGTGCTGGACGGCAACGGTCGCGCGTATCCCGGGATCGAATACGTGCTCTATCGTGGCCGTGGCGAGCTCGAGCGCGGCAAGCTCGGCGGCGACGCGACGGTGCGGCGCGACGACGTCGGCGACGACGACTACGAGCTCGAGATCGTCGGCGTCGACGCGGTCACGTGGGCGCAGCCGAGCGTGGACGCCGGCGCGACCGCGACACTGCACGTCCGCGCGAGCGGCCTCGACGCAGAGAGCGTCGAGGCGTGGATCTTCGAGGAACTGCGCGAGCGCGACGAGGACGTGCTGCTGCGCAGCAAGGCGACGGTTCGAGGCGGGGTGGCCGTGCTCGAGATCGCGGTGCCACTCGATCGCATCGTCGGTTTGCCCGGGCACGTCGAATGTGTGCCCTTGGTCGCCGAGGTTCGTCACGCCGGCGGCGCGTGGGCCAAGACCGAGACCCCGCTCTCGGTCGTGCGCCCACGGATCGCAGCCGTGGCATGGTCGTGCCGCAGCGCCGCGGTGGGCGAGGCGGTCGACTTGGTGGTGGAGCTGACCGGGGTCGCCGACGGCACCACGGTTGCGCTCGACGCGTGGCGCGTGCCGTGGGCCGGCGACGACGAGCACCTCGAGACGCTCGCCGAGCCGGCTGCGATGGGCGGCCGCGGGACCGCGACGTGGACGCCTCCCGGCGCCGGCGAGTATTGGTTCTCGGCCACGGTGTCCGGTGACGTGTTGCTCACCGCCAACGCAGGCCTGCTGGTCGTGGGCTGACCGCTCACTCGCTGCGGACGTGACGGAACATGGGTGCGTCGACCAGCGAGATCATCATCGTGCGGAGGTCACCGCCGCTGCTGCGCAGGGTCTCGCGCAGGGTCTCCAGCGTGCACGCATCGGCCTGCTCGAGATCGCGATCGAGCGCGTAGCGGGCGTATTGTCGGACCATGCATGCGGCGACGTCGTCGCTTGCGAGCAGCTGGTTCACCAGGTCTTCGCGGTCGGCGAAGTCGAACCCCTCGGTGGTGCCGCTGGGGTCGACCGGCGCGCCGTCGAGCACGTCGGTCCACGCGCCGACGGGATCGAGGTTGTCGAACGGGAACGAAAGCGGATCGAACAGGATGTGACACCCCATGCAATCGGGGTCGCCGACCGCTGCCTGCCACAGCTCCTTGTGGCCGTGCACGTCGGGCGAGGGATCTGGCAGCGGCGTCTCGATCGGTGGCGGCGGCGGCACCGGTGTGCACAGCAGGTTGGTGCGCAGCCACAGGCCGCGCCGCGAGAAGCCGATCTGATCGTCGGCCGAGTGCACCGCGGCGAAGCTCGGCTGTGTCAGCACACCGCCGCGGCGGGCGGGGTCGAGCGCGACGCGCTCGAAGCTGGCGCCGATCGGCGCGGGATCGACGATGTCATCGCCGTAGATCTGCGCGACCGTGGCGTTGGCGTAGGTGTAGGGCGCGTCGAGCAGCGTCGCGAGCGTCGCGTCGCCCTCGAGCATGACCGACCGCGCGAACGACAAGGTCTCCTGCCGCAGGTCGTCGCGGGCGGCTTCGAAGCTGGGGAACAGTTCCGCGTCCTTCGGGACCCCCGCGAGGTACTGCAGGCCGAGCCACTGGGTGTGGAAGTCGTCGACCATGCGCGTCGCACGGGGGTCCGCGAGCAGGCGCTCGGCCTGCTCGTGCAGCGTCGCGGGCTCGAGCAGCTCACCGGAGTCGGCCAGCGCGAGCAGGACCTCGTCGGGCCCCGAGTTCCACAGGAAGAGCGCCAGGCGCGACGCGAGCGCGTGGGCCGAGAGCTCGACGAGTGCGGCGTCGCCCGGCGTCGGTGTGCCGTCCTGCGCGACCAGCAGGAAGCGATCGTCGGCGAGCACCGACGCGATCGCAGCGCGTACGCCGGACGCGAAGTCCTCTGCGCCTGCGAAGGCGGAGTTGGGGCCCTCGAGGTCGTCCGCCACCACTGCGCGACGCCAGGCGGCGCGGGCGAACGGGGCGATGAAGGCGTCGTAGCAGGCCTGCGCGTCGTCACCGGTCACGGTGCTCGGGTCGCACGGGAGCAGCGCGGCGAGATCGACCGCGGCTGCGACCTCGCTGGCGATGGCGCGGGTCGCCGGGGTCAGCGGCAAGCCCACCGCAAAGCCCGCGACCATCCGGTCTGCACCGGTCGCGAAGCTCGTCGAGAGCCCGGTCAGATCGTGCACGAGGTTGTCGTACTGCGTGATCGTGAGGGTCGGTTCGGTGTAGGTCACCCCGAAGGTGTCGATCGGCATGCACGCGGTCACGCCACCGTCGTCGCTGCTGCCGTCGTCGCCGCTCGCGGACGCCGGGCCATCGTCGCCGACCTGGCCGCTGCTCGACTCGCCCGCCGAGCTGCCACCGCCGGCGTCGCCGCCCATGCCGTCGTCGCCGTAGCCGAGTACGCCAGGGCCGGCCACGCATCCCAGCAAGAGGGTCACCGGCAGCCAGGTCGTGGGGGGACGTCGCGTCGTCGTCATCGCAGCTGCTTCCTCGCGTCGTCGGCGATCCGTCACGTCCCGCTCAATCACCGTTCGTACCGCACGACTCGCGGATCGCACGGTGATGGTGCGAACCGGGAAAGCGCCGTGTGAAGCTCGTGCGCAGGTCGTCGCGATCGCGGTCGCCCCGACGACAGGCGAGCTGCACTGCGTACGCGAGGCGCTCCTCCGCCAACACGCCGCCGGGGTAGCGCTGCGCGTGATCGTCGAGCGCTGCGCCGAGGGCCTCGAGGTCGCCGCGGGCCAGCGCCCGCCGGGCGCGGCCGATGAGCTCGACCTCGTCGCTGCCGGGGACGCCGTCGGATGCCGGTGCCGGTGACACCGGCGGACGCGTCGAGGTGCGCGCGCTGACCCGAGGGGGGATCGCGTCGACCGTCCCCGCATCGCGGCCGGGCTCCGCCGCCGTGGTGGCCGGGTCGGACGTGATCGGTGCGTCGTGCAGCGGCGGACCTGCTCGCACCGCGGTGCCGCCGGTCGGATCGCCGAGGTGTCGATCGACCGATTGCGACGCGCCGTCGGCCTCGGCGGGTCGCACGGAGAAGGCGACCAACAGCGTCCGCAGCAGCAGCAGCAGCGCCGCGGCAATCGCCAGCGCGGCACCTGCGGTCCACCACTGCAGTCGCGGTCGGGCACGTGGGGCCGGCCGTCGGTCGCCGGCCACGCGCGCTTGCACGCGCGCCCAGTTGTCGGCCGCGTGGCCAGGGCCCGGGTGCGTCAGGCGATAGCGGCTCAGCAACTCACGGGGTTCGTCACGCGGCTTCATCGATCCCATCCCGTCCGCGCGTCCTCGCTGCGCAGCTCGAGCACCCGTGCAAACCGACGCCGGGCCAGGCGCAGTCGTGAGTACACCGTGTTGAGGTTGCTGCCGACCATGGCCGCGATCTCGGGCGCCGAGTGCCCCTCGATCTCGGCCAGCACGAACACCGTGCGCTGATCGAGGTCCAGCACCGCGAGGAATCGCTCCACCAGCACGGCGGCCTCCTGTCGCGCGAGCTCGAGATCGACGGCGTCGTCGCTGGCCGCCGCGGCGGCGGCCTCGACCGGGGCGGTGCGCGCGAGCCCACGCGCGGTGCGCTCGCGGTGCTTGAGCGCGACGTTGCGCGCGATGCCGTACAGCCACCCCCGCACCGCGGTGCGACCGTCGAAGTCGGCGCGTCGGCGGTACGCGATCACGAACACGTCCTGCAGGGCGTCGTCGATCTCGGTCGACGCGAGGCCGAACTGCGCCAACGACCGCCACACGAAGTCGTGGTGATCGCGGAACGTCGCGTGCAGATCGAGTGCGTGCTCGCCCATGGGTTGCTGCGGATCGCGGGCCCCCGGCGACCCATCTTCCCTGCGGCCGCGGGGATCCGTCACGGGAATCGTGCCTCGAGTCCGAGCCGGGTCCGGAACGCCGCGGGCCAGGCGCGGTAGAGCGTGCCCTCGTTGGCGATCACGAAGTGCGCGCGGTAGGGCACGACCAAGCCCTCGACGTCGAGCTGGACCGCGAAGCGCCGCGCGAATGCCCAGCGCAGGCTGGGCCCAGCGGCGATCGCCACCCACGGCTGGGTGCGTTGCTGCTGACCCCGCACGTCGTGCCCGACGCCGCGCACGCCGCCGAGCTCGAGCTCACCGCATGCACCCATCGCCAGCGGCCCGATCGGCACGTGACCGCACACGAACGGCGCGACCGCGAGGATGCGAACGCTCGCGTACGCGCCGCTGGCCGTGCGCGCGGTCCGGGTCGCGAACCACCAGGTGGCGGCGAGCCCGAACGCCACGCGGCGCCGCGCGGCACCCACGGCCAGGCCCGCGCCACCGCCGGGGCCCGGCACCACGCCGAGTCCGAAGCTGCCGTCGAGGCGCGCGCTGCCCTGCCATCCCCGGGTCGCGCGTGTCGTCGTCGTCGGGATCGACACGCGCGCCGATCGAGCGGTTGCGTCGGTGGCCGGCGGCGCGACCTCGACGTCGTCGACCGCCGGAGCGGGCGGCATCTCGAGCGTCGTGCGGGGCGAGAGCGGCGGCGTCGTGGGGCCCTCGACCGCGGACGCGCCGGTGTCGGCGTCGGTCGCGACGTTCGGGTCGTCATCGTCGGTCGCGGCGTCCTGGTCGTCGTCGTCGGTCGTGCCGATGGCGTCGGCCGCGATCGCGGCGACCAACACCGTCGTGCGCACGATCTCGGCGCAGTCGTCGGCCTCGACCACGCGCTCGCTGTTGCCCCACGGCGCGCGCACGCTGAGCAGGGCGACCAGCCCCTCGCGCGAGGCCGTGACCTGCACGCGCACGTCGATCGCACCCTCGCGCGGCGGCGCGCCGGCGATCGCAGCCTCGATCGCGCCGACCACCTCGTCGTGGCCGGGGCACTCGCGTGGCGCGTCCCACTCGAGGCGCACGGGTACCGCACGTGCGCCCGTCAGCAGCATCAACGAGGTAGCAGCGACCGCCAGCATCGATCGGGCACGCCGCACGCGATGCACCGCCGGCCAGCGTCGTCGCCGTCGAGCACCGTGCGAACGCGGAATGTAGCAGTGATCAGCCCGGGCCGGGCCGGCGTGGGAACGCGGCGTCGAGCTTGGCCTGACAGGCCGCGCCGAGATCGGGATTCGCCGAATCGGTGTTGGCGATGCTGCCTTCGGCATCCTGCATCGGGCAGCGTAGCTCCGTGCAGTGGGGCAGACCGAAGGTGTGACCGACCTCGTGGGTCGCAGTGTTGGCGACGCGCGTGCGCACGTGCTGTCGATCTCGCGCCTTGCGCTGCAGGCGGAACGACGACACCACCGCGGCCTGGCCCGGTGCGTAGCCGAGCCCGAAGATGCCCCAGTCCGGGTATGGATCCTTCGTCGTCGAGATGTCGACGGCCGTGAGCCCGAGGATCCGCGTGGTCGCGGGTGCGTCGGGAATCTGCTCGAGCAACACCTCGAGCAACACGTCGGCGCGGTAGCGCTTGCGCTTCGGGTACCACGCGCGCTTGGGCAGCTCCATCGGCTCGAGCCGTCGCACGTCGACCTGGAGATGCTCGCGCAGCGCAACCTCGACCGCGTCGACGAGATCGGCCTCGACCTCGCCCAACGAGACCAACACGACCTCGCCGCGGGTGCCCAGGGGCGCGTCGACGCGGACCGGCGCGGGCTCGGGCGCGGCGACCGTGGTGGTGGCAGGGGTTTCGACCGTCGGCGCGGCCGGGTTCGCTGGATCGGGGGCCGCAGCGGTGCCGGTGCCGCGATCGCAGGCCCACAGGCCCGCGCACGCCAGCAGCCACGCGCACGCGGTCTTCACGGCGCGCGCTCGGGCGGCGAGGTGGCAGCGCCGGCCGGGCTCGCCGCGCCGGGGCTCGGCGTGGCCTTGCACGCGGCGGGCTCGAGATCGCAGGCAATCGCACGGTAGTACTTCGCCGAGATCGGATCGGCCTGCACCCCGCGACCCTTGTCGTAGGCGAGCGCGAGCGAGGCGCAGGCCTCCGCGTGACCGGCATCGCACGCGACCAAGAACAGCCGCGCGGCCGCGGCCTCATCGCGGGCGATCCCGACGCCGCGCGAGATCGCCGACGCGAGGCGGTAGCACGACTCCGGCGAGTCGGCCGCGCAGCCCCGCTGGTAGGCCTCGGCGGCCGCGGTGCGCTGCGAGCCCACGACCATGCCGCGCTCGTGCACCTCGCCGAGCACCAGACACGCCTTCTCGTCGAGCTCGCACGCGCGCTCGAGCCAGCGCAGCGGCTCGCGGCCGTGATCGTGACGACCCATCCATGCCAGGTGCACACAGGCGTCGGCGTATTGCGCCACGCAGGCGCGGTCGTACAGCCGCGCGGCCGCGGCCGGATCGGCCGGACCACCGACGCCGTCTTGGTACATGCCCGCGAGGTAGTCGCAGGCATCGAGCGCGCCGTCTTCACACGCGGTGCGGTAGAGCACCCGCAGCTGCTCGGCATCGATGCCGCCCGCCCCGACGAATGCGGCGGCGCGACCACAGGCCTCGTACATGCCGAGCTGGCAGGCGCGCGCGTAGGCCTGGCCGGCGGCTTCGCCGTCGGCGGGGGTCGCCAGTGCCCGCGCGTCGCCCAGCAACGCGCAGCCGCGCGCGTCGTCGGCCTCGCACGCGGCGACCAAGAACTCGGCCGCGGTGGCGTCGTCGCCACGCTCGTGGGCCTCGACGCCGAGCTCGGTGCAGGTGGGGCCGTCGCCGAGCTCGCACGCCCGCAGCGCGAGCTCGTCGCGCAGCGCGGGGTCCTTGGGTACGAACGAACCTTCGGCGTGGAACACCGCCAGCTGGCGACACCCGAGTGCCGCACCCCCCTCGCACGCGGCCCGCAGCAACAAGATGCCCGCCTCGGGATCGCGCGGCACGCCGCGGCCGTCGATGACCGCGAGCCCGAGCTGGTGGCACCCTTGCGGATCGCCGAGGTCGCAGCCGCGCCGGAGGTACTTCGCGGCCCGGCGTGGCGCCGGTGTCTCGGCGTCGGCGGCGTTGGCCAGCTCGCCCGAGCGGGTGCATGCGGTCGCACGACCCGCGATGCAGCCGTGGTCGTAGAGCACGACGGCGCGCGCACGATCGCGGGGCACGAACTCACCGGCGAGGTAGACCGCGGCGGCTTGTTCGCAGGCCGAGCCGACGCCGCGATCGCAGGCGTACTGCCACAGCGACAGCGCGTGGAAGCGATGCTGCTTCACCCCGAAGCCGGCCCAGTAGGCGCCGCCGAGCCGCTCGCACGCGGCCGCGTCGTGTTGCTCGCAGGCGCGCGCGGCGGTGTGCGCCTGACGTTGCGCGGGTGGCAGTCGCTGCAACGACGCTGGATCCACCGGCCGCACCGCCGCGGTCGCGGCCGCCGGCGGCTGCAGGCACGCGGTCGCGCCGAGCGCGACGATCGCGATCGCGAGGCGGGCGGTCCATGCGAAGCCAGCGGCCATCGGGCGGCCTCAGCATAACGAACGGACCGCGCTTTCGCCCTGATCTCTGCTACGGCTGCTCGAGCGCGCGGCGGATCGCTCCGCCCAGCAAGCTGGCGCCGATCTCCGAAGCGCGGGGAGGGGCGAGCCTTGGTGCGTCGAGCGTGCCTTCGATGCGCACCGGCAGTGAGGTCGCGTGGCGGGCCACTGCGCGGTAGGCCCCGCCGCCGAACACTGCCACCAGCGGCATGAGGTCGGCGCGCAGGTCGAGCGTGCCGTCGAAGCCCACGCGACCCGTCAACGGCACGTCGACCTGCTCGCCGTCGGTGGTCACGCGCGCCAGCGTGATCCAACCCTGCGCGGCGGTGAATTCGATGGCGACCCGCCGCAGGTGCACGGCATCACTGCTGCGACCGGCCAGGGCGGCGAGGTCGACGAGCAGCGACTGGGCCGGGAGCGCCACGTCGTGCAGGCGTACGACGCCACTGCCGATGAGGCTCTCGCGCACGCGCGGCCAGTGCAGCCCGGTGGCGCTCACGGTGAGCTCGGCACCGAGCGAGCCACTCGCGGCGGTGGCATCGACACTCGCGGACAGCGGAGGATACAGGCTCGACACCAACGGACGCACGTCGCCGGCCAGGTCGACGTCGGCGAGTGAGATCGCGAAGCGCCAGCTGCGATCGCCGCGCAGGAACAGCTCACCGTGGCCCTCGAGTGTGCCGTGCTCACCGAGACTCGCGTGCAGATCCTGCAGTGCGACCGCGTCTCGGCTGGCCCGTGCCGTCGCCACCACGTGATCGAGCGTGACGCCGTGCAGGCTCACGCGGTCGATCTCCAGCGCGACCTCGGCCTGCGGCGCGTCGTCGCGGTTGTCGAGCAGGGCTCGCACGTCGACGCCCTCGAGCTCGAGCGACTCACCGCGATCGGCGTCTTCGATCCGCAGCTTCGCGTCGTGCAATGCAACGTCGAGGTGGACCTGCGCCACGCCTCCAGTGGATGCGCCGCGGCGGGGGAGCAGGCCCGCGAGGTTGGTCGCGCCGTCACGCTTGGTCACGTGCAGCTCGACCGCCTGCACCGACACGACGCCGACGATCTCGCGATCGAGCAGCGCCGACAACGAGACCTCGAGATCGATGTGCTCGGCGTGCAGCAGCTGTGTGCCCTCGAACGGCGCGACGTCGGCGATCGTGACCTCGTACAGGTCGATCATGCCGCGGGGGTCGATTGCCATCCTTCCGATCGTCACGGGCCGACCGAGTGCCTCGGACAGACGCGACGCGACCTCGGCCGTGAAGTCGCGATGGCTCCACCACCACCACCCGAGCCCGAGCGAGGCCACGAGCACCAGCCCGGCGAGCAGCAGCAGTGTCCTGCGCAGGGTCATCGACGAGACGATCCGAACTGGGATCCGTCGCCGTAGATTGCCTGCGGTCCCCCTCCGGCGCCGCGATCGGCGCGGCCGCCCTCGCCGGCGCGGTTGGGCAGCGCTCGCGCGACCGCCTTCCCGACTTGGGCAATCCCGGCGGGCCGGGTGATCCCAGGTCGTACCACCTCGCCCGTGCTTGCTCGCGTTTTCGGGGGGCACACGGGTTGCTCTTGTCATGGGGACATGGACCGGACCGTCGCCGTGCGCGCCTCAGAACCAATCGATCTCGTTGCGCCCGCCGCCCCTTCGCACCTCCGCCTCGCCGAGCTCGTGCACGACGAGCCGGACGGCGACGGTCCCACGCGCATGTTCACTTCCGAATCGTCCTACCGGGGTCCCGGGGTCGAGTCGACCGCTACCACGGTCTCCTCGAATCCGGCCCCCGTGGCCCCGGTAGGGCATTCGACCTCCGTCATCGACATGGTCGACGAGGTCGTGCGCGAGGTGATCGAAGGTCGACTCGATCTCGACGTCGACGCGTTGCCGCCGACGCACCGTGAGCAGACCGTGGCGGCGACCCACGTGCCGCGGCAGCCGATGCCGATCACCAGCACCGCCAAGGTCGCGCAGCAGCTGCTGCGCACGCCCGATGGCATCGCGGCGCCCGAGGGCACGCAGGTGGTCGCGCACCCGGTCGCGCGCGAGCCCGCAGCCACGGGCACGCAGGTGGTCGAGCGTCCCGTGCTGCTGCACCCCGATCGCGGCAACACCCAGCCGCGCACCCGGCTGCCGGTGCACACCCCGGCCCCGACGCCGCAGGCGATGATGATGGTGCCCGCCGGCGAGGCGTCGGTCGCCGGTGGTGTTGCGACCGCCGCGTGCATCACGATCCTCGGGCGCTATCTGATCGATGGCGAGCCGGGTGCCAGCTACCAGCACGGCGTGGGGGGCTCGTGGGTGTTGGGTCGCTCGGCGACGTCGCCGTTCGCCGACGATCCCTACGTCGACGCCGAGCACGGTGCGCTGTGCTTCCGACCCGACGGCGTGGTGGTCGACGACTTCGACTCCACCAACGGCGTGTTCGTCCGCGTGTACGGCCACGCCACGCTGCGCTCGGGCGATCACTTCCGGCTCGGCGAGCAGCTCATCCGCTACACCGCCCGTCGCAGGGATGGCGGCAGCGGCCGCGCTCCGACCCTCGGCAGCCCCGATCCCGGCTACTGGGGTCGCGTCGACGTGATGCTCTCCGTCGACGACAACGCGGCCAGCTACCCCATCGACGACGCCGAGGTCTCGTTCGGCCAGAGCGAGGGCCACGTGCAGTTCCCCGATGATCCGTACCTCGGCGAGCTGCACTGCCGCATCGTGAAGCAGGAGCGCGGCGCGACCCTCGAGGACCTCGGTGCCGCCGCGGGCACCTGGCTGCGCCTGCGCTCGGGCGACGTGGTGCCCTACGGCGCCGAGCTGCTCGTCGGCCAGACCCGCATCCGCGTCGATGCGGTGTGACGAGATGGCCGAGAACGGTGTCGCCGCCCCGATGCCCACGGCCACGTGCTTGCGGCAGGGGTGAGGTTTTTCGTCGCCTTGGAGAATCGGGACGACGACACGGCTCTCGGCTCGGGCTGCGTAGGAGCATGCGACGTGCCACATGGGTCGGAGCCCGCGATCTCGGTGCTTCGGCGGCGAGCGTCGGGGGATCATCGAGGCGAACTGCGCAGCGCTTGGGCGAACCACCGGGCGGTTCGCCCAGCCCCGAAGGGGATCGCGCGCCGTTCGTGATCAGGTGGGCAGGCCGCCCGTCTTGAAGTCCGAGATGCCGCTGCGAATCCCCTCGCTCACCCTCGCGATCCTCCTATTGCTGCCCGGCTGCGATGCGCTGCAGGAGAAGCTCGGCCTCTCCGATCCGGCGCCTGCGCCCTCGTCGACGGTCCCGACCGCCTCACCCGCACCGGTGGCGGCGCTGACGGACGCCGAGATCGCGTACGCCGCGGGGCGCAAGTTCGGCATGGCCTGCGTGTTCGCGTTGCTCGGCTCCGATGGCGAGGCCGACGCATCTCACGCGCAGGCCAGTGCCGCGGCCACGCGGCTCGGCGTGCAGCTGCCGCCGCGGCCGGGCAAGGACGAAGCGATGGAGCACCTGCGCTCGCTCGCAGTGGTGAAGGCGGTCGAGACGGCGCGCGACCGCGAGGCCGCGCTGGCCTACGGACTCGGCATGAAGGTCACCGATACGTTCCTCGGTGCGGCGCTCGGCAGCGACCTCGGTACCCAGATCGGAGACATCGAGACCGCCGCCCTGCAGCTCCCGGTGCCGTCATCGGTGTGGAAGGGCGCCGTCGATGCCACGCGTGCGAGCAGCACCAAGGAGACCGTCGGGACCTTGAGCAAGGCGTTCGATACCCACTTCCGCTACGACGAGAGCCCGAGCGGTCCCGCGTGGTCGTCGAGCGCTTCGTAGTCGCACGGCGCCTTCAGATGCAGATGGGTGGCGTGTCGTTGCACTGACACTCCTCGACGTCATTGACGCCGTCGGCGCACGTGATCCACCCGTACGGTGGCGTCACCCAGGCATCGAAGAAGAAGCGCGGGCGCTCCTCGAAGACGGTGAGGTAGATCTGGTCGCCGGCGTGCTCGGGCTCGCCGTCGGGGAACCACACACAGGTGCCGCCGGTGCCCTCGCACAGGCATGCGTCGCCGTTCCACTCGGGTGATGCGGTCGCGACCCACGCGGTACAGCCAGCGGCCAGACAGCTGGCCTCGTCGGTGAGGATCGCGCACGCCTGCGGGAAGGCGACCTCCGGTGGCATGCAGATCGAGACGTCGGCGTTGCAATCGTCGGTGCCGCCGCAGCTGCACTCACCGAGCTCGTTGTCCTCGCAGAAGGTCGAGCTCGAGCTGCAGCTGCCGATGTCTCCGAGGCGGACGCAGACCATGCCGTCGTCGCAGGGGTTGGCGTCGCCGCAGCGGGGACGCGGGCAACCCTGCGCGTCCAGGCCCGAGCCGAACGTGCCGCACTCGACGACGCCGTCGCACGGAAGCGGGCTGCTGCAGGTGAAGTCCTCCGACTGCGGGCACACCTGTGCGCCGCCGCTGCTGCTGCTCGCCTCGGCGCTGCCGCCTTCGCTCGAGCTGGCCTGGCCGCCCGAGCTCTCGTCGCCCGGGTTGCCGCCGATGTCCTTGGCCAGCACACAGCCGCCGGTCGCGAATCCACCCCACACCAGACACACCATCCAACGCGCGTTCATCATCATGTCCGAGTCCTCTCCGGGCGGTCGTCGATCCGTCACCCGGCTTCGACGATTCACCAGCATGGGGCGCGACGGGCGGTCGCCACCGAGCTGCTGCCGCGTCGAAGCCGTTGGTCCTGTGCCCGCGCATCCTCCGTGCGACCGGCGGCGCACAGCGCTGCGACCAGGGTGCTGTCGCGGACGTCGGCGAGCTGGCCGTGGCGGAATGCGCTGCGATGGCGGTCGAGCGCGGCGAGTGCGGCCTCGGGGTCGCTGCGCGCGAGCGCGGCGGTGGCCTCGTCGATCAGTGCGAGCTCGGCCGCGAGGTCGTGCGCGGGCTCGGGCGGCTGGTCCTGCGCCGCCGCTGCGGTCGCGGCCTCGATCGCGGCGGCGCGCTGTGGTTCGCGGGGGCGTGGCGTGGGTCGTACGGCCGCCTGCGGCGTGGCGCTCGGCTCGGGCGGTGGCGGCATCACGCGGGGGAGCGTCGCGGGCTCGGGCGCCGTGGGGTCGAGGGCGGGCGCGAGCGGCAGGACGGCCTCGGCCGGGGTCGTCGCCGCATCGCGGCCGCTCGGCGCGTGCAGCCCGATCGCGATCGCGGCCGCCGCAGCGACCGCGGCGATCAGCCATGACGTGCCCGCACCGACCCCGGTGCCCGCGGCCACCGCGGCGTGCCCCAGCATCGGCGCCATCGCGGCCCACATGCGTCGCTCGTCGGCATCGCCGGGACGGTCGTGGGCCCGCGCCGAGGCCACCATTCTCGGCAGCTCATCGCTCGCCGCACGCTCGAGCGCCGTGCGTGCCAGTCGTAGCCGCGAGTAGACCGTGTTGACCGACACGCGGTGGCGCGCCGCGATCTCGGGGCCGCTCATGCCCAGCAGCTCCGACATCACGAAGGTCTCGCGCTGCGTCGACTCCAGCCCCGCGAGCATGCGCTCGAGCGCCCGCGCCGCGTCGTGATCGCGCTGCGGCTCGTGGGGCTGCGCGGCGTGGCTGCGCAACAGCTCGTGGCGCCTCGCGGTGCGGGCCGCAGTGCGACGGTGGCGGAACGCGACCCTGCGCGTGACCGCCCACAGCCATCCGCGCGGCGAGCTCTCCCAGTCGAGCTCGTGCCGCCGCCGATGCGCGGTGAGGAAGACCTCTTGCACGACATCATCGAGCAGCGCCGGCTCGACGCCGAAGCGTCGCGCCGCCGCCCACACGAAGGCGACGTGCTCACGGTAGAAGTGCTCGAAGTCGGGCACCTTGGACCATCATCCTAGTCCTCTCCGGCTCGGGCGGTGTTCCGTCACCGCCGGCCGAACATCACGCGAATTCCCGCCACCACCCGCGCGACCACCGGTGCCGGCGCGAACACGGCCACCGCGGGGCCCGGGCTCCGTAGCTGGAACGACGGTCGCTGCAGCGGGACGCTGGCGGTGGCAGCGATCCCGAGGTCGAGGTTGCGATGGACGCGCCCCCAGAGCTCGAGGCTCGCGAGGGCACCGAGCCACAGCCCCACCCGCGTCCGAGACGACGGCGCGGCGCTGCCGCGGCCCCGCATCGCGCCCAGCTCGACGCCCGCGCACAGCGGCACGTCGATGGCGCCACGGGTGAAGCGACCGCAGCCGCGCAGATCTGCGGTGCCCAGCTGCACCGTGACGGAGCCGCCGGCAACCGCGGCCGTCCGCGGCGACAGCCAGTGACCACCGAGCGCGAGGCCGCCTCGACGCCACCACGCACCGGTCTGCACCACCACGGCGGCGGCCACCGCCGGGGTCGCGCCGACGCCCACACCGCCGGCGAACGCGAGTGAGATCGTCGGCGTCCGGCGCTGCCGCGGCGGGTCGTCGTCGTCGAGTGTCGCGGCGCGCGGGGCCACCGGTGCCGACACGTCACGCGGGGCGATGGATGTCGAGGGCGACGCAGCCGCTGGCGCGACCTGCTCGAGCATGGTTGCCGCCTGCACTGCGTCGAGCGACACCGCCGCGATCAGTGCCGCGGCCTCGGTGAGCGCGCTGCAGTCGGCCGCGGCGAGCGTGCGGGTGCTGGTGCGATCGCCCGTCGCGAGCTGGAGCGTCACCGACCACGCGTCGAGGTCGTTGGCCACCACACCCGAGAGCCGCAGCTCGTCATCGGCGAGCGGACGCCCGAGCCGGCGCTCGATCGCACCGCGCAGGCGCTCGACCCCGGGGCACGCGGCCGGGGCGACCCAGGAGATCGACGGACCCTCTGCCGGCTCGGCATGCGCATGCGATGCGGTGACGAACATCGCGAGTACCAACGAGTCGGCCACGAGCGTCACGCGCGTGACGTCGATCGTACACGAGCATGCGTGCGGCGCGTCGACTTTCGAGGCCTTCGCGCGACGCGCGATGCGGTCGCGTTCTGGGCGAGGGGGCCGATATGACCGTGCTGCGCCCGACGTTGTCGTGCCGCATGGAAGTCCGCCTCATCGTCGCAACGACGCTTCTCGTCGCCGCGTGTGCCCGCTCCGGTCATGACGCCAGCATGCGTCCACCTGCCGCGCCGTCGGCAGCTGCGGCGATTCTGCCTCCGCTCGAGCGGGGTGCCGTCGTGGTCTTCGGTGAGATGCACGGTACGCGCGAACTCCCGGCCTTCGTCGGCGACGTCGTGACCGAGTTGGCCGGCCGCGGCAACGTTGTCTTGGCGCTCGAGGTGCCCGAGAGCGACACGGCTGCACTCACGCGATATCTCGCCAGTGACGGCGGCGACGCGGCGCAAGGCGAGCTGCTCGCGCAGCCATTCTGGGCCGCCGAGTACCAAGACGGTCGGCGCAGCGTGGCGATGCTCGGGCTGCTCGATCGCGTGCGCAGCCACGACGCGGCGGTCGATGTCGTCGGCTTCGACACCGATCGATTCGAGTCCGCCGAGCAGCGCGACCGGCGGATGGCCGAGAACCTCGCCGCATTGCGCAAGCAGCGACCCGACGCTGCCATCGTCGCGCTGGTCGGCAACCTGCACGGGGCACGGGGGGAGCTTCCCGACTTTCCTGGACGCGGTTGGATGGCCGGGTTCTTGGTCACCGCCGGCGTCGAGGTGGTTTCGCTCGACGCCCGCTACGACGGCGGGTCGGCATGGACCTGCGTCGATGGAGATGCGTCGCACTGCGGCGTCGGTGAGGTGCGGGTGGCATCCGCGGAGGCGGGGATCCATCTCGCGCCATCGAAGGACGGCAACTACGACGGATGGTATGGCGTGGGTCGAGTCAGCGCAGCACCACCGGCGATCGCGCCCGACCGCACGACTGCACGCGCGCAGGCACCGG